>DASXKE010000152.1:0-9210 GCA_036496985.1 Gaiellaceae bacterium | reverse complement strand
GCAGACCGCCGCCCGCGCGGCGTAGACCTCCGCTGCGACTCGCCCGGATCGCTGGCACCATGGCCGGCGGATGAAGACCGCCGCGACCATCGTCCTCGCCGCCGTCCTCTCGGTCGCCGCCGCGACGAGCAACGCCGCGACGCCGCGAACAGGCGTGTCCCGGCTCACCGCCGCCCAGACGCACGAGATCAAGGCGGCCGGCGAGTGGCACCGCGGCTGTCCCGTGTGGATGTCTCAGCTGCGCCTGCTCACGTACCGCTATTACGGCTTCGACCACAAGACGCATCTCGGCCAGATCGTCGTGAACTCGGCGGTCGCACAGGGGCTCTCGACGGTCTTCGCAAAGCTCTACGGGATGCGGTTCCCGATCCGGGACGGCTCCTTCGCCTCGATGTACGGCGCGCATCCCGACCAGAACGGCGACGTGACCGCGTCCTTCGAGTGCCGCGACGCGGCCGCTTCGCCCTGCAGCGGCAGCACGACGACGCACCACTGGTCGATGCACGCGTTCGGCGAGGCGGTCGACCTCGATCCGCGGGAGAACCCGTACGTCGGGTGCGGCATGACGCGCGACAAGACGGCGCTCTCGTACCTGAAGCGGTCCAATGTTCGGCCGGGCATGGTCACGCCGGCCGCGCGCCGAGCCTTCGCCTCGATCGGCTGGGGCTGGGGAGGCTCGTGGGTCGGCTCCACGAAGGACTACATGCACTTCTCGATCAACGGCCACTGAGCAGGGGAGCTCGGTGAAAAAGCTTCTGCTCGGCGCGGCGCTGCTCGCTGTGACTCTCGTGTCGGCTTCGGCGTCCGCGCGTGGCGCGTCCCAGGTCAATCTCGCGCTCGTGCCGCTCCCGAAGTCGGCGCTCGGCGCGGCCGGCCGCCCGTTGCCGCTGGCCCGCGACTCGGGCGTGACCTCCAACGCGACGCAGGCGAGCAACGCCTCCGGAGACGTGACCGCCAAGAAGCTGCAGCATCTCGGGCGTGTGAGCGGTTACATGCTCGACTACGGGAACGAGTTCGGCGACGCTGCCGGGATTCAGCAGATCCAGACGGGGATCGAGCAGTATCGGACGGCCGCCGAGGCGCGCAAGGGGCTCGATTTCTGGCGCCGCCAGGAGCTGGACAACGGGTTCGTGAAGAAGCTCGGAATCGATCTCACCGTCAAGAAGCTCGGCCTGTCGGGGATCCCCGGGCCTCACTGGGTCTACGCCGGGACATTCGCGATCAAGAGCCTTCCGCCGGTGCACGGGGTCGACGCCGAGCTGCAGGACGGCCGGTACCTGCTCGATGTGACTGTTTCGGCCGGTTCGACCGCGGCTGCCGCCCAGCTGGTTCCGAGGGTCGCCCGCGCGTTCCGGCAGCGGTTGCAGCTCGCCCTGGCCGGCCACCTGCACGGGAAGCCCGTGGCGCTTCCGCAGCCGCTGAAGCCGGGTCCGCCGCCCCACGGTCCGAAGCCCGCGGCGCTGGTGCTCAAGAAGACGGACCTCGGTAGCGCCACGATCGTCCACAAGGGCTACACGAGCACCAAGGGCGCGCTCGATCCGAACGCGTTGTCGGTCTACGACCTGACGATGGCGCCCGCGGGCTCGTTGGCCCTCATGTCGCAGCAGCTGATCGTCGGAGACAACGCGCTCGAGGTTCAGTACTTCGGCGCTATCGCGATGAGTGGCGTCATCGCCGAGGCGGGCAAGGCCGGCAAGGCGACTCCGCTGGACCTGAGCAGCATTGGGGACAACGCACAGGGCCTGATCTTCCAGGCGTCGGCGAACGGCCGTAAGGCGTACGAGGCGGTCGTCGTCCTCTCGCACGGCGCATACCTCGAGTTTCTCCTCGCCGCGAGCACCTCGGCACTCACAAGCTCGAGCGTGCAGAGCGTGGCCCAGACGGCCGCAAAGCGCCTCGACGCCGGATTCCATTGACGAAGGCTCTGCTCGTCGTGGCGCTTGCCGCGGCTGTTCGTTCTGGCCGCAGCCGCGAGCCGGATCGACGCGCCCGGGCTGGGTAGCTGAAGCGCTGGGTAGCTGGCTAGGCGCCGACGACCTGGACGAGCCAGCGCCGGTCGCGCTCGCGGTCGAGCTCGATGAAGAGGACGCGCTGCCACGTCCCCAGCAGAAGCTCGCCCTCACGCACGGGCACCGACTCGCCGGCGGTGCCGAGCAGCATCGCCATGCAGTGCGAGTGGCCGTTGCCCTGGTCCATGTCCTCGGGGCAGATGTTCTCGGTGCGCCGGTCCCAGTCGTCGTGCGCGTAGTAGCTGTCGCTCGGCACGAGCCGGCGGAGGAGGTCGCAGAAGTCCTCGAGGAAGCCGGTCTCCAGTTCGTTCACGCGCACGCAGCAGGTCGTGTGCGGCGAGTAGATGCAGGCGATCCCGTCGGTGACGCCGCTCTCGCGCACCGCGTTCTGCACGTCCTCGGTGATGTCGGTGACGGTGAGCCCACCGGCAGTGCGCAGACGTGTCTCGTGCTGGAAGACCTTCATCGCGGACGCCATTCTGCGGGAATCGTTACCCGACGTGTAGGTGGAAGCACCACACCCTCAGTGGATCCTGCGGGAGCGTGAACCCTTTGAACTGCATGGGCCCGCTTGGATTCGAACCAAGGACCAACGGATTATGAGTCCGCTGCTCTAACCAGCTGAGCTACGGGCCCGCCGGTCAGGCCGAGCGTATCGCCCGCCGCAGCGAAAGCCAGAGGATCACCGGCACTGCGACGGGCAGCAGCCACCACGCCGCGATGTCAGTCGTAGCGAGGATCGCGGTCGCGCCGATCCCGACCACGACGAGCACCGCGACGAGCCAGTCGTCGCCCACCACGAAGTCCCACCAGAAGCGGCCGAATGCCGAGAGCCGCTTCATGCCGGCACGGCCTCGAGCCGCTCGCGCCGCAGCAGCCGCACCAGCAGGAACGCGCAGACCAGGACGAAAGCGAGCACGCCGAGGATCGCCGCGTCCGAGCCCGGCCAGTCCGCACCTGCGCCCTCGACCGACCAGAAGATCCCGAACGTGGTCAGCATGACGCCGACGGCGAACTTCATCGCGTTCTCGGGGACGCGGGCGAGAGGAGCCCGCACTGCGATGCCGACACCCGCGACGAGGACGAGCGCGCAGGCCGCGCCTGCCGCCGCGAGCGGGATCGAGCCTTGCGCGCTGCCGAAGGTGAGGACGATGAACACGACCTCGAGCCCTTCCAGGAGCACGCCCTTGAAGGCGAGGGTGAACCCGTACCAGTCGACTCCCGCGCGCTCCACGTGCGCGACGCCCTGGGCGTCCGCGAGCTCGCGCGAGAAGATCGCGTCCTCGTCGTGCAGCGCCTTGTAGCCGCTCGCGCGGAGGATCGCCTTGCGCAGCCACTGCAGTCCGAAGATGAGCAGCAGTCCGCCGACGACGAGCCGAAGCCCGTTGAGCGGGATCTTCGTCAGCGCCGGGCCGAGCAGCGCGACGACGATCGCGAGCACCACCGTCGCCGCGCCGAGGCCTGCGAGCGACGAGCGCCAGCCGCGCGCCAGGCCGGCGGCGAGGACGATCGTCAGCGCCTCGACGAACTCGACCCCGCTAGCGAGGAAGGCAGAGAGAACGAGAAAGATGTCGCCGGTGCTCATCACAGACCCCAGTGATCCTTGAACTGAGGGTAGCCGGGCGCGTCGTCTGCGCTTGCGGCAGCGGTGGCGACGTCACCTGGGTACGTCCGCAGGCCCTTGAACAAGAGCCACGAGCTCGCGCCGAGCGGGAGGATCATCACGAGGAACGTCCACTGCAGGCCCGAGCGCCCGCCGCCGAAGACGTGGTCGGAAACGGCGCCGAAGAGGAGTGGAGCGAGGGCCATCGCGAGCGAGCGCAGCATCGTGCGCACCGCTTCGGCGCGTCCCCAGAGCAGCGGCGGCATGATGTCGAGCCGCGTCGCGTCGAGCGGTGGGTTCTGCATCCCGAGGAAGAAGGCGGCCGCGACGAGGTACGGCACGGCGGTCACGGCTCCACGCGTGAGGAGCGCCGGGACGAACAGCCCGGTCGTCAGCGCGGCCGCGATCGCCGGCGTCAGGACGCGGGCGTTGAGCAGCCCTCGCTTGAGCAGCCGGTCGCCGAGCTGGCCGCCGGCCAGGACGCCGGCAAGCGACCCAAGGCCGACGACGAGCAGGAGCGAGCTGGCAAGCGCCTGGTCGATCCCGTACTGCTCCTTCGAGAACTCGAGGCCGAACGTCTGCAGGCCGGCGAGGAAGTAGTAGCCGCAGACACTTGCCGCGATCAGGACGACGTTCGTCCGCACGCGTAGCACGTAGCGGGTAGCGCTCACGAGACCCATGCTGCGCGCCGTACCCGGGTCGATGACGAGCTCCGGGTCGGGCACGACGCCGTGCTCGCGCGCGAGCCGTTGCGCGTCGGTCTCGCTCGGCGTGTCGTCGGGCTCCGGGAGTGGCGGCGGCTCCGAGTCGTGGGCGAGCACGCCCTTGCCTCCGCGCTCGGGCTCCCGCAGGCGCCACACGACGACGGCGAGCACGAAGGCCGGCAGAGCGAGGATGACAAACGCGGCGCGCCAGGAGAGGGCGGCGATGTTGCCGGTGACCGCGAAGCCGACGCCGGCGCCGACGTACTCGCCGGCGAGGATGGTGCCGTAGATTCGCCCGCGCTCCCAGCTGCCGAACCAGTCGCCGACAAGGGAGGCGACCATCGGTCCCGCCGAGGCAGTCACGGCGCCGAGGAAGAGGCGCGCCCAGAGGAGGTGGGTGAAGTCCGCGGCGGTCGCGCTCCAGAGCATCGCGAAGCCCCAGAGGACGATCGTGAATCCGAGCACCCGCGTTCGCGTTACGCGGTCGGCGAGGACGCCGAAGGGCAGCGTCGCGATCGCACCCACCAGGGAGCTGACCGCGACGAGCAGGCCGATGTCCGTGTTCGTGATGTGCAGGCCCGAACGGAGCTCGCTCGCAGACGCACCGACCGTCGCGGCGTCCGCGCCGCTCAGACCGAGAATCGCGGCGAGCACGATGATCACGCGGGTGCGCTCCTCGCCTCCGAGCGCGATCGTCAGCCGCCGCGCGAACGCGTTCGCCGCGGCGGATCCGAGGGCGACGGCGTCGGTGAGGACGCGACCTGTACGCGATTCCTCGGTGCTCACGCCACCATGGTGGCAGTCGCGCCTACGGGCCGGGTCTCAGACGTCCCGGCGAGCGAGCAGGACGGCGGCGATGAGTAGCGCAGCGGCGCAGTAGGCGACGAAGACGAGGCCGCCCGTGAGCGGTCTGAGCGTGTGGGCGGCGTGATGGAGCGCGAAGATCTGCCGACCCGCCTCGCTCGGCAGGTACTGGCTGATCGCGTTGTTCCAACTCGTCGGGAGCGTGAACATCAACGGCGGCAGGACGAAGAAGATCGCCGCGAACGCCGCGATTCCGCCCGCAGTGTTCCGCACGATCGCGCCTATCGCCAGCGCGAAGATCCCGACGAGCACGACGTACACCGCGCCGCCGATCACCGCCCTTGCGACGCCGGGCTGCGAGAACGAGATCTGAAGCTGCGGAATGTTGTGAAGGATCGCCTGGCTCGCGAAGAAGCTGATCAGCACAGCCGGCAAGACGAGGGCGAACGAGACGACCGCGTAGTCGAGGACCTTGGCCCAGAGCACGGGGAGCCGCTTCGGCACAGCGGTGAACGTCGAGCGGATCGAGCCGGTCGAGTACTCGGCGCTGATCAGCAGGACGCCCAGCACGGCGATGGCGAGCTGCGCGACGTTGACGCCGGCGAGTGCGATGTCGAGTGGGTGCCTCCCGGCGCGATCGGAGGGCGACATCGAGCTCCAGTGCGATCGGGTGACGAAGGAGAAGAGGACGGGGAAGAGGATCGTGAGGAGGACGCCGACCCCGAGCGACCACAAGGTGGATCGCACCGAGCGGAGCTTCGTCCACTCCGAGAGCAGGATGCGATGGAACGCGAGACGACCCGTCGTCTCGAGGCGCGGAAGCTGCACGTTCGGCGTCACGGCGCTCATGCGACCGCCTCCTCGAGCTCCGCGGCGAACTCGACGTCGTCGCGCGTGAGGTTCATGAACGCCTCCTCGAGCGAGGCCTGTTGCGGTGTCAGCTCGTGGAGCACGATTCCGGCGGCTGCGGCGGCGTCACCGACCTGCTCGGCGGTCAGCCCGTGCACCTCGAGCGCGCCGCGCTCTGCGACCTCGAACGAGACGGCCGGGCCGGCCAGCTCCGTTCGCAGCCGGTCGAGCTCGGGCGACCGGACGACCACGACTTTCTGCGAGGCGCGAGCCACGAAGTCGTCGACGCTCGTGTCGGCGATCAGCTTGCCGCGTCCGATCACGATCAGATGGTCGGCGGTGAGCGCCATCTCGCTCATGAGGTGGGAGGAGACGAAAACGGTGCGGCCCTCGGCGGCGAGGCTCTTGAGCAGGTTGCGAACCCAGTGGATGCCTTCCGGGTCGAGTCCGTTGACCGGTTCGTCGAGCATGACCGTCTTCGGGTCGCCGAGCAGCGCCTGGGCGATGCCGAGCCGCTGGCCCATGCCGAGCGAGAACTGGCCGCTGCGTTTGCGCGCAACCTCGTGGAGACCGACGAGGTCGATGACCTCCGAGACGCGCTGCTTCGGGATTCCGTGCGTTTGCGCGAGCGCGAGCAAGTGGTTGTACGCCGACCGGCCCGTGTGAACGGAGCGCGCCTCGAGCAACACGCCGACCTCGTGCAGCGGCGCGGCATGGTCGCGGTAGTGGCGGCCGTTCACGGTCACGTCCCCGCGCGTCGGGGCGTCGAGGCCGAGGATCAGGCGCATCGTCGTCGACTTGCCCGAGCCGTTGGGGCCGAGGAAGCCGGTCACGATTCCGGGGCGCACGCTGAAGCTGAGCCCGTCGACCGCGCGCTTCGATCCGTAGTCCTTGGTGAGCTCGTGCGCCTCGATCATGGCTTGAACCTAGCGCTCATCGGTGAGCGTGCGGTGAGGATGTAGCGATGACAGTCGCCTTCTTCGTCTCGACGGACACGATCAATGCCTGGCTGGAGTCTTACGGCTACCTCGTCGTGTTCCTGCTCGTGATGCTCGAGAGCATCGGCCTCCCGGTCCCGGGCGAGACGGCATTGATCGCAGCTGCGCTCTATGCGGGCACGACGCACAAACTCGAGATCTGGGCGATCGTCGCCGTCGCCGCGGCGGCGGCGATCATCGGCGACAACATCGGCTACTCGATCGGCCGCTACGGCGGCGCGAGGCTCCTCCTGCGGTACGGCCACAGGATCCATCTGCACGAGGGCCGGCTCAAGATCGGGATCTGGCTGTTCCGCCGCCACGGCGGCAAGGTCGTGTTCTGGGGCCGCTTCGTCTCGATCCTCCGCACCTGGGCTGCGTTCCTCGCCGGCGCGAACCACATGGAGTGGCGGCGCTTCCTCTTCTTCAACGCCGCGGGCGGGATCGTCTGGGCGACGCTCTACGGCGTCGTCTACTACGTGTTCGGCGCGACCTTGAAGAAGCTGAGCACGACGATCGACGTCACAATCGGCATCGGCTCGGTGGTGATCCTCGTCGCCTTCGTCGTCTGGACGCGGCGCAAGGAGGGCGAGCTGCAGAAGCGGGCGGAGCGCGAGATCGAAGGATCCGTCGCCGAGGAGCTCGGTCAGGAGGGTGGCTCCGCGTAAGCTGGGAGCATGTTTCTCTTCACGAAGAAAACCGAGCAGGTCAAGCCCGAGGATGCGCTCCCGGGGCGCGACACACCGCTCCCCGTGCCCGAGCGGCACGAGGTGCTCGGTACGCCGCTCCAGCCACCGTTTCCCGACGGCCTGGAGCAGCTCGTGGTCGGGATGGGCTGCTTCTGGGGCGCCGAGCGCGTCTTCTGGCAGGCCGAGGGCGTCTACACGACGGCGGTCGGCTACGCGGGCGGCTACACCCCGAACCCCACCTACGAAGAAGTGTGCAGCGGGCGCACCGGCCACACCGAGGCCGTGCTCGCCGTCTTCGATCCGGCAGTCATCTCGCTCGAGGGGGTGCTTCGTCTCTTCTGGGAGAACCACGATCCGACCCAGGGGATGCGGCAGGGGAACGACATGGGCACCCAGTACCGCTCGGCGATCTACTGGGCGAACGACTCGCAGCGCGCCGCGGCGGAGGCGTCACGCGACATGTTCCAGGCCGAGCTCTCGCGCGTCGGATACGGCGAGATCACGACGGAGATCGCCGAAGCGGGGCCGTTCTACTACGCCGAGGACTACCACCAGCAGTACCTCGCGAAGAACCCGAACGGCTACTGCGGGCTCGGCGGCACAGGGGTGGCCTGCCCCGTTGGACTGCCGACGTCGTAGCGCCGTCCGGTCGGGCCTGCCCAGGATTTGACAGGGCCGCGAAGTAGCTATTGAGTCATTGCATTCCCCGCGGAGTGGCGGGGGGCCACAAGGAGGGAATAGATGCAGCGTTTCCTGATCTTCGTCGGGGTCGCCGTTGTCGCGGCAGCCATGTACGTCGCCGCGTCGCCGGCTTCGCAGCGGGCCCAGCAGGCGAAGGGACCCTCGGCGAAGCAGTTCAGTGCGCTCAAGAAGCAGGTTGCTGCCCTGAAGAAGGACGAGACGGCGGTCAAGAAGCTGACCATCGCGCTCGCCGACATCGTCGGGGGCTGTTACCTCGACTCCAAGGGCAACCTCATCACTCTGCCGGTGAGCCAGGTCGGCACCACGACCCTGGGCTTCTTGTTCGGGGCGCCCGGGACACCACCCGCAAGCGCGACGGCCAGGACGGCGCTCGATATCAATGCTGCGAGCCCGACCGCGGACCTCCAGGAGGTCAATCCGACGTGTCTCAGCGCGAGCGGGCTGAAGCACGGCACGGGTCGCTCGGGCGTCACGCGCCTGCGGCTCTGGACGGGGCGCACGCACTGAGCCTCTGAGTGGGAGGGCGGCACTGCGCCGCCCTCCCCGAGCACTCCTCCCTAGGCAGCGAGCTCCGCCTCGTGGAGGCGGTAGAGCTCCGGCTCGCAGGCCTCGAAGCCGTCCACGACGTCGGGGTCGAACTGGGCGCCACGGCAACGGCGGATCTCCGCCGCGGCCGCGTCCCAGCTGACCGGCGCGCGGTACGGGCGCTGGTCGGTCATCGCGTCGAGCGAATCGACGACGGCGAAGATGCGTGCGCCGAGCGGGATGCTCTCCTCCGAGAGCCTGTCTGGGTACCCGTTCCCGTCCCACCGCTCGTGGTGGGAGCGGATGACGCGCGCGCCTTCCTGGTTGAGCAGCGGTACGTGTGCGAGC
>DASXKE010000151.1:0-8121 GCA_036496985.1 Gaiellaceae bacterium | reverse complement strand
TCCTCGAGCGACTCGAAGCGGTCGCGCTTCTGCTCGATCAGCGTCACCTCGCTGCCGAGCCTGAGGAGGGAGCGCGTGACGTTCGCGCCGATCTTGCCGCCGCCGGCGACGATGACGTACATCAGCTCACCGCTTCTTCCGGCTCTGCGGTCTCCGGAGTCGGGATCGCGCACGTCCGCGCCGCGTTCATCAGCTCGTCGATCGCGACACTCGTGGGATTGACGGTCGCCAGGCCACGCTCCTTGTAGAACTTCGCGCGGGCGGGGTCGAGCACGCGCACGACGACGCAGCGGACGTCGAATCGCTTCTGCGCGACCTGGCCGATGATGATGTTCGTGTTGTCGCCGTCGGTGGCGACGATGACGGCGTCGGCATCCTCGATGCCCGCCTCGCGCAGCAGGTCGGCGTCCATGCCGTGTCCGACGATTAACACGTCGGGCCAGTTCTCACCGAGCCGCGACAGGGCGTCTTCGTTCTCGTCGACGACGGTCACGTGCCAGCCTTCCTGGTGCAGCTGGAGCGCGATCGCGGAACCCACGCGACCGCACCCGATGACGAGCGCCTCCAGCATTTCGCCTTCCATGACTGTGCGGAATGTAGCTCGCTAGACCTCTTCGAGCACGCCCTGCGGGAACGCGACGACGAGGACCTCGGCCGGAGCCCTGCGGAGGACGTAGTCGACGGTCGGTGAGAAGAAGCGCGACTGCCGCCGCCAGCGAGGCGAGGAACCGAGGACGATCAAGTCCGCACCGGTCTCCTCGGTCGCCCTGACGATCGCGTCCCCGATCGACCGGGCGCGGATCGAGCGGCCCTCGACCACGACGCCGTGATCTGCACCCAGTGCAACCGCCTCCGCGAGCGACTCCGCAGCCGCCTCCTCCTTCTGCTGGAGCTCGGAGTCGAGCGGCTGGTCGAGCGGCACCTTGATCACATGGAGCGCCACGACGGCGGCGCCGCGTTCCTGCGCCAGCTTGACCGCCGTCGCGACCATCTCCTCGCCGATCTCGCCGAGCTTCATCGGCACGAGAATCTTCGAGAACTCCGCCTGCGGCAGCGCCTCATCCTCGACGGGCTCGACGTGCTCGAGCAGGCCGGTGCCGCGACCGCGCCGGACGAGGAGATAGACGACCACCCCGCAGGCAAGCCAGATCGGCCCGGCGTAACGGGCGCCGATGTGGGTGGCCATCGCCGCGACGAAAATCGCCGTCGTCGCGAGCACACCGACGACGGTCGGCAACGGGACGTCGGCACCTCGAAAGCGAATCGACAGCGGCACCCGGAAAGGACGCTCGAGATCGGGCTTCGAGAAGCGGAGCTTCAGCACCGCAAGCTGCGCGGCCGTGAACGCGATCAGCACGCCGAAGCTGAAGAGGCTCGCGAGGAAGGCGACCGAGTTCGAAGTGAAGTCCGACGCGATCAGGAGGACGATCGAGATCGTCGCGGCCGAGATCACCGTCTCCGGCGAGTGAAGGCTGCGGCGGCTCAGCCGGCCGAAGCGTCGCGGCAGCTGACCGTGCTCAGCGAGCGAGAACGCGAGCCGTCCGAAGCCGGAGTTCGAGGTGATCGCCGCCACGAGCAGGATGAGCGCGCCCGTCAGGCCGACGTAGACGCGCAGCGCGCGCTCGAGCCAGTAGGCGACGTGCGGGCCGAGCGCGTAGACGACACCCATCAGCGGCGCCTTCAGCCAGGTCGTGCCGAGCTCCGTCGTGCCGTTGTGCGCCGGGTAGGCCGAGAGCGCGACGAGCGCGATCAGCACTGTGACGAGGACGACCGCACCGATGCCGGTGAAGAGGCTCCGCGGCAGGTCGCGGCCCGGCTGGCGCACCTGCTCGGCGAGGTTCGCAACGGTCTCGAGGCCCGTGTACGCGAGCAGCGCGAGCGGGAACGCGAAGGCGATCTCGTGCCACGACGGCTGCGTGCCGAGGTGGAGCCCGCGCGTGAGCGCGGCCGGAGAGAAGAGGAAGGCGAAACCCAGCAGCACGAGCAGCAGCTGGGTGACGAGATCCAGCAGCGGCACGGCCAGGCTGAAGGAGTAGAACCTCGTCGGCCGGAGCAGGCGCACGACCGCGATCGCCGCGATCACGAGGCAGCCGACGATCAGGTCGCCGGGGTGCCGCGCGATCGAGTGCATGCCGAGCGCAAGCCCCAGGTAGTGCGGGAAGAAGAGCGCCGAGAGCGCGATCACGATCACGTAGTCGAGGAAGAGCGCCCAGCCCGTCATGAATCCCGCCAGGTCGTTGAAAGCGACGCGGACGAACGTCGCGGCGCCGCCCGTCTCACCGATCGACGTCGTCCCTTCGGCGTACGACATCGTCACGATCAGGAACAGGACGCCCACGATCGCGAGCACGACCGGCGTGAAGCCGAGCGCATGCAGAGCGACGATCCCGAGCGCGAAGTAGAGAGACGACGCGACCTCGCCGTATGCGACCGAGGCGAGATCCGGCGCGTCGAGCACACGTTGCAGCCGCGGCAGCTTGCGAGCCATTGAGAGGCGAGACTAGTCCGTCTAGCGGCGACGCAGGAGGTAAATCCTTCCCGCGCCGAGCCCGACGAACAGGAGGCCGAGCGCGAACCCGACCGTGCCGCCGCCCAGAGCGGCCGTTTCGGCGAGAAGCGCGATGCCCAGCACGATCGCGAGCACGCCGAAGACGTAGACCGCCCGCCGGTGGAAGCTCACGCCGCACGCTCGCGCGGAGTCGCGACCATCACCCGGCACGGCGCGTGGCGAAGCACGAAGTCGACAGCGTCGCCGAAGATCTGGCGCCGCCCGCGTTGCAACTGCATGCGACGTGGGCCGGCCATGACGATGATCTCCGAGTCTCGGCGGATCGCCTCGTCGACGATGGCGCGACCGATCTTCCGGGTGCGCGCGATGCGTCCGATCACGGTGATGCCGTACGAGTCGCCGATCGCACGGGCTTCGTCGAGCTGCTGGTTTGCCTCGTGCACGTCGTCCGGCAGGTCGGCGTCGAGCGGCAGGTCGAGCGGCACCTCGATCGCAGTGAACGCGACGATCGACGCGCGCCGCTCCGCCGCGAGCCGGCACGCGAAGTCCATCGCCTCGTCGGAGGCGTACCCGTGCGCGATCGGCACGAGAATGCTGCGGAACTCGAGCACCGCAGCCGGCCCGAACTCGACGGGCGCGCGGATCGTCTCGGTCAACGGGGCCTTCACGATGCGTCGCCGGTAGAAGACGTAGAAGCCGAAGCCCAGCACGAGCCAGGCGAGACCCGTGTAACGAATCGAGGGCGACTGGATCACGATCACGAGCCACGAGAGCCCCGTCCCGAGCCCGCCGACGATCGCGAACAGGGGCCAGTTGACGCCTCGCCAGTGGAAGTTCGGCCACGGCTTGAAAGCCACCTCGTCGCTGTCGCTGTCGCGTTGCTTCATCCGCAGCCGGATCACCGAGGCGTGCGCGACCGTGAACGAGAAGGTCGCTCCGAACGAGTAGATCGTGCCGAGGAACAGCGTCTTGCCCGAGAGGGTGAGCAGGATCGGGATCGTGCCGGCGAAGAACACGAGCGCCAGCCACGGCGTCTTGAACTTCGGGTGGATCTTGCGGAAGACGAGTGGCAACTGCCGGTAGCCCGACATCGCGTACGTGATCCGGGAGGCGCCGATCACGCCGGCGTTGGCGCCGATGAAGAGGATCGTCGAGGCGAGGATCCCGAGGTAGATCTGCAGCACGTGCGTGATCCCGCCGCCCAGGCCGAGGTTGTTCACGAGCCCGAGCACCGGATCGTTCTGGTACCCCGGGTGCCCCTGGCACTTGACGGTGGGCGGCTCCGCTAGACAGGTCGTGTAGCCGTGAGCGCTGTGGAAGACCGGCATCGCCGAGAGCGCCACCCAGGGCAGCGTGAAGTAGATGGCGAAGACTGCGATCGCGACGTACTTCACCGCCCGCGGCACGGTCCGAACGGGGTCGCGCGCCTCCTCCGACATGTTCGAAACGGTCTCGATGCCGGTGTAGGCGAGCATCGCGATCGGGATGGCGATGAAGAACTTGTTCCAGGTCGGGGCCACGCCGAGGTGGATGTTCGAGATGAGGATGTGCGGCGAGAAGACGAGGACGAAGCCGAGCAGCACGAGCAGGAGCTGCGTCGCGAAGTCGGTCACCGCGAGCACGACGTTGACCTTGGCCGACTCCTGCACGCCGACGATGTTCAGGACCACGAGCGCCGCGATCACGACGATCCCGCCGACGATGTCCCACGGGTTCTTGGCGAGCGGCGCCCAGAAGACGGAGAGGTAGTGCGGGACGAAGAACGCCGAGACGGCGATCGTCGCGACGTAGTTGAGCATCTGCGCCCAGGCCGCCTCGAACGAGACGGTCTCGTTGAACGCGTGCCGGGCGAAGCTCGACGAGCCTCCTGCCTCGGGGAATCGGACCGTCCCCTCGGCGTACGTGGCGGCCGTGCACGCGAAGATGAGGCCGGCGATGATGAAGACGATCGGCGTCAGGCCGAGCGCCGCGACCGCGACTACGCCAAGGGCGTAATAGATCGACGAGCCGACGTTGCCGTAGGCGGTCGCGAAGAGCGCGTTCGTTCCGAGGACGCGCTCGAGCTGCTGGGCCTGGCGACGCCGTCGTGCCACGGCGTGACTGTAGTGCGCTCCGCGGTTGAACTAGGAAGGCTTGGCGAAACAGTGGCCATGCCGCAGGGCCTCACTGAGCGTCGCGACTCCTCGCTTCGCTCGTCGGCCGGCTACGCCGGCTGCTGTGTCCTCGGTCGCGCCGGTAGCACACCGCTATCGGCGCTCCCTGCGTCCTTGCCTGGCGACGCCCAGAGCACCCCAGCATCGGGCACGGTCTCGCCAAGCCCTCCCATCCCCGCAAGTGGGCCGGTCGCGATCATCACGCGGCACGGCGCGTCGCGGACGAGCAGGAGAACCTCGCGGGGAAAGGCGCGATGGAAGCCGCGCCGCGACTCGACGGGCGCGCCGACGACGACGAGCTCGGCTCGATGCTCGGCGGCGACACGCACGACGTCCTCGCCCAGGCTCCCCGGCCGAGTCCGCACGAGCTCTCGCCGGACGCTGACGCCGTACGACGCCGCGACCGCAGTCGCCGACTCGAGCCGCTTCTTCAGATCCGTGAGGCCGCCGTCCATGTGCGCGTTCAGCGGGAGCTCGCGCTCTACGACGAGCGGCGCAACGAGGAGGATCCGAGCGCCACGATCGGCCGCGAGGCGGCAGGCGAGGTCGAGAGCATGCCCGGTCTCGTCCCGATCGAGCAGCGGCACCACGATGCTGCGGTAGGCGACTGCCTGTGTCTGCAGTGCGAACCGCCGCGCGCCACGGTGAAGAGCGCGGATGTTCGGCGTTTTCACCGGATGAGCTGGTAGGGGACCGATGCGACGATCACGTGGGGCTCGACGAGCAGCAGCCGCTTCAGATAGAGGGCGCGCTGGTTGTGGAGGAGGCGGGCCCAGCCGCGGAGGATCAACTCCGGGATGACCACGACGACGTCGTAGCCCTCGCCGGTGAGCTCGCGTAGATAGGCGAGAAGTGGGTCGCCGATGTCCCGATATGGCGCTGCGAGCACCTCCAACTGCACCCTTGCGTCCTGCGCGAGCCACTTGCGCCGGATCTCGGCAGCCTCGATCTCGTCGAAGGCGAAATTGACGGCCCGCGTGTTGGGAAGGCCGACGGCTTCGGCCCAGTTCAGCGCGCGCATCGAGGCAGCGTTGGCACCGGAGACGAAGATCCGCACCGCGAGCGGCCGGCCGCCCGCGCCCTCGTCCACCGTCGGCAGGTCGGCAACGACCACCCCGGGCTCGGCCAGCAGCCGCAGTTTGAGCGCGAACTCGAACGGATGCCGCACCTCCTCGGCGAGCGCTCGGCGGCGGAACTGCTCCGGGACAACGACGGTGACGAAGTCGGATTCCCCGCGCGGGAGCCGCCAGACCTGCTCGAGCACCGCGTCGACGGTGCCGCCGTGGGGGTCGAGCGTCTCGAGCAGCGGCGCGCCGCGGGCGAGATGGAACCAGCGCGGGCCGATCCCGGGGTCGCTGCCGCGGCGCGGGACGTGGATCGCCCGGAAGCCGTCCGGGGCGATCGTGCGCGCGAAGGCGAGCCCCCGCTCGGCCGCAGCGTCGAGCTCTTCGACGACGAGCAGGGTCCGGTTGCGCGCCTCGGGGGCCGATGCGACGGCAGCGGCTCCGGCACTCAGGCGCCTTCCGACCCGCCGGTAGTGCCGGCGCACACCGAGCATCGCGAGGACGATGATCGGAATCGCAACCGTGACGAGCCACGCCCCTTCGGCGAACTTCGTCCAGATCACGATCGCAGTGACGAGACCGGTGGCGGTGGCGCCGACGCCGTTCACGAGCGCACGCCCGCGCCAGCCCGGCGTACGCGTGCGGAACCAGTACCGCACCATCCCCAGCTGCGAGACCGTAAAGGCGGTGAAGACACCGATCACGTAAAGGTGGATCAGGCTGTTGGTGTTGGCCTTGTAGATGACGAGCAGGCCGGCCGCGGCCGCGGCGAGCACCAGCATCCCGTTCGAGAAGACAAGCCGGTCGCCGAGGTTCGAGAACTGGCGCGGGGCGAACCGGTCGCGTGCAAGCAGCGCCGAGAGCCGCGGGAAGCCCTGAAACGACGTGTTCGCAGCGAGGACGAGGATGAGCAGCGTCGTCCCCTGCACCGCGTAGTACATGAAGCCGCCCAACGAACCGGACGGGAAGACCGAGCGCGCGATCTGAGACACGACCGAGTCGGTCGAGCTCGGCAGTGCGTGCACCTGCACCGCGAGGTACGAAACGCCGATGAACATCGTGACGGCGAGCGTCCCGAGCACGGCGAGCGTCGTGGCCGCGTTCTTTCCCTGGGGGAACCGGAAGGCGTTGACGCCGTTCGCGATCGCCTCCACGCCGGTCAGTGCGGTCGAGCCCGACGCGAACGCACGCAGCAGGACGAAGAGGCTGATTGCTCCGACGCCCGCCGGCAGCGGGTTCGGGACGACCGCCCGGTGCAAGTTCCCCGTCACGTCCTCGACGACCCCGACGCCGATGAGCAGGAAGATCGAGGTGACGAACGCGTAGGTCGGAAGCGCAAAGAAGAGCCCCGACTCCCGCACGCCGCGCAGGTTCGCGAGGACGATGACCAAGAGACACGCGAGCGAGAGCGCGACCTTGTGCGAGCTCAACGACGGCGCGAACGAGGTAATCGCGTAGATCCCGGCCGAGATCGAGACCGCGACGGTGAGCACGTAATCCGTCAGGAGCGCTGCGGCCGCGACGAGGCTCGGTGCTGTGCCGAGGTTCTCGCGGGCGACGACGTACGCGCCGCCGCTCGTCTCGTACACGCGCACGGTCTGCCGGTACGAGAGGACGACGATAGCGAGCAGGGCCGCGATCGCGATCGAGATCGGGAATACGAGATGCGCCGCGCTGGCCGAGGCGGCGACGAGCACGACGAGGGCCGACTCCGTCGCGTATGCGACCGACGAGAGCGGGTCGGACGCGAAGATCGGCAGCGCAAGCCATTTCGGCAGCAGCGTCTCGTGAAGTTGGCCGGTGCGCATCGGCCGGCCGACGAACACGCGCCGCAGACGTTTCGGCTCGAGCGTCTGCTCCTCGGGTCGCGTCGTGGCACTCACGGCTCGAGCTCCACGAGCACGCGGGCGAGCGCGCGGCTGAGATCTCCGGCGTGACCGTCGTAGAGCGGACTGGCCGGGTCGCGCAAGAGTCGCCGGAGCTGCAGCACGCCTCGTGCGGTGACGGGCCGGTCGTCGAGCATCCGCTCCTCGAGCCGCCGCAGCATCTCCGCGTGCCGGCGCGCAACGCCTCGTCGCAGCGGCGAGGCCGACGGCAGCCGGGCGGGATCGATTCTTCGCAGCGTCTGGTCGACTTCGCGCGCGAGGCCTTCACGGGTCGCGGGATCGACGAGCTCGCGGGTCCGCCAGCGCACGACATCCGATCCCTCGACGCCGACCGCCGAGCCGAGGATCAGCCGATCGGCGCTGCGGCGGATCGCACGCAGCTCGGCGCGGGCGCGCTCGGCGCGAACCGCGGCGGCGAGCGCGAAGCAGGCCGCCGCGGCGACACCGGCCAGCCGGAGTTGCGGCGCCGCTTCGAGCGCGAGCGCGACGAGCGCGACCGCGAGCAGCGG
>DASXKE010000150.1:0-4004 GCA_036496985.1 Gaiellaceae bacterium | reverse complement strand
CCAGCGTCTCGCCCTGACCGAAGAAGGCGGGCGCCGAGCCGATGCCGCCGAAGTTGCCGCAACCGAGGATGATGCGGGGGTAAGGTCGCCCCATGGCAGCGACCCTATTGGACGTCGAAGCAGCCCGGGCGCGCTTCTCGTCGCTACAGGAGGACGGCTTCGTCTTCCTCGATGCGCCGGGCGGCACGCAGGTGCCCGACGAGGTCGGCGATGCGATCGCGCGCTCGATGCGCGAGGCGTCGGCCAACATCGGCGCGCTCTACAGGACAAGCCACCTCGTCGAGGAGATCCTCTCGACGGCGCGCGACGACGGCGCGCGCTTCCTCGGGTGCTCGGCCGACGACGTGATCTTCGGCCAGAACATGACGGTGCTCGATTTCGCTCTGTCGCGGACGGCCGCGCGCGACTGGAGCGAGGGCGACCGCATTCTCGTCTCGCGGCTCGACCACGACGGCGGCGTCTCGCCGTGGGTCGAGCTGGCGGCCGACCGTGGCTTCGAGCTCGACTGGATCGACGTCAGGCCGGACCTTCGCCTCGACCTCGACGATCTCGAGCGGAAGCTCGACGACCGCGTTCGTGTCGTCGCGTGCGTCGCTTCGTCCAACGCCGTCGGGACGATCGTCGACGTCGCGCGCGTCTCGGAGCTCGCGCACTCCGCCGGCGCGCTCTGCTGGGTGGATGCGGTGCAGTACGCGGCTCACGTCCCGACCGACATGCAGGCGCTCGGCTGCGACATCTACCTCTGCTCGGCGTACAAGTTCTGCGGCCCACACCTCGGGCTCGCGTACGGCCGGCACGACCTGCTCGAGTCGTGGCGTCCGTACAAGGCGCGCCCGGCAGCGTCGGTTCCCGTCGGCCGGAAGTTCGAGCCCGGCACTGCGCCGTACGAGCTCCTCGCCGGGTTCTCGGCGACGATCGGCTACCTCGAATCGCTCGGCGGGATGTCGGCGATCGCGGCCTATGAGCGTGAGCTGGGCCAGCGCTTCATCGACGGGCTGCCCGAGTCGGTCACGGTCTACGGGCTACCGTCGATGGACGGGCGTGTCCCGACCTTCCTGCTCAACGTCGAGGTGGTGCCGGCCGCCGACGTTGCGGCCCGGATGGCCGAGCAGGGCTTCGGCGTGTGGGCCCACGACAACTGGTACTCGCTCGGGCTCCGCGAGAAGCTGCCGTATCCGCAGGAGGCAGTACGCGTCGGCCTGATCCACTACAACACGGCCGACGAGATCGACCGCTTCAACGCGGCGCTCGCACAGCTGTAACATCAACGAACATATGTTCGTGTTGCACGCGGACGCGGACGCGTTCTTCGCGTCGGTCGAGCAGCGGGACGACCCGCGGCTTCGTGGCCGGCCGGTCATCGTCGGCGGCGGCGTCGTGCTGGCGGCGAGCTACGAGGCGAAGGCGTACGGAATCCGCACGGCGATGGGCGGACGCCAGGCGCGCCGGCTCTGCCCCGAGGCGATCATCGTCCCCCCGCGACACGCGGCGTACACCGAGGCGAGCCGCGCGATGTTCGCCGTCTTCGAGGACGCGTCGCCCGTGGTCGAGGGGCTCTCGATCGACGAGGCCTTCCTCGACGTGCGCGGGATGGAATGGATCGCGGGGACGCCGGTGCAAATCGCGGCACGGCTGCGCGCGGCGGTGCGCGAGAGGGTCGGGCTGCCGGTGACGGTAGGCGTCGCTCGCACGAAGTTCCTCGCCAAGGTGGCGAGTGGGGTCGCCAAGCCGGACGGTTTGCTCGCCGTGCCGCCGGACCGCGAGCTCGCCTTTCTCCACCCCCTGCCCGTCGAGTGCGTGTGGGGCGTCGGCCCGGCGACTGCGAAGCGCTTGCGAGCGTGGAACGTGCAGACGGTCGGCGAGCTCGCCGCGTTGTCGGAGCCGACGCTCGTCGCGATGCTCGGCCGGGCCGCCGGCCGAAGGCTCAGCGACCTCGCGCACAACCGCGACTTCCGGCGTGTTGAGCCGGGGAAGCGGCGCGGCTCGATCGGGTCGCAGCGCGCGCTCGGGCGCGGGCGGCACTCGCTGGAGAAGGTCGACGCCTCACTCGTCGGGATCGTCGACCGGATCACGAGGCGCATGCGAACGGCGCGGCGCGTCGGGCGGACGGTCGTGCTCCGCCTGCGCTTCGGCGACTTCGAGCGCGCGACGAGATCGCACACGCTGCCCTTCGCAACGGCGAACACGGAGGTGGTCCTCGCCATCGCGCGGGCGCTCCTCGCCGCCGCGACACCGGCCATCGAGCAGCGTGGGATCACGCTGATCGGGTGCTCGGTCGCGATGCTCGAGGACGCCCGGACGCGCCAGCTCCTGCTCGGTCCGGAGGAGGCGCTCGACGCCGCCGTCGACGCCGTGCGCGACCGCTTCGGCTCCGCCGCGATCACGCGCGCCGTGCTGCTCGGCCGCGATCCCGGCTTCTCAATGCCGCTGCTGCCGGACTGAAGAGCTACTCCGGGCGCGGGATGTCCGCGAAATGGGCGGCGTTCCACGTGGACTCGAACGGCCCGTCTGCCGAGCCGACGACAAGCAGCGTCGTTCCCTTCGTCAGTGCTCTCCCGCCGCGCCGGACACTCGGATCCGTGACGGCCAGCGCATCGCGGCGTTCGAGCCGCACCTCCTCCGCGTCGAGGTCGAACACCGCCGCTCCCTCTAGGAGCAGGTAGAGCTCCTGCTGCCCGCTCCCAAGCTCGTCGTGTTCCTCGACCAGCACCTGATCCGCGTGGCGAGCGACGAACACGTTGGCGCCGAACGTGTTGATGCCGAGACCGTGTTGGAGCGGATACCAGATGGGCTCGTCGGGCTCTCCGTCGGAAACGGCCGGGAAGGACTGGATCGGGCTGAGCGCCCAGCGCGCCATCGATACGGACCTAGGCGCCTTCGCCCGAGAGCACGTGGGCCAGTACGGCGGCGTCGATGTTCCCGCCGCTGACGATGCAGACGCAGCGATCGTCGCGCCTCAGCGCGGCCGCGAGCGCGAGCGCACCGGCGCCTTCCGCGACCACGTGTGCGCGAGAGGCCAGCAGGCGAACGGCCTCCTCCACCTCCGCGAGCGGAAGGGCAACAGCCTCGTCGACGAGCCCGCGTGCGCGTTCCCACACCCCGGGCAAGAGCGCACGGCCGCCGGCGCCGTCGACCCACGACGCCTCGAACTCGATCTCGCTCGGCTCGCCCGCGGCGAACGCCGCGGCCAGCGGCGCCCCTGTCTCCGGCTCCGCGGTCACGACGCGAACGCCCGGCCGTAGCGCCTTGATTGCGCTCGCGATCCCGGACGTCAGCCCGCCGCCGCCCCACGGGATGACGACGGTGTCGAACTCCGGAGAGTCCTCGGCGATCTCGAGGCCGATCGTGCCGTTTCCGGCCATCACCGCCTCGTCGCCCGACGGGTGGACGAACAGCCCGTCGACGCCTTCGCGGCCGTGGTCGACCATCGCCTGCCACCACTCCTCGTGGGCGACGGGGACGAGCTCCGCGCCAAGCGCCTCGATCCGGTCGAGCTTCGCGCGCGGAGCGCTGTCCGGGACGATGACCCGTGCAGGCACGCCGGCCTCTCGCGCCGCCCAGGCGACGCCCTGCGCCATGTTGCCGGCGCTCGCCGTGACGACTCCCGACGCGAGCTCCGCCGACGAGGCAGCCCGCACCGCAGACAGTGCACCGCGCAGCTTGAAACAGCCGATCGGCTGCAGGCACTCGAGCTTCAGCCAGATCCGGTCGTCCGTTCCGAGCGGTACGAGCGGCGTGCGGAGGACATCGTCGCCGATCCGCTCGCGCGCCCGGCGGATCTCGTCGAGCGAGATCAATCCGACTGCTTCGCCAGCTCCGTGAGCTCTGTGCGAACCGCCCAGAGCTCGGGGAACATCTTGTGCTTGATCAGCCCGGCCAGCAGTTCGACCGGCGTTCCCTGCGTGCCGACCACGTCCTCGCCGATCACGCGGCCGACCATCTTCACGTGCCGGAAGCGCCAGACGCCGATCTGTTCGTCCCAGTCGGTCAGCGCCTCGGCGAGC
>DASXKE010000149.1:0-8748 GCA_036496985.1 Gaiellaceae bacterium | reverse complement strand
ACCGGTGAGCGCGGCCGCGAGCGATCCGTCACTCGTCGACGAGCTCGGGGTCGAGCCGTCGCGCTACGAGGGGCCGACCGGCATCGTCGGCGTCCTGCTCGACGCGTGCCGGCAGGAGGGGCTGCCGTCGGTCAGCCTATGGGCGGCCGTGCCGCACTACGTCTCGCTCGCGCCCAGCCCTCGCGCCGCGCTCGCGCTCTGTCGCCGGCTCGGCGAGCTGGTCGGCGCCGAGATCGACCTCGCCGAGCTCGAAGAGGCGGCGGAGGAGTACAACGAGCAGGTGACCGAGGCGGTCGCCTCCGACGCCGAGACCGCCGCGTACGTCGAGGAGCTCGAGCGCAGAGTCGACATGATGGAGGCGGCGGAGGATCTGCCGTCCGGCGAAAGCCTCGCGGCCGAGCTGACCCGCTTCCTCCGCGAACGCGACGAGGAGAACGGCGACGACGCAGGCGAAAGCGCCGGCGGGCCGGCCTCCTAAATCGGCCTACGAACTATTCCTGACGCTTTACCGTTCGTAAGTCGCTTTTCTGGCCGCTAGACGAACGAATAGCTTCCCTGCATTCAACCACGGGCAGGCCTACAAGCTCACCGGCGCCATCACGGCCGACGAGCGAGTGTTCGATATCACTCCGACGGCGGGCGCGGCCTGTAGTACGCAGACGCAAGCGAACAAGGCTCCGGCCTGCATTGGCGCCCGGGAACCTGATTCAGATCGGCAGTGAGCGAATGATGGTGACACTCGTGTAGGCAGACAGTACGAAGGAGAAACTCACGGTGACGCGCGGCTACTACTAGGCGGCTCATTCAACCGGGAATGCGGTCCGGTCCGTGAGCCAGGCCGGCATGAGTGGTGACCAAAAGAGCGGCATCACCGCGGACTACACCCTGGCGTTCGGCAGCGCCGGTACCGCGTCCGGCGCAAGCGGTCCGCTCAGCTCGATTTCGGAACGATTTATGCGGCGGGTCCGTGTGCCGACTTCGAGGACAATCTGGTCGTCGTGGCGAATCTAGCCGTGATTCTCAAGCTGCGTCTTCATCAATCGCGGTGCAGTGCCAGCCGTGTCGCCGACTTCCGAATTCAATTTTCCAGAGCAACGGCGGCAGCGCGCTCGCCGGCGTTCTCCCGCAGCTCAGCGGCTGAGCGGGCCTACCTAGACGGCTCGGGGTTGGCCGGCGCTTCGGCCTTGGCCTCGGACTGCTTCCCGTCCTGCTTCGCCGCGGGAGTCGTCTTCGCCCCGCTCTTGCGCCTGCGCCGCCGGCGTCGTCTGCTGCGGCCTGAGCCCTGTTTCGGGTTGGGCAGGTTCTCGGCCAGCGCGACTGCAACTTCCTGAATCGTGCCGAGCCGCTCGCGCGCCTCGTCGATGAGCTTCGTCGCTCTCGGCGTATAGCCCTCGGCCGAGGCGAGAAGTGCGGCACCTACCGGCAGCGGGAGCTCGAGCGCGGCCTGCACGAGCTTCGCCGCGTTCTCCTCGTGGCGGTGGCCGCGCGAGTTCGCGAGCGCGCCGAGCAGGCGCTTCGCCTCCGGATACTCCGCCGACGCGCGCCGGTCCTGCACCTTGCGCGTCGCGCGCGCGAGCCGCCACGTCCAGCGGGCGAGGATCTGCTCGGGCGCGTCCGGCTTCTCCTCGCCGATCGCGCGCAGGAGAATGCGGATCCCGGGCAGCCGCTCCTTCTCCCACGTCGGCGCCTGCGTCACGAGCGTGACGAGGTCGTCGAAGTCGGCGCGCTCGACGCGCATCGAAACGCGATCCTGCAGCGCCATCATCCGCAGCCGCCGGTTCGGGTTCTCGGCCGCGGCCGTGGTGAGGAACTGCTCGAGCGCGACCTTGCTCGCACTGCGGTCGGTCAGCTTCTGGACGAAGGAGGCGCGCTCGTCGAAGCGGATCTGGCGGCCGGCGATCGTCGCCCAGTAGCGCTGCTCGTCCTCGTCGAGATATTTCGGATCGATGCGCTGCCACTCGCGTTGGATGACGTTGATGCGGCGTCGGACGTCGGGTGTGACCGGCACGAGCCACGGCGCCGGCGTCAGGCGGCGACGCGCGCGGCGTTGCGAGCGCCGGCGCGGCGCCGGGGTGACACGGGCACCTTCGCGGTAGAAGTCGGCGTCGAGCAGCGAGTGGAGCGAGACGACGCGCTCGTTGTGCGTCGCCCCCTTCGGGACGAAGTCGACGACGATGCCCGCCTCCTTGCGCGGATGGAGGCGCATGATGCGGCCGATCCGCTGCTGGTAGACGCGCTTCGACGCGGTCGGGGCGAGGTGGAAGCAGACCGTGGCGCGCGGCGAGTTCCAGCCTTCTGCGAGCAGCTGCGCGTTGATGAGGACGTTGATCTCGCCGCGCTCGTAGGCGGCGAGGGTCTCGGCGAGGCGCACCGGCGGCGTTCGTCCCGAGACCGCTTCGGCCTTCAGTCCCGCGGCGCGGAACTCCTGCGCGAGGTTGTACGCGTGCTCGACTCCGGCGGCGTAGACGATGCCGGGCGTGTTGTCGAAGCGATCGCGGTAGAGGCTCGCGGCGGCCTGGTTGAGCGCCTGGTGGTCGAGCGTCTTGGCGAGGATCTCCTGGTCGAAGTCGCCGCCGACGATCGGCACCGAGTTGATCGCCGTCACAGGCGGCACGCGTAGGCAGCGGAGCGGAGCGACCAGGCCGCGGCGCGCGGCGTCCTGCAGCGGCAGGTCGTCGACCGAAGCGGGGAAGACGTCGGAGACCTGCTTCGCGATCAGCTGCTCGGTCGCCGTCATGCCGATGTAGATCGGCTCGGGGAACGAGCGGATCGCGGCCGAGGTCTTCTCGCCGAGCGCCGTGTGCGCCTCGTCGCAGATGACGAGCTGGTACGCGTCGCGGTCGATCTCCTCGACGTGCCGCGCGAACCAGGCGTACGTCTGAATCGTGAGCGGGGCTTTCTTCGCGCTGCGGCTGTCGTTCGTGATCACTTCGGTCATGCGCTTGTCGTAGCCCTCGGTGGTCAGGTCGCGCGTGAACTGTGAGACGAGCAGGCGCCGGTGCGTGAGGATCAGGACGCCGAGCGTGCGCGCGGCCTCGACGAAGCCGGCTGCGGCGATTGTCTTCCCCGAGGCGGTCGGGTGGCGGAAGCGGTAGCGGCGGACTGCGCCGGGGTCGTCCTGCTGCGGCTCCTCGGGAAGCTCGGCGTCCTCGACCTCGACGACGAGGGTCGAGTCTTCGTCCTCGTCTTCGACGTCGAGTTGCTCGAGCTCCTCGGCGGTCGTCGTGTGGCCGTTGCCGTTCCCGTTGCCATTTCCGTTCGCGTCGTCGTAGCGCTGGCTTGCGGCGATGAGCTCGGTGAGCATCCCGGCGAGCGCGTCGACCTGGTGGCGGCGGAGCGCGGTGCCCGCTGCGGTCCGGGGCTCGGGCTCGGCGAGTACGCGCTCGAGGCCGAGCAGGAGGCCGTAGCGAACCTTCCATTTCGAGGACGGCGTCTTGAGACCGGCGTCCATCTCGGCGAGCGCGTCGTCGAGCGCACGCCGGCGGGCTGTGCCTTCGGCGAGCGTCTGGGCGGGATCCTCTCCTTCGCGAACGAACGGCTCGCCCGCCCACGCTTCCGCGCGAAGAGCGGCGGCGACCACCGGGTCTGCCGCCTCCAGTTCTGAGCTGGTCGGCTGCTGAATCGCTTCCTGCATATGCGCAGCACGCTTCGGTGCTGCAAGTCCATCTAGAGGTGCGGGCGCTCTGCGTATTTCCCTGAACGAGCGGCGCCAACGCGAAGGATACCCCCTCCGCGGCCTTCGTCAACGTGTCTTTACCCGCCCATGCCCCCGAAGACCGAGAACCACCGGTTTCCGGGGCGTGCTTCCCACGCTTCGGCGACGACTTCGCCGCCTGCTTCGACCTGGCCGTGTAGCCGCGCTGCGAGGGCGTCAGCGTCCTCGCGACTCGCGGTGCCGACGATGAGGTACTGAGAGCGACGCTCCGGCTTGTAGCCCTCCGCCTCGAGCTTCTGCGCGAGCGCGTCTGCTTCTTCGCGCGAAGGACACTCGACGCGGACCTCCCACGGAGCGAAGCCGCGGTCGAGCTCCTCCTCCTCCCACGTCTCGCCCGGAGGCTCGTCGTCCCAGCGGTCTTCCGCGTCGAGCCAGTGCTCGACCTTGCTCGTCCGTGCCTCGACGCCGTTCGCGCGGAGCTGGGCCTCGACCACGAGGAGCGCCTGCTCGGCCGCTGCCCGAGTGGCGGCGTAGACGAAGACGGTGTCGCCGTCACGCGAGACGGCGAGGCGATGGGACTCGAGGTCCTTCGCGAGCTCGCGTGCCTCGTCGTCGAGGTCGCCGCCGAGCCGGTCGAGGAAGCCGGCGGCGTGCTCCTCCTCCTCGACCTCGATCCGAATGCGCCAGTCGTCGTTCGCCATGCCGGCCCGAGCGTAACCTGCGACGCGTGGACTGGCGCGAGCGATACGAGCGTGCGGCGGCGCGGTACGCAAGGCTGGAAGCGACAACGGCAAAGCCGATGTCGCCCGGCCGAGGGTCGCCGCCTTCGGCGGCAGGGGCCGGCGAGACGCGTGAGCACGACGAGCGGAAGCTCGTGGCGCTGGCGAATGCGGCGTGGGCGGCTGGGCTTTCGCTGCTCATGGTGGGCGATCGGTGGGGGGCTTGGCGTTGGCTGCGGCAGGCGGCTGCGCGGTATCGCGAAAGCTGGGATGCCGGCGCAGGGACGGACGCGTGGGGACGTCCGATCGGCGCGCTGAAGGCGCTTCTGATCGCGGACGCCGCGGGCCGAGAGCACAGCCTCCCCGACAACAGTGTGTTGCTGGCAGCTCGGTGGACGCTGGACGTCGGCGCCGCGGAAGCGGAATCGCCGGTCGGCCGTTATGCCGGGACGCTCGCGCTGCTCGTGCTGGGACGAGACGCGGAGGCGGGGGCGCTCACAGCGACGCTCGGGGACGAGTTCCCGAGCGATGTCGCGGCTGCGCTCGCAGCGCTTGCGGCACACGACGGCGAAGCATTCGGGGTGGCCGTAGCCGCCGTCCGGCGCTCGTTCGAGGAACGCGACGACTTCCTCGAGGACATGCCCGTCGCGGACACGGCCCTGGCCCTGGACGCGCTCGCGGAGCGGCGCTGGGGCTAGAGCTTCGAGGCGGCGGCGCGGTCGAGCACGGCACGGGTCACTCCGTCGGCCGCCCGAGCGAGGCTGCCCGGCGTCTCCGGCGACGGCTCGCCGTCGAGCGCGCGCGAAACGGCGTCGGCCTTATCGTCGCCCGTCACGAGAAAGAGGAGCTCGCGCGTCGCGCCGAGGCGCGGCAGCGTCAGCGAGATCCGGTCGACGAACGGCTCGTGGCCCGCCTCCGAGCCGATCACGTCGCGGTCGGTGACTTTGAGCGAGGGGAAGTTCGGGAACAGCGACGCGACGTGCCCGTCCGGCCCGAGGCCGAGTAGGACGAGGTCGAAGTCGCCGACGCCGGCGAGCTCACGCCGGTACTCGGCGGCACCCTCGTCGCGACCGAGCTCGCCCTGCATCCGGTGGACGGCGGCCGGTTGCCGTGCGAGCCGGTCGAGCAGGGCAGCCTTCGCCATCGCGTAGTTCGACTGCTCGTCGTCGGGCGCCACGCAGCGCTCGTCTCCCCACCAAAGCTCCGTCCGACTCCAGTCGGAGTCGAGGTCCGTGGCGAACTCGTAGGCGCGGCGCGGGGTCGAGCCGCCGGTGAGGACGATGCTGCCGCCGGCGCGGGCCTGCTCGATGAGCCGCTCGGCGACGAGGCGAGCCGCCTCGTCGGCGTCGGCGACGACCGTGATCTCGACGTCGCGCGCGTTCATCCGCCTTCGGCGAGCTCGCGCGCGCGGTCCATAGCGGCCTGGATCGCGTTGAGGAACGCCGCGCGAACGCCGGCCTGCTCGAGCTCGCGGATCGCGGCGATCGTCGTGCCGCCGGGCGAGGTGACCGATTCGCGCAGCTCGACCGGGTGCATGCCCTGGTCGCGGAGCTGCTTCGCCGTTCCGAACATCGTCTGCACGACGAGCGTCGTCGAGATCTCCCGCGAGAGTCCGAGCAGGATCCCGGCCTCGATCATCGCCTCGGCCAGGAGCGCGAAATAGGCGGGGCCGGATCCCGAGACGGCGGTGATCGCGTCCATCCAAGATTCGGGCACGCGCACGACCCGGCCGAGGTGCGAGAGCAGTTCGTCGGCAAGTGCGAGCTGCTCGTCGCCGGCGTGCGAGCCTGCACAGATCCCGGCCATGCCCTCGTGGACGGTCGCCGGCGAGTTCGGCATCGCGCGCACGACCGGCACGCCGTCGGCGATCCGCTCCTCGATGTGCGCCGTCGTAATGGCAGCTGCGACCGAGACGAGGGTCTGCTCGGTCGTCAGGTGCCGGCCGACATCGTCGAGCAGGGCGTCGATGTCCTGCGGCTTGACGGCGACGACGACGATGCCGGCGCCGCTGACGGCGGCCACGTTGTCGGTGGTGGCTTCGGCGCCGTAGAGCTCGTGCAACTGGGCGACTCGCTCCTCGCGTCGGCTCGTGACGACGACCTCGGAGGCCTCGCGCCAGCCGGAGCTGAGCAGCCCCGAGAGGAGTGCCTCGCCGATGCGTCCGCCGCCGAGGATTGCGATCTTGCGTTCGCTCATGGAAAGAGTCTATGAACGTACCGATGCGTAGAGGCGTTTTCCCGGTTCTTGCGCTCGCTTCCGCGCTGCTGCTAGCCGGCTGCGGAGAGAGCCGGCTTGAGCGGACATACAGGAGCCGGAACGAGGCGATCATCGATTCTCTGCCGGTCTTTCCCGGAGCGGCGAAGACGCACGAGGCCGAAACGCCGTTCTACGGCGAGCTCATCGACAGCAAGCGTCCGGCCGGCTACTCGACGAGCGTCGTCTACCGCGTGCCGCGCGGGACGAGCAGTGCATCCGTTCTGCGCTTCTACGTGACCCGGCTCGGCCGCGGGGACGGCTGGCGCGGGGCGCGTATCGGTCACAGACCGCGTGCACTCTTCGTACGCACTCGCGACCGGTCGGTCATGTCCGTGAGCACGGCTTCCCTGCTGCACGGTGCCGCGACTTACGAGGTCGAGGTTGCCTACCGCGGGGACTGCTGCCGCCGCTAGGCGGCGCGCGCGTCCTGCAGTGGGATCAGCCCGCGGCTGAAGCCGCGGAGGAGATATACGCTCGCGAGCCCGGCCCACTCGCCGTACGGCTCGAGCAGCTCGGCGGTCTCCCGCGCCTCGACCGGCCGGCCGCGCAGCGCGCGCAGGAGCTTGACGAGGCCGAGATCGCCGACGAACCCGTACTCGAAGCGGCCGAGGCCTTCGAGACAGACGACGCCGGCCGACCACGGGCCGAGGCCGCGCTCCCGCTCGATCCTGCGCACGACCGTGTCGGTCGGGACGTCGTGGAGCCGTTCCAGGTCGAAGCTGCGGCAGACCCGGACGAGCGCGGCGCCGCGTCGCTCGTGGAGCCCGAGCCGGCGCAGCTCGAACGGCGCCACGGCCGCGAGCGTCGCGGCGGTCGGCGGCTCGCAGAGGCCGTCCTCGTCGGGCGGACACAGCGTGCGGATCAGGCGGCGCTCGTTGGCTCGCGCCGTCTTCGAGTCGATGAGCTGGCCGCAGACCGCGCGGAGCAGGGCCTGCGCGACCGTCGCCGTGCGCACCGGCCGCAGTCCGCGGAAGTGCTTCGTCGACCGGCCGAGCAGAGGATCGTCCGCGAATCGCTGCAGGAACTCGGTGTGGTCGTCGTCGAGGGCGAGAACCCAGCGGAGCTTCTCGGCTGCGTCGAGAGACTCGGACCGGATCGTCACGATTCCGTCGCGGCTCTGCCAGGCGCGGGCAACGCCTCCGCGGCAGCGCGCCGTGACGAGACCGTCGCGCACGCGGCGCGTCGCGTCGCTCGCGAGCCGTGCAGAGAGCGCGAGCGAGTATGGACCTCGCGGGCGGACGGCGATTTCGACCATGTCCGGCGAGCCTACTGCCTCGCTTGGACAAGGCTGCGCGAGCGTCTTGCGAGGGTCGAACGCGGTGCCTAGCGTCGGCCGGATGACGAGGCGTGTCACTCCGCTCGACCTCCTGATCGCCGCCTCGCTGGTCGCCGCGGTCGTTGTCTTCTTCGCTCACGGCCACGCTCACCCGACGAGCGCGATCGTCGCCGACCCGGTGCGCACGCCGGGCGTCGTCAACCCGAACGTCACGCAGGCGAACATCCGCTCGACCGTCTGCAAGAGCGGCTGGACATCGACGATCCGCCCTCCGGTTTCCTACACCGACGCGCTCAAGATCAAGCAGATGAAGCAGTACGGCGAGGCGGGCTCACCCTCCGACTACCAGGAGGATCACCTGATCAGCCTCGAGATGGGCGGCAACCCGACCGACCCGCGCAACCTGTGGCCCGAGCCGTATCCGCGTGCCTCGGAGATGGATCAGATCGAGAACCAGCTCAACTCGGAGATCTGCGACGGGAAGCTGACGCTCGCCCAGGCGCAGGAAAAGGAGGACACGATCAAGCACACGCAGGGGTAGAGTCGCCGCATGGAGATCGCTCCCGACGCGCACATGGGCCTCGTCGAGCTGAGCGTCTCCGACCTCGACCGCTCGCTCGCGTACTGGCAGGACGCGATCGGCCTCGGCGTCCTCTCGCGTGACGACGGGAGCGCGGATCTCGGCACCGACGCGGCGCTCGTGCGTCTCGTCGAGGAGCCCGGCGCTCGCCCGGCACAGGGCTTCGCCGGACTGTTTCACGTCGCGCTGCTTCTCCCGGACCGCGCAAGCCTGGGCCGTTTCCTCGCCCACGCCGGGCGCGACCAGATCCCGCTCAGCGGGC
>DASXKE010000148.1:0-4542 GCA_036496985.1 Gaiellaceae bacterium | reverse complement strand
TCGGCTCGTACTACTACCTCCGCTTCGGGAGCGTCCACTGGCCGCCGCCGGGTACCCCTGAGCCGCGCGTCGTGGTGCCGCTGATCATGGTGGCGATCCTCGCCACTTCGAGCCTGCCGATGCAGCTCGCGGCGAACGCCGCGCGGCGAGGCCGGCTCTGGCGCACTCGTCTCATGCTCGTCTGGGCGCTCGCCATCCAGTGCGTCTATCTCGCCTGGGCGATTCACGACTACCTCCAGCAGCTGCAGGTGTCGCGGCCGCAGGACAACGCGTACAGCTCGATCTACTACACGCTCCTCGGCGCCGACCACGTCCACGTCGCGGTGGGGATCCTGCTCGTCGTCTGGCTGCTGGGGAAGCTCGCGCGAGGCCTGACGATGTACCGGCTCAACGCGGTGCAGGTCGTCGCCTTCTACTGGCACGCCGTCAACGTCCTGACCCTGATCGTGCTCGGGGTCCTGCTGAGCGCCACGCTATGAGCGAGGCTCGCGACATCGTCCCCGCCAGGCGCGAGACGCTTCTCGCGGCGTCGCCGCGAGAGCGAGTCGGCCGCTTCACACTCCGGCAGCTGAGCGTCGTGCAGTGGATCGGCGTCGTCGTCGCGCCGCTGGCCTGGACGGGCCAGCACGTCGTCGGCTACGGCGTCGGCCAGGCGCGCTGCTCGGTCGGCGGGCTCCACTGGGGCATCGGCTACGACACCTGGGAGCTCGCGATTCTCGCGGCCGCGGGCCTGCTCGTCCTCGTCTCCGAAGCCGCCGCGGTGACGGTCTTCCTCGAGACGCGCGAAGCGAACTACGGCGACGGGCCGCCGGGCGCCGGCCGCTGGGGCGGCGTCGTCCCGTACAGCCGGATCCATTTCTTCGCCACGGCCGCGATGGTCGCCAACGTCCTCTTTCTGGCCGCAATCCTGATGGACGGTTTCGTCTCCGTCTTCGACTCGCTATGCGCGCAGTCCTGACAGCTGTCATCGCCGCGGCGCTGCTGCTTGCTCCCGGCTCGGCGGGCGCTGCCGCTCCGCCCACCGGAACGCCGAAGCAGCCGCTTGCTGCGTACGGCTACCACCTCTACGGCGAGTACTGCCTCAGCTGCCACGGCCCGAACGCGGGCGGACGCCTCGACGAGCCTTCGTCCGCGACCGGCGCCGGACCGGGTCGCGCGCAGGGCCAGCAGGCCGGAATCGGCCCGTCGTTGCGCGGCGTGGGCGCGCTCGCGGCGGACTTCTACCTCCGCACCGGGTACATGCCGCTGCGCCGCGTCGGCCTGCAGCCGCGCCGGAGTCCGGTGCTGCTGAGCGAGCACCAGATCAGGGCGCTCGTCGCCTACATCGCGACCTTCGGCGGACCCCCGATCCCGAAGCCGAAGCCCGCGCTCGGCAGCCTCTCGCAAGGCCAATCGCTCTTCACGGAGCACTGCGCAGGCTGCCACCAGGTTCTCGCTCAGGGCGGCTACGTCACGGGCGCCGTGCCGCCGTCCCTCGTCGAGGCGACACCGGTTCAGGTCGCCCAGGCGGTGCGGATCGGTCCGTACGTGATGCCGAAGTTCTCGTCCCGCGCGATCAGCGACCGGCAGCTCGACTCGATCGTCCGCTACGTCGAATACACGAAGGATCCGGCCCGGCCGGGCGGCTGGGGACTCGGCTTTCTCGGCCCGGTCCCGGAAGGGCTTGTCACCTGGTTCCTCGCCATTCCGGCCCTGATCGTGCTCTGCCTCCTGCTCGGAAGGAGGCTGTCCCGCTGAGCCGCATCCGCAACTGGATCGTCGCTGGGCTCGTCCTGCTCCTCGCCCGGCGCCGTCGCAGCGAGGCGGAGCCGGAAAAGGCCCGGATCCTGCCGGCGCAACCGCCGAACCCGGCGGCCGAGCTCTGCGTCCTCGGACTGCTTGGCCTTTCGTCGCTCTGTGCGCTCGGCTTCATCCTCGTCTACGCGTTCGCGGACTCCCTGCCCGCGGTGACGCAGCTGCTGGGGCTGGCGATCGGCCTCGCCCTCCTCTTCCTGGCGGCGGCCCTCGTCGTCGTAGGCCTGAAGCTCGTGCCGATCGAAGAGGTTGCGGAGGAGTACCCGCCGCAGGAGCATCCAGGCGAGCAGCAGGTGATCGCCGAGCTGATCGACGAGAGCGGCACCCGCTTCACCCGCGCCCGGCTCTTCAAGCTCGGTCTCGCGGGAGCCGGCGGCACGATCGGCCTCGCCCTCCTGGCGCCGGCGGTCTCGTTCGGGCCGCTCTTCCACGTCGGCGACTTCCTGCGCACTCCGTGGCGTCGTGGGCGGCGGCTCGTCGACGAGAACGGCCGCCCGCTCAAGGCAGCCGAGATCGAGAAGGAGAACTTCTACCTCGCGTTCCCGGAAGGGCTGGACGACGAGCAGAGGGAGCAGGTGGCGGCGTCGCTCGTCGTGATCCGCCTCGATCCCGACCAGCTTCACCTGCCGCCGCAGCTGAAGGGCTATGACGCCCACGGGATCCTCGCCTACTCGCGGATCTGCACGCACGCCGGCTGCGCGATCACGCTCTATCGCGCGCCGCTCTTCCAACCAGACGAGCCGAGGCCGGCGCTCGTCTGTCCATGTCATTACTCCACGTTCGATCCGGCCACGGGCGGCACGGTCACCTTCGGGCCGGCGGGACGCGACCTGCCGCTACTGCCGCTGTACGAGGACTCGCGCGGCTATCTGCGCGCGAAGGGGAACTTCGACGGTCCCGTCGGCCCGTCGTGGTGGGGAGTTCGGCTCTGGAAGGCACAGCCATAGCGAGCCGCGGCGCACCGCTGACCCGCCGCACCGTGCGCTGGCTCGATGAGCGCAGCGCGACAGCGCCGTACCTGCGCAAGGCCCTGCGCTATCTCTTCCCGGACCACTGGTCGTTCCTGCTCGGCGAGGTCGCGCTCTACTGCTTCGTCGTCCTCGTCGCGACGGGGGTCTACCTGACGTTCTTCTTCGTCGACTCGACGAGGGAGGTCGTGTATCACGGCTCGTACCTCCCGCTCCACGGCCAGAAGATGAGTGAGGCGTACGCGTCGGTCGTGCACCTCTCGCTCTCGGTGCGCGCCGGCCTCCTGATCCGCCAGACACACCACTGGGCGGCGAACGTCTTCCTCGCGGCGATCGTGCTCCACCTCTTCCGCGTCTTCTTCACGGGCGGCTACCGCAAGCCGCGGGAGCTGACGTACTGGCTCGGCGTGACGATGCTGATGCTCTCCCTGCTCGAGGCCTTCCTGGGCTACTCGCTCGTCGACGACCTCATGTCCGGGATGGGCCTCGTGATCGGCTACTCGGTCGGGCTCTCGTTGCCGTTCGTCGGCCAGAACCTCATGAACTGGCTCTTCGGTGGGGAGTTTCCCGGCGGCCCGCAGCTGTGGCCCCGGATGTACGTGGCTCACATCCTGATCTTCCCGATCCTGATCGGGATGTTGCTCGGTGCCCACCTGCTGCTCGTGGCGATGCGCCACCACACGCAGTTCCGCGCCAAGCGGAAACAGACCGAGCGCACGATCGTCGGCGTGCCCGCGTGGCCGGGGCAGGCGCCGCGGTCGATCGGATTGCTGGTCGGCACGGCCGGCTTCCTCTTCCTGCTCGGCGGGCTCGTCCAGATCAACCCGATCTGGCTCTGGGGCCCGTACCACACCTACGCCTCGACGAACGGCGCCCAGCCCGACTGGTACCTCGGCTGGCTGATCGGAGGATTGCGCCTGATGCCCGGCTTCGACGTCGTCATCGGCCATTACACGCTCGTGCCCGGGCCGTTCTGGGGCGGCGCCGCTTTCCCGCTCGTCGTGTTCGGGTTCCTCTATCTCTGGCCGTGGCTAGAACGGAGGTTCAGCGGCGACGTCGCGTTCCACAACCTCCTCGACCGGCCGCGCGACGCCCCCGTGCGCACCGGGATCGGCGTGGGGATGGTCAGCTGGGTCTTTCTCGTCTTCCTGGCCGGAGCCTCCGATCGCGTCGACGTGACTTTCGGAGTCGGCTACGTGCCGCAGATCTGGTTCTACCGTGTCGCCGTCCTCGTGCTCCCCGTCGTCTTCGGTGTGGTCGCCTGGTGGATCTGCAAGGACCTGCAGGCGGGTGAGCGCGTCGCCGCCGACCGGCGGCACGCGCAGGCGGAAGCGCGGCTGGCGCGGATGCGACGGGCGCAAGACTCTCGGGTGGATTCCGGCTAGGCGCACGGGGGCGTCTGGGACGTCCCAGAGCGGACGCCGGCGACGGCGATCAAGAAGCCCGCCCTCCTCGGCGGAGGAGACGGCCGCCGAGATCGAGGCCGAGGACGTCGGCGAATCCGTCCGGGACGTGAACGCGCGCACCGGGACGAAGAGGCACGGCAACGAGGATCTCGCCGCCGCGAAGGTAGGCGCAGACGTCACTGCCGGCGTCGATCGGCTCGTAGCTCCCGGCAAAGGGGTCGGGATGCTCGGCCCGTAGTTGCAGGGTCTTCCAGACCAGATAGAGCTTCGCGGTCTCGCGGGTCGGGGGCGCGCCGCGTTGAAGCTCCGCGAGGAGTCGCGCGCTTCGCTGCCAGTCGACCGGCCTGCGGTTGTCGGGGTCGACGAGGCTGAGG
>DASXKE010000147.1:0-10414 GCA_036496985.1 Gaiellaceae bacterium | reverse complement strand
ATGTGGGGCCGCTCGCTCGAGCGCGTTCTGAGCGCCTTCGACGATGAGGCGACGCGGCTTCACGAGCTCCGGAACCAGCTGCAGCAGGTCGGCGGCGAGATGGCTGCGCGCGAGGCGCGCGTCCAGGAGCTCGAGACCGAGATCCATCGCATGCAGGTCGAGCGGTTGCGCGACCAGGAGGCGGTCGACCGCCTCCGGCACGAGCTGAGCGATCGGGACAACCGCCTCGACCGCGCCCTCGCCAAGACGCAGGAGCTTGCAGCGGTGATCCAGGGCGGTCGCCTGCAATGAGCAAGGTCTCGGCACGCACGCTCGCGGCCGCGGGCGTTGCCGGGATCGGTGCCACAGCGGCAGCCGCCGCGTACCTTGCCGTGCGCGGCCTCCCGGGCGTCCTCTACGCGGCCGGCCTCTGCCTCGCCGCTGTCGTCGGCGCAATCGCGATCGCCGGCAGCCGGCCCGAGCCCAAGCAGGCCGTGATCGAGCTGACCGGAGAAGGCGAGACGCCGCCGGCCCGCCGGAAGGTGCCGCACTGGACGCGGAAGTCGCGCGTCATCGCCGACCTCCAGCTCGAGCTCGCGGCCAGAGGCGCGGAGCTCGAGGAGCATCGCCGCGCGCTCGCGAATCTCGCAACGCAGCTCTCCCGCGAGTCGGAAGAGGCGCGCTCGACCAAGCAGCAGCTCGAAGCGCAGATCGACGAGCTCACCTCCGAGCGTGACGGCCTCCTGCTCATCGTCACCGAGGAGCGGGAGCGGTTCGAGCGCACGCTCGACGAGCTCGGAGGCGGAATCGGCCGGCACGGCGACGAGATCGCCGAGCTCAAGCGGGAGCTCGAGGCCCTGATCGCAGGCTAGGCACGTTCGTCCGAAGGAGGGATCGGCGCCGAGGCGGCCGATGCCGACGGAGAAGGCGAACAAGCCGGGAGAGACCGATGCTGCTGAAGATCATCGTTGTCGGTGTTTTGCTGGTCGGAGCGATGGCCGTCATCAGAGACGGCCGCGTCCTGAAGGACGCCGGCCTGTTGAGCAAATGCAGCACCGTCACCGTCGACGGCAAGCAGGATCCCACGGTCCTCGGCTGCTCGAAGGGCCGGCTTGACGGCTGGCCCGACATGACGAGCCAGTCGTGCAGCCTGATCGCGGTGCACCCGAGCCGCCAGTACTGGCGCTGCGCAGCAGCGGTCGTTTCGTCGCAGACCCCGAAGGGATGAGCATGGCCCTGCGAGCGCCTTCTCGTCCGGGGGATACAGGCTAAAGGCGGCGCTCCCGTCCGCCGATTTCAAAAGGGTGCCGATGAATCTCGAACTCGTACTCAAACGCGCCGTCGAGCTGGGCGCCAGCGACATCCACCTCAAGGTGGAGCGACCTCCGATCCTGCGTTGCGACGGCAACCTCGGCGAGCTTGACGGCGAAACCGACTTGAGCGAACGCGATCTCGAGCTCGCGCTCGAGCAAGTCTGCGCCGAGACGCCGAAGCGGCTGCAGACGTTCCTCGAGACCGGAGAGCTCGACAGCGCCTACTCGCCGCCCGGATTGCCGCGGTTCCGTGTCAACGGCTTCCGCCAGCGCGGCTCGATCTCGATCGCCTTCCGCGTCATCCCGCGCGAGGTGCCGAACTTCGAGGCGCTCTCACTGCCTCCGGGCGTTCGCCGCCTCGCCGAGGAGCACCGCGGCCTCGTCCTCGTCACCGGCGCCACCGGCTCTGGAAAGACGACGACGCTCGCGGCGATCATCGACCACATGAACCGCTCGCGGCGCCAGCATATCGTCACGATCGAAGACCCGATCGAGATCGTCCACCCCGACCACGGCTGCATCGTCAACCAGCGCGAGGTCGGCCTCGACACCGCTTCGTTCGCCCAGGCCCTGCGCCGCGGACTGCGCCAGGACCCCGACGTCATCCTGATCGGCGAGCTCCGCGACGCCGAGACGGCCGAGACGGCCCTCGCCGCCGCCGAGTCGGGCCACCTCGTCCTCTCGACGATGCACACGGTCGACGCCTCCGAGACGATCGGCCGGATGGTCGAGTTCTTCCCGGCCGTCAAGCAGGGGCTGATTCGGTCGATCCTCGCCGGCGTCCTGCGCGGCGTCATCAGCCAGCGCCTGCTCCCGCAGATCACCGGCGGACGCGTCCCGGCCGTCGAGGTCATGATCGCGAACGCCCGCATCGCCGACCTGATCCGCGAGAATCGGCCGGAGGAGATCACCGAGGCGATCGCCGAGGGCGACTTCTTCCAGATGCAGACGTTCAGCAAGGCGCTGATCGAGCTCGTCGTCTCGGAGAAGGTCGACCGCGAGATCGCGGCCAACGCCGCTCCCAACCGGCACGACTTCCTCATCGCGCTCGACCGCACCATCAAGGAGCAGACCGCCGCTGCTCATCTCGACTCCGTGCCCGACCCCGAGCCCGAGGAAGAGCCCGAGCCCGAGGTCGCCGCCGAGGAGCTCGATCAGGGGCTGCCGAGACTCCGCGTCGCCGGCCAGACGTAACCATGAGACGACTCCTCCCCCTCCTCGGGGCCATGCTCGTTCTTGCGCTGGCCGTCTCGAGCGCCGCAGGCGCGGACACGTTCCGCGTCGCGCGGCCGCACACGAGCGGCGGGAGCGTCGTGAGTTTCGCGCCCACGTCGAACACGTCTGCGATCTCCTTCACCACGTCACAGACCGGGCCGATGCCTTTCGCCGCGCTGCAGAGCATCTGGCAGGCGGCCGGCAGCGCGTACGGGATCCCGTGGCAAGTCCTCGCCGCCATCAACAAGGTCGAGACGAACTTCGGCCAGAACCTCGGGCCGAGCTCGGCCGGAGCGGTCGGCTGGATGCAGTTCATGCCGTCGACCTGGGCGCGCTGGGGCGTCGACGCGAACGGCGACGGTGTCGCCGACCCCAACAACCCGACCGACGCGATCTTCAGCGCCGCGCGCTACCTCGCCGCCTGCGGCGGACAGATCGACATCACGCGCGCGGTCTATTGCTACAACCACGCGACCTGGTACGTGAACGAGGTCATGGGCCTGGCGGCCCTGTACGGCCAGGGCGCCGGCACCGCGAACGTCTCGACGGGCACGCTCTTCTCGTCCAGCGTCGACCTGAAGCCGCAGCTGCAGAAGGTCCGCGGCGTGATCGCCGCCTCCAAGACGCAGGTCGCGGCGGCGAGCGCGAAGGCCCACAGGCTCGCGCACGCGGAGCGGCGGCTCCTCGGCGTCGCGTCGACCGCTCACCTTCTCTCTACCCAGCTCGAGGCTCACAAGCGCGCGATCTTGCTCGGCGTCCGAAGGAGTACTGTCGTCCACCGCGTCGCCCAGCTGCGCGACCGCCTCCGCTCGGCGACGACCCGGCTCGGGAAGCTGCGCGACCAGGTGTCCACGGGCCAGCTTCTCTCGGCGCAGCTGTACGGCGGCCTCGGAGCGACGGGCCAGTCCGGCGGAGTCGTCTCGATCGCCGCGCAGTACCTCGGCATCCCGTACAAGTGGGCGGGCGCGACTCCGGCGACCGGCTTCGACTGCTCGGGCCTCGTCCAGTACGTGTTCGCACAGCTCGGCGTCTCGTTGCCGCACAACACCGTTGCGCAGTGGAACTCGCCGAACGCGGTCCCGGTGACACGCAACCAGCTTCAGCCGGGCGACCTCGTGTTCTTCGCCAACCTCGACCACGTCGGGATCTACATCGGCAACGGGTACTTCATCGACGCCCCGCACACCGGCGCCTTCGTGCGCGTCGACAGTCTCGACGGTGCCTGGGAGCGCGCGAACTATTCGGGCGCGAGGCGGATCGTAGGCGCCTCGCTCGACGGCTTCCAGTCCGCGGCCGGAGCCACGAATTTCTCCTCCGACATCGTCTACTTCACCCATTAGGGGGGTCGTGCGGATGTTCAAACGTTCCGATGCACACGCCGTGTCCCGGCGCATCATCACCATTCCGCGCGTCCTCGCAGTCGCCACGGCCATCCTGCTCGTCAGCGCGACGATCAGCCTCGCCGCCGACAAGCCGACGACGGCAAAGACGCCGAAGACGCACAACGCGAAGCAGCAGCAGGTGATGGTCGTACCGGCCGTGACCGGCCAGCTCTTCGTCTTCGCCTCGGGCGCGCTCGAGGACGCCGGCTTTGGCTGGAAGGTCCGCGGCTCCGTCGGGGGCTATCAGTCGAACATGGTCGTCTCCCAGTCGCCGAAGGCGGGCACGCACGTGCTCGACACGGGCGAGCCGACGATCACGCTCCAGCTCGAGCGCAAGGGCGCACAGCTCGGAACGCCGCAGAATCGCTCCCCGTACGGAGCGAGCCTGATCGAGCGGCCCACCTCCTCGAAGTAGCAGTCGCCGCCGGCCCGAACGCGGGCGCCGACTCCTTCATCCAGCGCTGCGAGGTCGCCCTCAAGCGGCACGGCAGAAATGTCGATAACAAGCGAGATGATTCTCGTCCTCCCGCTCGTGTTCGTCCCCGGGCTGGCCCTCGGCAGCTTCCTCGGCGTTGTCGCCGCGCGCGTTCCGCTGCGCCGCTCGATCGTGCAGCCGGGATCGGCGTGCATGAGCTGCGAGACGCCGCTCCGTTGGTACGACAACGTGCCCGTTCTCTCCTACGCTCTTCTGCGCGGGCGCTGCCGGCGCTGCGGCGTTCGCATCCCGCCTCGCGACCTCGCGATCGAGCTCTCGACGGCCCTGCTGCTCGTCGCCTGCGTGCTCGCGTTCGGGTTCACGCTCAAGACCGCGGCGGCGGCGATCGCGTGCGGAGCGCTCGTCGTCGCGACCGCCACCGATCTCGAGCGCCGCATCGTCCCCAACAACGTCGTGCTGCCCGCGGCGGCCGCCGTGCTCGTGCTCATGACGGCCTACGACCCGTCGCCCGAGTGGGCGCTGGGCGCCGTCGGCCTGGCCGGCTTCCTCTTCCTCGCCGCCCTCGCCTATCCGGGCGGGATGGGGATGGGCGACGTGAAGCTCGCGCTCATGATCGGCGCGCTGCTCGGCCGCACTGCGCCGGTGGCGATGATGATCGCGCTGTTCGCGGCCCTCATGCCGAGCCTCGTGATGATCGCCCGCAACGGCCGCGGCGCCCGGAAGCTCGCGATCCCGTTCGCTCCCTTCCTCGCCTTCGGCGCCGTGATTGCCCTGTTCGCCGGCGAGTTCATCCTCAACGGCTACCTCCACCACTTCACGTGACGGATCTGCGGTGTCTGCTCAGCCGTCTGTGACCCCTGACGGAGGCCCGGCGCCGAAAGCGCCGGCAACTCCGGCACCGATCTCGCAGCTCATGGGCGAGCTCGTCGTCGACCTGCTCGAGACGACGGGCCTGATTCCGGCCCCGAAAGTCGAAGTCCTGCGCGAGGCGGCGAAGACGACCCCGGTCGTCCAGGTGCTGATCGACGAGGGGCTCGCGTCGAGCGAGGCCATCGCGCGCATCGTCGCCGCCCAGTACGGGCTCCAGGTGATCGAGCTCGGCTCGACCGCAATCGATCCGATCGCGGCCAGCTCGGTGCCGCTGCACGTGCTCGAGCAGGTCAACGCCCTCCCCTACGCGTTCGAGGACGACTCCCTCTGCGTCGCGATCTCCGACCCGCAGAACATCCACGGCATCGACTCGCTGCGCCTCGCCAGCCGCCGTCCGATCGCGCTCCGCGTAGCCGCGAGCGAAGAAATTGCGACCGAGCTCGGCCGGCTCGCGCGAACCGCCGAGGCGTTCGGCGGCAGCCGCGCCGCATTCAGCGACCAGGACGTCGTCGAGCTCGAGATCCTTCCCGACGGCGACGACCTAGACGACCTCGAGATGGAGGACGGCATCTCCGATGCGCCGCTCGTTCGCCTCGTCAACTCGATCATCTTCGAGGCCGCCGAGGACGGTGCCAGCGACGTTCACTTCGAGCCGCAGGCCGACTCGCTCGTGGTGCGCTTCCGCATCGACGGCGTGCTCCACGAGACTCAACGGATCCCCAAGCGAAGCGCGATCGGCATCACGACGCGCCTGAAGGTGCTGTCGAAGCTCGACATCGCCGAGCGCCGGAAGCCGCAGGACGGACGTATCTCACTCGCCGCGTCCGCGGCCGGCCGCATGCTCGACGTCCGCGTCGCCACTCTGCCGACGGTCGAGGGCGAGTCGGTCGTGATGCGCCTCCTCGACAAGTCGAAAAAGCCGCCGACGATGGAGCAGGTCGGACTCGTCGCGGCAATGCAGGAGCAGCTCGCGGAAGTCGTCCACCGGCCGACCGGCGCGCTGCTCGTCACCGGGCCGACCGGCTCCGGTAAGTCGACCACGCTCTTCGCAGCCCTGGCCGAGATCAACCGCCCGGAGATCAATGTCATCACGGTCGAGGATCCGGTCGAGTACCGCCTGCCCGGCCTCAACCAGGTACAGGTCAACCCACGCGCTGGGCTGACGTTCGCCACGGTGCTGCGCTCGATCCTCCGCTCGGACCCCGACGTCGTGATGGTCGGCGAGATCCGCGACGTCGAGACGGCGAAGATCTCGATCGAAGCAGCACTCACGGGCCACTTCGTCCTCTCGACGATGCATACGAACGACGCCCCGAGCGCGCTGACGCGCCTGAACGAGATGGGCGTCGAGCCGTTCCTCACCGGCGCGGCGGTCACCGGCGTCCTGGCGCAGCGCCTCGCGCGCCGGCTGTGCGAGCACTGCAAGGAGCTCTACACGCCGAGCAAGGACGAGATCGCCGCGGCGCGCATCCCCGACGAGCTGCGGCAGGGCAAGACCCAGCTCTACCGCCGCAACGGCTGTGTCCGCTGCCGCCAGACCGGCTACAAGGGTCGTGTCGGAATCTTCCAGCTCCTGCGCATGAACGAGGAGCTCTCGACGCTCGCCGCGCGCAAGGCGAGCCACGAAGAGCTCGACCGGGCGGCGACCGAATCCGGGATGAGCGGCATGTGGGCCGACGGGATCGAGAAGGTCGTCGGCGGCCTGACGTCGCTCGAAGAGCTCGCCCGCGTCACCACGCTCTGAGCTGACGCAGACCGCGCACCCCTTGCAACTATCCGCCCGTGGCGGAGGCCGGCTGGGACGAAGTTTTGGCGCGACGCCAGGCGCGTTCCTGGCTGGTTGACCGAGCGGAGAGCGATCGGCTCGTCGAGGTCGTCGGCGAGCTCGGCGGCGTGCACGCTCAGGTCCAGGCCTCTGCAGAGCTGCAGCTTGCCGCGCGGGTCGACGGCATCACGCAGGCCGACGTTCGAGCAGCGCTATGGGAGCAACGGTCGCTCGTCAAGGCCTGGACGCTGCGCGGAACCCTCCACCTCCACCCCGCCGCCGAGCTGTCGCTGTGGCACGCGGCGCGGCGCGCCGTCTCGCGCTCAGCCGACCGGGGCCTGCCCGAATGGCGCGACCCGACCGGCGAGGTGCACCCGGCGCTCGGCGCGCGCGAGGTCGAAGAGGTCCGGGCGACGGTCTGGGAGGTGCTGGACGGACGCTGCCTGCTGCGGGAAGAGCTCGCGGAGGCGGTCGTGAAGCGGATCGGCGTACACGCGCGCGAGCGTCTGCGCTCGGGCTTCGCGTTCTTTCTCGCGGATCTCTGCCAGGGGCCGCCGCAGGGCGCGCGGATCACGCTGGCGCGGCCCGACCAGTGGATCGAAGGCTGGCAGGAGGTCGACGAGGACGAGGCCCTGCGCGAGGTGTGCCGCCGGTTCCTGCGCACCTACGGCCCGAGCCGGCCCGCCGAGCTCTGCCAGTGGCTCGCCTCGGCCGCGTTCAAGGTCACCGAGGCGCGGCTCCTGTTCGACAGGCTTGGCGCAGAGCTGGAAGAGATCGACGTCGAGGGTCGACGGTGCTTCGCCCTCGCCGGCGACCTCTCATTCCCCTCGGCGACGTCAGTCGTACGGCTACTGCCCGAGTACGACGTCTACGTGATGGGGTTCCGGGAGCGCGACCTGCTCGTCCCTGAGCCGGTGCGGGAGCTGATCGCGAGCCGCGGCCGCGGCCGCTACGAGGGACCTGCCGGTGTGCGCCTCGTGCTCGTCGACGGCGTGGCCGCGGGGCTCTGGGAGCGCCGACGGCGCGGCAAGCAGCTCGAGCTCGACGTCCTCGCCGGGCGCCTCGGGAAAGCCGCCCGAACGGAGCTCCAGCAGGAGGCGGAGCGGATCGGCGCCTTCCTCGGCCTCGAGCCGGTGCTCAGCGTCGCTCGCTAGCTGGACTTGCCCACGCTGAACTTCGTCGGCCGGCTGGCTGCCGCCAGATCCTCGAGCGAGCTCGGCGGCAGCGTGAAGCCCGCTGCGGGGCGCGGCTCCGGCGTCGGCTCCGGCTGCGGCGCGGGAGCTTCGGCCTCGGCCTCGACCGGAGCTGCGGACTCCGGCTCGGGCTCCGGCTCGGCCTCGGGCTCCGGCGGAGGCTCCGGCTCGAGCTCCGCCTCGACCACCGGCTCGGCCACCGGCTCGGGCTGGGACGCCAGTTCGGCCTGTCGCGCGTTCGCCTCCGCGAGCAGCTGCTCGGCCTCGCGACGCGCGGCTTCGGCGATTTCGTCTGCTTCCGCGCGTGCCTTCTCGAGCACCTCGTTCGCGGCGGCCCGAGCGGTCTCGACACCCTCCGCCGCATCGGTGCCGGCGCGGGCGAGCACGCCCTCTGCCTCGGAACGCGCAGTTCCCAAGACCGTCTCAGCCTCCGAGCGGGCGGTTCCGACGACGGCCTCCGCCTCGAAGCGCGCCTCGCCCAGCAACGACTCGGCCTCCGAGCGCGCAACATTCAGCGCAGCCTCGGCCTCCGACCGCAACCCTTCGGTCGCGGATTCGGCCTCAGTCCGAGCGGCTGCAAGGAGAGCGTCGGCTTCCGAGCGCGCAGCCTCGAGCGCCGCATCCGCTTCCGAACGCGCCGTGCCGGTCACGCCCTCGGCCTCGCTGCGAGCAGCGGCGAGAACGTTTTCGGCCGCTTGCTGCAAAGCCTGGGCGCGCTCGTTGGCGGCGGCGACCGTCGCGGCAGCTTCCTGCTCGACGTTGCCCAACCGGGCCTGCGTCTCGCGCAATGCCTCCGCAGCCTGCTCGCGCTGCTCCTCGATCTCCTTCTGAGCCCGCGACGCCTCTTCGCGCGCCGCTTCGAGGTCGCGCTTGAGGTGGTCGAGCTCCTTTTCGCGCTCGTCGAGGGTGAGCCGGCGCAGCCGAACCTCCTCCTCGGTACGCGCAAGCCGGTCCTTTGCCGTCTCCTGTGCGTCGCGCTCGATCCGGTCGGCCAGCTCGACCGCCGCCCGGACGAGCTCGAGCGCCTCGAGCCTCGCGGAGCGGCTGTCCGCGGTGAAGCTCGATGCGGCGTCGGGAGCGTCGGGGTTCGGAGGCAGGCGCTCGAGCTGAGGAAGAGCGATCACGTCGGCGACAGGCTCGGCCTCATGATGAAGGTCGCCTTCTCCTCTTTGCACGGATCCACCTCCCTCCCGCTCGTTTTTCTCAGGCGTGGATCTCGCAGCCCAGATAGACGAGCGCCTCGACGGCCTCGGTCACGAACGTGCTCGCCTGCTGCGCGTCGGCGAAGCTGTACGAGCGCGGCTCGGCTTCTTCCTCGCGCCCCTCGACCTCGACGTCGACGACGCAGGCGTCGCCGAAGTCACGCGCCCGCATCGTCACGATCTGGCGGCCGAACCGGCTCGCGCTGCGCACGAACAGCTCGCGCGGCTCCGGCTCGGCTGCTGGAGGGGCAGCCTCTGCCTGAGGGCGTCCGCCCCGTCTCATCAGCGCGCGTCGGTTACGGCCTGGGAGACCACGGCGCGGTCGACGAAGCCCTTGAATTCCGAGTCGATCGTGCCCGGCCGGGTGACCACGAGGATCGCGGGCGTGTCGACGATTCCGAGCTTGCGGAGGATCGCCGTGCCGGACTTCTGATGAAAAACGTCGATGGAGACGTACGCCGCGCCTGCGCTCGCTGCGCCCGCCTGCGCCTCGGCCCGGTCGACCTGGTCGCCGGTGCCGCGCGGATCGGTGACCGAGACGACGACGACAGCATGCTTTTGCAGCGCACGCGCGACGGGGACGGGCAGGCCGTGGGTGTCGAGCGTGGCCGGAGTCGCCGTGTGCGAGTGCGCGGTGCTCGGCGTCGCGGTCGTCTGTGCGGGAGTGCTCTTCGCGGGGGCGGTCACCGCCGGCGTCGTGGTCGACGTGCTCGACTTGTGAGTCATGACCAGGTAGCCGCCGATGGCGACGATGAGCACTGCGAGCACGCCGAAGAGTTGGGTCTGGCGCGCGGTCAACGTCGTGTTCATGGCCCTCCTATCGGCAAGCCCGGCGGCGCGGGTCTCCCTGAAAAGGGGGATACGCGCTCGGGACCCCTGCAAAAGAAGAGGGCGCGGTCTCCCGCGCCCTCGCTCGTGCTGGTACTAGGGGACGTTCTACAGGCCGGCGCAGGGGTCGGCGCTGACCGTATCCGGATCCATGACGACGGTTCCGCCCGGACCGACGACGTGCGCGTAGTGGCCGCCGTCTACGGCCGAGATGCAGTACTTCTGCGCGTC
>DASXKE010000146.1:0-2543 GCA_036496985.1 Gaiellaceae bacterium | reverse complement strand
TACGGCGCAGCACGACGGAACGACCAGAGCTTGTTCCCGACGAAGTTCAACGGCGTCACGACGACGATGGCGACGGCCTGCGCGACGAGCTTGTCCAGCCCGGCGCTGTCGACAAGGACGTCGAGCACGAGGAGGTTGGCTCCGAGCGCCGCGAGCGAGACGAGCAGGAACCGCATCCCCTGGACCCCGACATGACCGCGGTGCTCCCGGAAGGTCCAGAGCCGGTTCCACGTGTAGTTGCTGGCGACGGCGACGAGGAACGAACACGTCGCGGCAAGGAGGTAGTGCAACCCCGCGTGCAGCAGCGCGGCGTAGACCGCGAGGTTGATCAGGTAGCCGACCAGGCCGACCGCGCAGAACTTTCCGAGCTGCTGCCAGTTGCGCGCGGAGCGGAGCGGAGCGAGCCGGCTGGGTCTGGGAGGCTCGGGCCGCGAAGGCTCGAGGGTGGCGGCCGGGCGTTCCACGGTCGAAGGCGAGGGTAGCGTCTCCTCAGCCGCGCGCCGGGGAAACCTGGGCAGCCATGACGCTCAGGCCGTCCGGATGAACGTCGCGAACGATGTCGGCGTCGGCCACCACGAGCGTCTCGACGACGCCGCCGGGAGCAAGTGTGAGGTCATGGAGCTTGCCGAGTGCTTCCGGTCCGGTCACCACGTCGCCGCCGAGGAGCCCGCGCAGCGATCGCGACCGCTCTCGGTAGAAGTCGAGATCCTCGAACAGAAGGAGGGCCGACGGAACCTCGATCGCGTCGGCCTCGACGTCGGCGGTCGCGAAGACGAGAAAGCGCAGGCTCTCGTCGCCGCAGAGCACGACGAAGCCGAGCGCCCGCCACTCGTCCGCGTCGAGCAGCAAATCGACCGGGCGGCCGAGGCGGATTCCGCGGAGCCGCACAGGAAGCTGCAGCAGCTCGATCGCCGACCTCGACCCCATCGATCTTCTACCTACCCGCCACGAGCGGAACGAAGCGGCAGGGGACGGTGCGGAGGACGGCGGGACCCTCCGGGCTTCGCACGACGACCTCGAGCCATTGCCCGCCGGCCCCGCCCACCGGCACGACGAGCCGGCCGCGCGGCTCGAGTTGCTCGTACAGGGCGGGCGGCGCCTCGAGCGCGGCGGCGGCCACGGCGATCGCCGCGAACGGCGCCCGGCCCGGAACGCCGAGCGTCCCGTCGCCGACATGCAGCTGAACCCGCTCCCCGTAGCCGGCAGTGGCGAGATTCGCGCGCGCGCTCTCGGCGAGCTCCGGGATCCGCTCAATGCTGTGCACCTCGGCAGCGAGCTCCGCGAGGACGGCCGCCTGGTAGCCGGAGCCCGTCCCGACGTCCAGCACGCGCTCCGTCCCCTGGAGTGAGAGCTGCTCGCAGATGAGCGCGACCATGTAGGGCTGGGAGATCGTCTGCTCCGCGCCGATCGGCAGCGCCGCGTCGGCGTACGCCATGGAGCGGGCCTCGGGCGGAACGAACAGCTCGCGCGGCACCCGCCCCATCGCCGCGAGCACCCGCTCGTCCTCGATGCCGCGGCGGCGAAGCTGCCGCTCGACCATCGACGCCCGCTCGTCAGCCGACACCCGCGGGAGCCTCCATCGACGGCGGCGCCGCCACGCCGAAATGCTCGAGCACAGCGGGAGCGACGTCCGTGATCCGCTCGAGCTCCGTCCGGAGGCCGACGGTCAGGACCGGCACGAGTGAGTCTCCCGCGACGAGCGAGCCGTGGCTACCGCCGCCGGCGTGATGGCGGCCGCCGAGGTCGGTGAGCTCCCAGCCCTCCGCAGCCGACACGAGCAACTCGCCCGCGTTCGGATTCGCGAGCGCCGAGCGCGCGCGCCAGGAGGCGTCGGGATGCTCGAGCTTCTCGACCGGGGCGTCGGCGCCATCGCGCCGGGCCACGACCTCGTCTCCTTCGCGGCGAAGGGAGACGTCGACAGCCGGGAAAGCGTCCAGGCGCTGCGCGAGCTCGGCAGGTTCGATCCGCGCGCCTGGGCGGAGGTACACCTGACCCGCCCGGTTGGACGCCGTCACGACGATCTCGCCGGCGACGTCGGCGAACGGCTCCTCGAGCCGCGCCGCCCGGTCGACACGGGTCTGACCGTGATCGGAGAGGAGGACGACGGCGTAGCGCTCGAGGAACTCGTCCGGTCCGCCCGCCGCCTCGAGGAGCGCTGACACCTCGGCGTCGATTTGCTCGAGCGCGCGTTCGGCTTCCGCGCTCTAAGGGCCGCCGGCATGCGAGGCGAGGTCGTAGCCCGAGAGGTAGTAGGCGAGGAAGTCGAAGCCGTCGCGCGTGACGAGCCAGCGACCGACGCCGGTGGCGTACGCGTCGACCGAGCCGCCGCGACGGCTGCGCACGGCGAACGGCGCTCCCGTCCGGTCCGACTCGAACAGGCCGTAGAAGAAGAAGCGGCTCGGTCCGTAGGCCGCCCGGCGGAAGCCCGGAACCGCGGGCCGGTACCGATGCCGCCCGCGATAGCACGTGATGTTCACGGCCGCCGCGACGAGGCCGGCGTCCTCGAGAGCCTCGTAGATCGTGACGGCCTCGGGTGCGAGGTG
>DASXKE010000145.1:0-3390 GCA_036496985.1 Gaiellaceae bacterium | reverse complement strand
GGCCATCCGCTGGGAATGAGCGGCGCACGCCTTGTCGTCTCGCTGCTGCACGAGCTGCGCCGCCGTGACGGCCGCTACGGGCTCGCGACGCTCTGCGTCGGCGTGGGCCAGGGTCAGGCCGCGCTGTTCGAGCGGCCGAGCTAGCCGACGGGCGGCCGGATGTAGATCACACCCTCGTGCTGAATCGGCACGAACGGCGCGCCGACGCTGACTACCACGCCCTCGACCTGATGAAACAGCTCGTTGCCGCCTTCGCCTACGGGGATGACGATCCCGACCTCGTCTTCCGGCTCAGCGTCGAGGCCCTCATCTCGCAGCGCCTCGAGCACCCGGTCGCGGTCGGGGATGCGGGCGGCCTGAACGCGGACGGTGCTCGACATCTTGTCTCCTCTCGTAGGTTTTCGGATCCGAAATCTACCGCGCCGGGCGGACCCGCAAACGCGCTAAGTTCAGGCCGATGGCCGTGACGGCGGGACAGGAGTACGGGCTCTTCATCGGCGGCGAGGTCGTGGAGCCGGTTTCCGGCGAGGTTCGCGACCTGCACGAGCCGGCGACGGGCGAGCCGCTCGCCCGCGCGGCGATGGCCGGCGAGGCCGATATCGATCGGGCCGTGGAGGCTGCGCGCGGAGCGCTCGACGGGCCGTGGGGCAAGACGCCGCCGAACGAACGCGCGCGTTTGCTGCAGGCGCTCGCCGACGCGATCGTGGCGAACCGCAAGGAGCTCGCCGAGCTCGAGTCGCGGAACGTCGGCAACGCGATCTCGTCGGTCAAGGCCGAGGTCGCGGGCGCCGTCGAGAACTTCCGCTACTTCGCCTCGGTGGTCGGCTCGATCGCCGGCCGCTCGAACCCGATCGGCGGTTCGCTGCTCAGCTACACGCTGAAGGAGCCGGTCGGCGTGTGCGCGCAGATAGTCCCGTGGAACTACCCGCTCCTGATGTCGGTCTGGAAGCTCTCGCCTGCGCTGGCGGCCGGCTGTAGCGTCGTCCTCAAGCCGGATCCGCAGACGCCGCTCAGCGTGCTGCGGGTCGCCGAGCTCGCGGCCGAGGTCGGCTTCCCGGCCGGCGCGATCAACATCGTCCCCGCGGACGGCTCCCGGACGGGCTCGTACCTCGTCAAACATCCCGGCGTCGACAAGGTCGCCTTCACCGGCTCGACCCGCACGGGGAGCGAGATCATGCGCCTCTGTTCCGAGCCGATCAAGCGGTTGACTCTGGAGCTCGGCGGCAAGAGCCCGGCGATCGTCTTCGCCGACGCAAATCTCGACGACGCGATTCCGAGCTCGGTCTGGTCGATCTACTACGCGGCCGGCCAGAGCTGCGAGGCGCGCTCGCGTGTGCTCGTCGAGGCCTCGATCTATGACGACTTCGTAGGGCGCTTCGCCGGCGCGGCCAAGCAGCTCAAGGTCGGCGATCCACTCGACGCCGAGACCCAGGTCGGCTCGCTCATCTCGACCGCGCACCGCGACCGTGTGCACGGCTATGTCGAGAAGGGCCGCGAGGAAGGCGCGGAGGTCGTGGTGGGCGGCGAGGCCGGCGACGGTGCCGGAGCCTTCTATGCGCCGACCCTGCTGGCCGGAGTCGAGACCTCGATGGCGGTCGCGCAGGAGGAGATCTTCGGGCCGGTCGTGGTCGCGATTCCGTTCGAGGATGAGAAGGATGCGATCCGGATCGCGAACGACGTCCAGTACTGCCTCTTCGCAACTGTCTGGACGGGCGACCCGGCGCGCGGCCATCACGTCGCCCGTGCCGTGAAGTCGGGCATGGTCGGGATCAACATGCCGTTCACCGCCTTCCCGGGCATTCCGTTCGGCGGCTACAAGCAGTCTGGCTTCGGCCGCGAGCTCTCGATCGACACGCTCGACCTCTATCTCGAGACGAAGGGCGTGCTCTTCTCGACGAGCCCGAAGCCCTTCAACCCGTTCGGCCTCTAGTCACTTCCGCAGCGAGAGCGCTGCTCCGACTGCGAGCAGCCCGATGCCGAGCACACGCGGCCAGTGCAGCGCGATTTGTTCCGAGCCGAAGAGGCCCCAGCGGTCGATCGCCGCGCCCATCGCGAGCTGGCCGGCGATCAGGATCCCGACTGTCGCCGTGATTCCGATGCGCGGCCCGGCATACGTGATCGAGAGGACGATGATCAAGCCCATCACGCCGCCGAGCAGCATCCACCACGGCTGGTGCACGGCCTGTGAGAAACCATCGAGACTGCCGCGCGCGACCGCCAGGATCACGACGCCGATCGCGGCGGTCACAGCCGTCGAGAATCCGAGCGCCTCGAGGACGCCGATACGTTCCCCGAGCCGCGACATGAGCGCGACCTGGATCGAGCCGGCCAGCCCTGCGGCGACCGCCAACACCGTCGCAAGGGCGCTTCCGGACACGACCGAACCCTAGTTTTCGCTCCGGCGGGCTTGACAAGGTTGTGAGTCGCCACTAACTTACCGGGCGATGACTCCGACGGCCACGAGATCCACCGCAGCCGCCCGGCGGGACGAGGTGCTCGACGCGGCGCTGCTCGAGTTTGCCGACCACGGCTTCGAGGGTGCCTCCACCGAGGACATCGCGCGGCGTGCCGGCATCTCGCAGCCCTATCTCTTCCGTCTCTTCGGGACGAAGAAGGAGCTCTACAAGGCCTCCGTGGCGCGCTGCTTCCGCGAAACACTCGAGATGTTCCAACGGACCGCCGAGGGAAAGCGCGGCGAGGAGGCATTACAGGCGATCGGTAACGCGTATATCGAAGCGCTCGAAGCCGACCGCGTGCGGCTGCGCGCCCAGATGCAGGCCTACACCGCCTGCGATGACCCGGAGATCCGAGAGGTCGCTCGCGCCGGCTTTGGCGACCTCGTCGCCTACGTTCGCCGCGTCTCGGGAGCCGACTGGGAGACGATTTGGAGCTTCTTCGCGACGGGCATGTTCCTCAACGTGCTCGTCTCGATGCACATGCACGAGCAGCCGGAGCAGTGGATGCAGGATCTCTACGAAGGCTGCGGCAAGAACTCGCTCTAGTCCGCTCTTTTTTTCGCCAAGGAGGAAGTGATGACTCACACACAAAAGCGTTCGCTGATCTGGACGATGGCGATCACCTCGGTCGCGCTCTTCATGGTCAGCCTCGACAACCTCGTCGTCACGACGGCGCTCCCGGTGATCCGGCAGAACCTCCACGCCACGATCTCGCAGCTCGAGTGGACGGTCAACGCATACACGCTCACCTTCGCCGTGCTGCTCCTCACGGGCGCGGCTCTCGGCGACCGCTTCGGGCGGCGCCGGATGTTCGTGCTCGGGCTTCTCCTCTTCACCGCGGCGTCCGCTGCCGCCGCGCTCTCGGCCAGCGCCGACGCGCTCGACGTCGCCCGGGCGATTCAGGGCGTCGGCGCGGCGATCGTCACCCCGCTCA
>DASXKE010000144.1:0-11809 GCA_036496985.1 Gaiellaceae bacterium | reverse complement strand
ACGCGTACGTCGAGACCAGGACGCTCGGGGCGCCGCTCCGCAAGAGCCAGCCGTACGCGGTGAAGGCGACGATCGAGCCGAAGCCGACGAGATAGGCGAACGCCGCAAGCGAGCCGGTCGAGATCGCCGACGGATGAACGCCGCCGAGCTCTCCCATCGCCGCTCCTGTGACTGCGAGGAACGCAGCGGCACAGAGCATCTGCATCGACGCGGACAGGAACGGCGCCTCGGGCAGCGGTGCGACGCGGGCGTAGGCCGAGCCTGCGGCCCAGGCGAGCGCGGCGCCGAGAATGACCGCGGCTCCGATCGGATCGACATGCGCGCTCTGGCCGACGAGCAGCACGACTCCGAGCAGGCCGGCGGCGATCCCGGCGAGGGCACCGAGCGAGAGCCTGATGCCGAAGAAGGTGCGATCGAGGACCGCCGTGAACAGCGGCACGGTCGCCACGAGCAGAGCGGTGAGCCCAGAGGCGACCCGCTGCTCGGCCCACGCGATGCCACCCGTGTCGACGAAGAGCAGCAGCCCGCCGACGATTGCCGCGGACGTCCACTCGCGACGGCCCAGGCGGGCGCGACGCAGGTCGCCCCGCCAGGCGGACCAACCATAGAGAAGCGCACCCGCCAGCCCAAACCGAACCGCGAGCATCAGCAGCGGCGGCAGCGTCCGGTCGGCTACCGCGATCGCGAAGTACGTCGATCCCCAGACGATGTAGACGATGCCGAGCGCGGCTGCAATTTTCGTTCTCACTGCTCCATGGTGCCGGGGAGCTTCGATCAGGGCAAGTTGAGTTATCGTTGATATTGATCATGAGTGCTAATCAATGGCTCGGCGTCGAATTGCGTCATCTCGCGGCCCTGGAAGCGGTTGCGCGCACGCGCTCGTTCGGCCGCGCAGCACGTGAGCTCGGGTACACCCAGTCGGCCGTCAGCCAGCAGATCGCCCAGCTCGAACGGATCGTCGGCCAGCGGCTCTTCGACCGGCCCGGCGGCCCTCGGCGGGTGGAGCCGACCGAGGCCGGGCTCCTCCTGCTCGGCCACGCCGACCGAATCGTCGCCCAGCTCGACGCCGCCCGCGCGGACATGGCCGCGTTGGCAGAGGGCGCGGCCGGGACGCTTCGCGTCGGCATCTACCAGAGCGTCGGAGCGCGTCTCCTCCCCGCTCTCGTCCGCCGCTTTCGCGCACAGTGGCCGCGTGTCGGCGTACGCGTGCGCGAGGAGAGCGCTGCGGCGGATCTCATGCGCCTGCTCGAGCACGGCGAGCTAGACCTGACCTTCGCGGACCTGCCGCTGCCGGATGGGCCGTTCGAGTGGGCCGAAGTGCTGCAGGATCCGTATGTCCTGCTCGTCTCCGCGCGCTCGGAGCTCGCGAAGCTCGATGCCGCGCCGCCGCTCCGGGAGGTCGCGAAGCTGCCGCTGATCGGCCGCCGCACCACCGACGAGCCGGACAGGTTCCTCGCCGGCCGTTTTCCGGAGCTCAACGTCGTCTTCCGCACCGACGACAACGGCACGCTCGGCGCCCTTGTGGCCGAGGATCTCGGAGCCGCGATCGAGCCGCAGCTCGTCGTCGACCCGAGCGACCGCGCGGTGAAGATGCTGCCGTTCGGCTCACGGATCCCGCCCCGGACCGTCGTCCTCGCCTGGCATCGCGACCGCTACCGCTCGCAGGCGGCCGAGGCGTTCGTCGCACTGGCCCGCGAGGTCGCCAGCCCCTGAGGCAAAGCTCTACCTTGCGCTGCAAGACAAAGCGTACTACCATGCGGCGCATGGCAGTCGAGAGCAGACGCAGCCAGATGCTCCGCGGAGTCCTCGACCTCTGCCTCCTCGCCGTAGTCATGGACGAGCCCGCCTATGGCTACGAGATGACGAAGCGGCTGCGCGAGCGAGGCCTCTCGACGGTCGGTGAGGGATCGATCTATCCCCTGCTCGGCCGGCTGGAGCGCGACGGCCTCGTGGCGACGCATCGCGCGGCGAGCGACGGCGGCCCGCCGCGCAAGTACTACCGCGCCTCGCCGAGCGGGCGACGCGCGCTCGCCGAAGGAATGCGCGCGTGGCGCGACGTCCGCGGCGAAGTCGACTCGGTTCTGGCGACTGTCGAAGCGGAGGTGGCGTGATGACCGCGTACGTCGAGGAGTGCCGGCAGGAGTGGAAGCGGCTCGGCGTACCCGCGCTGTTCGTCGAGGAGATGGCCACCGAGCTCGAGTCCGACCTCGCCGAGGCCCAGGCCGACGGCGTCTCCGCCACCGAGATCCTCGGCGAGAGCGACCTGCGCCGCTTCGCCGCGACGTGGGCGACCGAGCGCGGGCTCGTCGCCGAGCCGGCGCCGCCGCGCAAGAGACGCCGCTGGATCTGGGTCGTGGCCGGTCTGGTCGCGTTGATACTCGTCGCCTGGATCGTCACGGTTGTCGGGCTGTTCGCGGCCGCCTCGGTCTCGGTCCAGACGAGCGGGTCGGTGCAGCAACCCCAGACGGTCGAATCGCTGCTCGTCCCGAACTTCGTCGGGCTGAAGGCGTGTCGCGCGAAGCGGATCGCCGAAGAGACGCCGGGCCTCAAGGTCCGGCCGTTCTCGGCGAGTCGCTGTGACGCAGTGGTCGTCGCCCAGCAACCCGCGGCGCACACGATCCTGCGGCCGCGCAAACGAGGGCACACCACGACGGTGACCCTGCGGCTGCGGGGCTAGGACCTAGAAGCGCTCGTCGTCGGCGACGTCGCCGTTGGCGCCGATGCCCGCGACGACCGTCTCTTGCGAGCGCTCGTGCAGCCGCTCGCGGCCGCGCCGAACCGCCGTCAGGAAGCGCTCGAGATTCACCTCGAGGGAGGCGAGCTGGTTGTCGGCCCAGTCCTCCATCTCGAGCTTCATCTCGCGGGCATTCCGCCGCGCGTCGTCGACGATCTCGTCGGCCTGCCGCTCCGCGATCTTCACGATCTCGGTCTGCGACGCCTCGCGCACCGCCTGCTCCCGCGCCTCGGCGAGCAACCGGTCGACCTCGCGCTTCGCCTCGGCGAGCATCTCCTGCCGCTCCTTGACGATCCAGCGGGCCTGCTTGATCTCCTCCGGGATCGTCGCGCGCATCTGGTCGAGGATGTCGTAGATCTCCTCGCGGTCGATCCGCACCTGGTCGGTGAGGGGAACGGCCTTGGCGTTGTGGACGAGGTCGTCGAGCTTGTCGATCAGTACTAGTACGTCCATTGGTTCGGAAGTGTAGCCCGCTGAGCGGAGGGCGCGATCAGAACCGGCCGCTAATCGGGCTAATTCACTCGCCGGGGCGCTCGGGGGTGCCCGGACGTCCGTCGGGGAAGAGCTCGGCGAGGCGGCGCGCGACCGGCGCGGGCACGAGCTTCGACACGTCGCCGCCGAACGCGGCGATCTCCTTGACGCCGCTCGACGAGACGAAGCTCACCTGCGGGCTCGCCATCACGTAGACCGTCTCGACCTCGGGCGCGAGCGTCCGGTTGAGCTGGTTCATCTGGAACTCCCACTCGAAGTCGGAGATGACGCGAAGCCCCTTGACGAGCACCTTCGCGTCCCACCTGCGCGCGAAATCGACGACGAGCTCGCGGAAGACGTCGATCTCGACGTTCTGCAGGTCCGAGAGCGCGTCGCGGAGGAACTCGACCCGCTCTTCGACGGCGAACATCGGCTCCTTGTGCTGCGGCGTCCCCACCACTCCCACAACGACGCGGTCGAAGATCCCGGCGGCGCGCGTGAGCACGTCGACGTGGCCGTTCGTGACCGGGTCGTAGGTGCCCGGCGCGATCGCCGTGATCACGTCTTCACCCCCTCGAAGAGCGTGACGCGCGTCTGGCCGTACTTGCGGCTCGTGCGCACCGGCAGCGGCAGCTCGGGCTCGGTGCGGGCGTCCGTCTCGACGACGAGCAGCCCGTCCGCTGCGAGCAGCGGCGGCAGGTGACGCGCGAGGCGGGGCTGGATCTCGGTGAGCATTCCGTAGGGAGGGTCGACCAGCACGAGATCGTACTTCGCGCCCGCCGTCGTCTCCCGGCCGATCGTCCGCAGGACGTCACCGCGCACGACGCGGGCGCCGGTCAACCGCACGTGGTCGAGATTGCGCTCGATCGCTCTAACGGCCTCCGGGTCCTGCTCGACGAAGACGGCGCTCGCTGCACCGCGCGACAGCGCCTCGATCCCGAGCGCGCCGGAGCCGGCGAAGAGATCGAGGACGCGGGCGCCGTCGACCGGGCCGACGAGGTTGAAGATGTTCTCGCGGACGCGATCGGAGGTCGGCCGCGTGTCGAGCCCCGGCGGAGCGACGAGCTTGTGTCCCTTCCTGCTGCCGGCAATCACACGCATTGGGAGGATCGCCGTCCTCTAGGCCGCGCGGCGGAGATCCTCGACCTGGCGGTGCGTCTCGCGGTAGACGCGAAGGAGCCGCTCGGAGTCGCTCGGCTGTGGCTTCCGCCGCGCCTTTCGACCTCGGAGAAGCGCAAGCAGCCCTCTCATGCGAGCGCCTCGGGCTCGATCTCGGCGAACAGCGCCTGGGCGGCGTCGCGCAACGGTCCCGGGCCGACTTCAGGTGCCGCTGCGCGAGCCCGCTCGAGCAGATCGCGGTCGCGGCGGAGGTGGGCGAAGCGAAGGTCGGAGAGACCCGACTGGCGCGTGCCGAGCAGCGCGCCGCCGCCGCGGAGCTCGAGATCGACCTCGGCGAGCTCGAAGCCGTCGCCCGTGTCGCAGAGCGCCTGCAGGCGGGCCTGTGCGGACTCCGTCAGCTCCTCCTTCGCCCTCGAGACGAGCAGGCAGTAGGACTGTTCCGCGCCGCGCCCCACCCGCCCGCGGAGCTGGTGGAGCTGCGCGAGCCCGAAGCAGTCGGCCTCCTGCACGATCATCACGGTCGCATTCGCGACGTCGACCCCGACCTCGATCACCGTCGTCGCGACGAGTACGTCGAGCTCACACGCCTTGAAGCGCGCCATCAGCTCGCGGCGCTCGGCCGGCTTGAGCCGTCCGTGCAGGCAGCCGACCCGGAACTCGCTCAGCTCGGCGCGCCGCAGCCGCTCGGCCTCTTCCTCGGCCGCGCGCGCGAGCGAGGTCTCGGACGCCTCGATCAACGGGCAGACGACGTACGCCTGCCTGCCCTCGCGCAGCAACCGGGCCAGACGCGTGTACGCCTCCGACGCGCGATCCTCGGTGATCCAGCTCGTGATCACCGGCTTGCGCGACGCCGGCGGCTTGGCAATCTCGGAGACGGCCAGGTCGCCGTAGACCGTGAGCGCAAGCGTCCGCGGAATCGGGGTCGCCGTCATGTGCAGGACGTGCGGAGCGCGGCCGGCCGCCAGCGCCGAGCGCTGCTCGACACCGAAGCGGTGCTGCTCGTCGACGACCGCGACCGCGAGGTCGCGCAGCTCGAAGCCCTCCTGGATCAGCGCATGCGTTCCCACGACGACGTCTGCACCCAGCACGGTCTCCCGCTCCCGCTTCCTGGACGAGCTTGTGAGCAGTGCGCAGCTGACGCCGAGCTCGAGACAGAGGTCCGCGATCGTGAGAAAGTGCTGCTCAGCGAGGATTTCGGTGGGAGCCATGAGCGCTCCCTGGCGCCCGTTCTCCACCGCCCGCAGCAGCGCGTAGAGCGCGACGACCGTCTTGCCGGAGCCGACGTCGCCCTGCAAGAGCCGCTGCATCGGAACCGTGAGCGCGAGGTCGCCGTCGATCTCGCGGATCGCCTGCTCCTGGTACGGCGTGAGGGCGAACGGCAGCGCGCCGCGGTAGCGGTGGATGAGGTCGGCGGGCGCGCCGAGGCCGGGCGCGAGCGTGCGTTCCCGTTCGGCCACGCGCCGCGCGATGCCGACCTGCAGGACGAGCAGCTCCTCGAACGCCAGGCGTTGCCGCCCAGCCTCGGCTTCGGCGAGGTCGCGCGGCCGGTGCACGGCTGCCAGAGCGTCTCGCTTCAGCGCCAGCCCTTCGCGCTCACGGAGCTCGGCCGGCAGCGGATCGGGAACCTGAGACGCCAACGGAAGCGCCGCGTCCACCACGCGGCGCACCGTGGCAGCGGCGATCTCCTCTGCGGCGGGATAGACCGGTGCGAAGTCCGCGGTCGCGCGTGCCTCGTCGCCGATGTCGTAGGAGCGCGGCTCGAAGCCGTAGCGGCCGAGCTTGCCCCGCAGCCGAACCTCGGTGCCGGGCTGCAGGCGATCGGCGAGCCAGGGCTGGTTGAACCAGGTGACGCTGATCGCAGCGGTGTCGTCCGCCACGCGCGCGACGATCCGCGTTCGCTGCCGGCCGCGCATCGGCCGTTTCTCGACGTTCAGCACACGGCCGCAGACAACGACCTCCTCGCCGTCGCGCAGGGCGGCGATCGGCACGACGTCCGCGGCCGTCTCGTAGCGCCGTGGCCCGTGCTCGAGAAGGTCGCGAACGGTTGCGAGCCCGAGCTTGCCGAGCCTCCGCTGCGTCGCCGCCGCGACGCCCGGCAGCGAGTCGAGCCCCAGCTCGAGACGCTCCGGCCTGAGCGCGCGCGGAGTCGGCGGCCAGGCCCCGGGCTGGTCCAGGCCTGCAAAGACCGTCTGTCGACGGATCACTGTCATCGTCTGCGGCACCGTGCGAGCGGAGTATTCCGCGCGGACCGGACGTCAATCTCCGTCGCGGAACCAGAACAGCGCGAGCGTGCCCGGACCGGCGTGCGCGCCGATCACCGCGCCAAGCGTGACCACCAGCTCGAGATCCGCGTTCGGTCGCCGCTCGCGGACGAGCGCTTCGAGCTCCGCCGCCCGCTCCGGAGCCGCGGCGTGCGCGACCGCGAGCCGGTACCCGGGCTCGTCGGCTGTCTCGGTCTCGAGCGCGGCCACAAGCTCGGCGAACGCCTTCTTCTCCCCGCGCACGCGTTTGACGGGCTCCACCTCGCCATCGCGGATCGAGAGGATCGGCTTCACGTGGAGGAGCGTCCCGGCGAACGCCGCCGCCTTCCCGATGCGGCCGCCGCGCTGCAGAAACTCGAGCGTGTCGACGGTGAACAGCAGCCCGCGCTCCCGGCGGTACCGGTCAACGAGCGCGTCGATCTCCTCGTCGCTTGTGCCGCGCTCGAGCCGGCGCTGGATCGCCAGCGCGAGCATCGCGATCGACGCCGAGGCGGTCTCCGTGTCGATCGCACGCACGACGCCGTGCCCCAACTCGGCCGCCGCCGACTCTGCGCTCGCGAAGGTGCCGGAGACACGTCCGGAGACGTGCAGCGAGAAGATCCGCTCATAGACGCGGAGCTCCTCGTAGCAAGCGAGAAAGTCGCCGGGCGTCGGCTGCGATGTGGTCGGGAACACCGGCGAGTTGCGGAGCCGGGCGTAGAATTCGACCGGATCGATGTCGACTCCGTCGCGCAGGCTCTCGGCGCCGAAGTTGACGTAGAGCGGGACGACGCGCCAGTTTGGAAAGCGCTCCGCCGCATCGGGCAGGTCAGCCGTCGAGTCGAGGACGATCGCCGTGTTTTCGGCCGTGAGCTTCACGCCGCTGCCGCGGCGTCGAGGATCGCGGCGACGATCTCGTCGAGCTCCTGATCCTTGTTCAAGCAGGCGACGGCGCCCGCTTCGAGGAGCGCCTCGCGCTCGGCGTGGTCCGCGGAGGCCGTCAGCGCGACAACTGCTACGCCCGGCACGGTCGAGACGACTTGCGCGGTCGCCTGGATGCCGTCGAGCGCGGGAAGCCGGTAATCCATCAGCACCACGTCGGGCCGGTGCTCGATCGATGCCGAGACGGCCGCGGCGCCGTCACCGACAGATGCCACGACGTCGATGTCGTCGCGCATCCCGAGCAGAAGCTCGAGCGCATCGCGAAAGACCTCGTTGTCCTCGACGAGCAAGACCCGGACCGACGGCATCCACTGGAGCCTATTCCGCTCCAAGCAGGAGGGGGTAATGAGGCTGCCCGCCCTCGTGGACCTCGACCTCCACGTCCGGATGCGCGGCCGCGATGCGTTCGACGAGCCCGTCGAGCGGCAGCGGCTCGGCACCCGTAAGCAGGGTCAGCAGTACACGCGGCTTCGCAAGGAGGCGCTCGACGACCGCCAGCACGATCTCGGAGAGCTCCTCTCCGCCCGCAATCGGCTCGCCGTCCACAAGGCCCAGCCAGTCGCCGTGCCGGATCGTCAGCCCGTTCAGCTGGACGTCGCGCGAGGCTCGCGTCACCTCGCCCGTCGCGACGGCGGCTGCGGCTGCGGCCATCCCGGCCGCGTTCTCGGCTGCGCTGCGCGAGCCGTCGTAGGCGACGAGTGCGGCGAGACCTTCGGGAATCGAGTCGGTCGGGACGATCTCGACGACGAGCTCCGACTGCTCGGCGGCGTGCTCGGCGGCCAGCCGCACGTTCGAGTTGTTCGGCAGGACGATCGCCTCCTCCGCCTCGAGTGCCTCGATCGCCGCCACGAGCTCGGCCGTCGAGGGATTCGCCGTCTGGCCACCGGAGACGATGCGGATCGCCCCGACCGGCTCCGCGAGCGTCCGAAACAGCCGCTCGTTCCCCTCGCCGGCGACGACCGCCACGACCCCGCTCTTCACGCGCGCGGACGGAACGAGCGAGAGACCCCCGCTCACGCTGGGCGCCGTCGGCTTTGCCGGCGACGCTTCCAGCCTCCGATCCCGCTGCTCCTGCTGGGCGTGCATGTCCGCGATCTCGACGCCCTCGATCGTGCCCGCCGCAGTGCCTAGCGAGAGCGCCGCACCCGGGTCGTCGGTGTGGACGTGGACTTTGAGCGCGGTCTCGTCGCCGACCACGACGAGCGAATCGCCGAGCGGTTCGAGCCGCCCCTCGAGCTCGTCGCGGTCGAGCTGCTCGCCTTCGACGACGAAGACCGTGCAGTAGCGGTAGCGGGACGGATCGAGATGGATCGCGTCCGCGCCCGACGGCGCTTCCTCCACGGGCGCCGCAGGCAGCGGTTCGCCCGTGACCGCGCCGGCCAGCCCGCGCAGGAGCTCGACGAGCCCCGCGCCGCCCGCGTCGACGACTCCGGCCTCTCGCAGGACCTCGAGCTGCTCGGGCGTGCGCGCAACGGCGTCGTCTCCCTGCCGGACGAGCTCGACGAGCAGCTCGCCCAGTGGCTCCGGCCCGGTGGCGCGCCGCTCGGCCTCTTCGGCCAGCTCGCGAATGACCGAGAGCATCGTTCCCTCGACCGGCCGCCGTACCGCGCGGTATGCCGCGTCGGAGGCTCCGCGCAACGCGCGCGCGGTCAGTGCCGGATCGATCCCGTTCGTCGACTCCGCAAGCACGTCGGCAGCGCCTCGCACGATCTGGCTGAGGATCACGCCCGAGTTGCCGCGCGCTCCCATCAACGCGGCACGCGCGACCGCCTGCGCCAGCGTGGGCCGGTCGCCCGGCTCCGCCACTGCGACGGCGTCGGCAACGGCGCGCACCGTCAGCGTGAGGTTCGTGCCCGTGTCCCCGTCGGGCACCGGATAGACGTTGAGGTCGTCGATGCGGCTGCGACTCGTCTCGAGCGACGCGAGCGCCGAGCCGACCAGGCCGCGCACCAGCTCGAGATCCGCTCGCGCGGTCACTTTCCCCCGGTTCGAACATCGTCGACGTGCACTTCGACGGCGCCGACCGAGAGCCCGGTCAAGCGCTCCACCTCGTACGCGACGCGATTGCTGACGCTCGAAGCGACCTCGGCGAGATTGAGGCCGTACTCGACGACGACGTGGAGGTCGATCGTCACCTCGCCGTCGTCACGGCCGATCTCGATCCCGCGCGGGCGGCCGCGGGCGCGAGCGAGCTGGCCGCGCAGCGAGCCCTTCATCCCCACCACGCCGTAGCACTCGAGCGCGGTCTCGGCGACGATCTGCGCGATCGCCTCGCTCGAGATCGTGATCCGCCCGAAGCGCGAAGAGAGCACGTGCCCCGCTTCCATTGCTCGCTTGGACCGGCGACCCCGGCACTCGGTTGCGAGCAGAATCTCGGCATGACCGACAACAACATCTGGACCGACAGCTGGGACGCGAGCGAGGACTGGTCGGGCGGCGGCGCGCGGGCGAAGCGGCTGCCGCACGCGGAGCGCCTCGGCGCGACCCTGTACGAGCTCGGACCGGGCAACTTCGTCGTCTACCACTTTCACCACGCTTCGGAGGAGATGCTCGTGGTGCTCGATGGCGAGATGACGATGAAGACCGAAGAGGGAGAGCGGGTCGTGAGCCGCGGCGAGACGGCGATCTTCCCGGTGGGGCCGGCGGGCGCGCACGGCTTCCGCAACGACGGCGGCGGCGCATGCCGGTTCCTGATGACCTCCACGCTGCAACTGCCAGAGGTCGTGGAGTATCCGGACCTCGGTCAGATCACCGCGCAAGCGCGGTCAGGCTCGCAGACCGGCGAGCAGCTCTGGTTCATCCACGACGTCCCGAAGGACGCCTAGATCTACAGAGCCTTCTGGACCTTGCCGGCCTTGAGGCAGCGCGTGCAGACGTACGCCCGCGTCGCCTTGCCCGCGATCAGGACGCGGACGCGCTGGAGGTTGGGGTTGAAGCGCCGCTTCGTGGCAACCATCGAGTGGCTCCGGTGGTTCCCGAAGCCGGGCTTCTTTCCGCAGACTGCGCAGACCTTGGACATCGGCGGCGGAGTGTAGCCGACGAGGTGCGAGCTAGCCGGACTTGGCCTGGCGCCGGACCTGGGAGAACAGATCCGCCATCTCGAGCGCCGTGCGCGCCGCTTCGGCACCCTTGTCGACGCGGGCCTCGGCCTGCTCGGCCGTGTCCACCGTGAGGACGCCGAACGCCACCGGCACGCCGGTCTCGAGTCCCGCAAGCTGGAGGCCCGACGCCGCCTCGCCCGCGATGTAGTCGAAGTGGGCTGTCTCTCCACGAACGACGCAGCCGAGCGCGATGACACACGAGTAGCGGCGCGTCTTCGCGAGCGCCATCGCGCCGATCGGGAGCTCGAACGCGCCGGGCACCGGCATCACCGTGATCCGCTCCTCGGGAACGCCGGCAGCCGCGAGAGCCTCGAGCGTCGAGGCGAGGAGCCGGTCGGTGACCTCGCCGTTGAAACGTGCGACGACGACGCCGACCGTGCGCTCCGCGCCGGACGGGGAGCCTTCGAGGACGGCGACGCCGTCGGGGATGTCGAGGTCGCCGGGCGCGTGGCTCGCAACCGGCTCGGGCCGGGGCTCGGGCTCCTCTTCGATTTCGGCCTCGGCCTCGGGCTCGGCCTCGGCCTCGGGCGTCGCCGGCGCGACGATCGGCGCCGGTTGCTCGGGCTCGGACCTCGGCGGCGTCACGGCCTCAGCCGCGGGCTCGCCGGTGGCCGGCCAGCCGGGCGGCTCCATGACTTCCGGCACCGCTTCCTGTGCTTGCCCTTCTTCGGCGGCCGGTGTCTCGCCCGGCCAGAAACCGCCAGTCCCGCTCATTCGCCCTCCGACTCGTACTTGAGATCCTGGTGATGCAGCTTGTGTCCGAGCTTATCCCGCTTGGCGGCCAGATACCGAGCGTTCTCGGGGTGCGGCGGCATCTCGATCGGCACCTGCACGGTCACTTTCAGGCCGTATGCCCCGAGGCCGGAGACCTTCTTGGGATTGTTCGTCAGCAGCCGCATGGTGGTGATCCCGAGGTCGGCGAGGATCTGGTTGCCGATCCCCCACTCGCGCTCGTCGGCGGCAAAGCCGAGCGCGACGTTCGCGTCGACCGTGTCGAGCCCCTGCTCCTGCAGCTCGTACGCCCTGAGCTTGTTGAGCAAGCCGATGCCGCGCCCCTCCTGGGCCATGTAGAGGAGCACACCGCGGCCCTCGGCCGAGATCGCGGCCAGCGCCGCTTCGAGCTGCTCGCCGCAGTCGCACCGCAACGAGTGGAAGACGTCGCCGGTCAGGCACTCCGAGTGGACTCGGACGAGCACGTCGTC
>DASXKE010000143.1:0-5649 GCA_036496985.1 Gaiellaceae bacterium | reverse complement strand
AGGACCGACGTCGTCCGGTTGCAAAGCGGCCCGTAGACGATGTAGCTGTGGCCGGTGATCCAGCCGATGTCGGCGGCGCACCAGTACACGTCCTCGTCCTGCTTCAGGTCGAAGATGTAGTTGTGCGTCGTCGACGTGCCGACGAGGTAGCCGGCCGTCGTGTGGATGATCCCCTTCGGCTTCGCGGTCGTGCCGCTCGTGTACATGAGGAACAGCAGGTCCTCGCTGTCCATCGGCTCGCACGGACACGACTCGGGATCGTCCGAGGCGTCGCTGGAGAGGTCGTGCCACCAGTGGTCACGGCCCTCCTCCATCGGCACGTCACCGCCCGTGCGGCGCAGAACGACGCAGCTCTTGACGCCGGACGCGTCTGCCATTGCCTCGTCGGCGATCGTCTTGAGCCCGACAGCTGAACCGCGTCGCCAGGCCTCGTCCTGGGTGATGAGGACCTCGCACTTCATGTCGTTCATCCGGCCCGACAGCGAGTCGGCCGAGAAGCCGCCGAAGACCACGGTGTGCGGTGCTCCGAGCCGGGTGCACGCGAGCATCGCCACCGGGAGCTCCGGGACCATGCCCATGTAGATCCCGACCGGCGTGCCCTTCTTCACACCGAGCTTCTTGAGCGCGTTCGCGAAGCGGACGACATCCTTCTGGAGCTCCGCGTACGAGATCGTCCGCGTGTCGCCTGCAGGCTCGCCTTCCCAGTGGAACGCGACCTTGTCGCCCGCGCCGGCGTCGACGTGCCGGTCGACGCAGTTGAAGCAGACGTTGAGCTTGCCGCCGAGATACCACTTCGCGTACGGCGGCTCCCACTGGTAAAGCTCGCTGAACGGCTCGAACCACGTGATCCGCTCACGGCCCTCCCGCTCCCAGAAGTCCTCGAACGGGACGTCGTAGATGTCGGCCTTTGCGTTCGCCTGAGCGGCGAAGTCGTCGGGTGGCGGATAGGTCCGCTCCTCCGAGAACATCGTCTCGATCGCGTGGTCACTCGCCTCTGTTGCCAAGAGCGGCCTCCTTCCTTTCGCTACGCCGATCCTAGGCCGTCGCAGTTGCCGGGGTCGCGGACACGAACGGGCGTCCGACCGGGAACACGACTCGGCCTGCAACACCGTTCATGACTCCCGCCGACGACGTGTACCACGCGACCGCAGCGGTCACGATGCCGGCCCATCCGCCCGCGTGCAGCCACCACGTGGTGCCGCCGTGCGAGAGGTTGAAGAAGCCGATCACGAGCAGGACCTCGGTGATCTGCAGCGTGAGGAACACCAGGAAGACGGCCGCGGTCACCCGCATGCTCGCGATCAGCATGTAGAAGTTGAAGACGGCGAACGCGAACAGGAACCACGCGAGCGCGTTGAAGACGGCATGCGGGTCCGTGTAGGCCGCGAACCAGTTCTTCGACAGGGTGCCGAGCATGATGAACAGGCCCAGGCCCATCCAGAAGCCGCCGTACGTCGAGAACGCCGTCGCGCCGAACACGTTCCGGTTGCGGAACTCCCACATACCGGCCGCGAACTGAGCCATGCCGCCGTAGAAGATCGCGGGGCCGATCCAGATCAGATCCGGAATGAACGACGCGTTGTGCCCGCTGAGCAGGAACGTCGTCAGGGCGAATCCCGCAAGACCGAGCGGCGCGGGATCGGCGGCCGGTGTGCTCTCCACCAACTGCACCGGCCGATCGGAAGACAGTGCGCTCATCCAGCCCTCCTTAGCTTGGAAGACGGCGGATGCCCCCCATGGCCGTCCGTCGGCCTCCGATGTGTTTGGGAAGGCTTTACCCGGTTTCGCGCGGATTAATCAGGGTTCGAGGTCATACGGGTAATCCGTGATGACTTCGGCCCCGGTCTCGGTCACGAGGACGATGTCCTCGAGCCGCACGCCGCCGCAGCCGGCCCGGTAGAGGCCGGGCTCGACGGTGACGACGTCGCCGGCCACGAGCTTCTTGCGCGCCAGCCGTCCCATATTCGGCTCTTCATGCACCTCGAGCCCGACGCCGTGGCCCAACCCGTGAAAGAAGCCGTCGCCCAGCGGCTCGCCGGGCTTCTTCGTGCGCTGCGTCGGCTCGCCGGCCGCTTCGAAGATCTTGCAGGTGCCGTCGAACAGAGCCTTCGCCTCGACGCCGGCTCGGATCTCGCCGTTCGCACGGTCGAGCGCCTCCTTGCAGAGACGGTGCCACTCACGCACGTCGTCCGGCACCTCGCCGACGACGAAGGTTCGGGTCATGTCCGTGTAGACCGCAGAGGCGTTGTCGCGCGGGAAGATGTCGACGACGAGCGGCGCGTTCGGCCGGATCGGGCCGGATCCCATGTCGTGACCGACCGCCCCCTGCGCTCCCGGCGCGACGATGTACTCGTCGGCGGTCGTGTCGTGCGCGGCGAAGGCGACGTTCATCTCCCCCTTCACGCGCTCGACGGTGAGCGGCTCCCCCTCGAGCAGCAGCTCGTCGCCCCGGATCTCGGACCGGCGCAGGAGCTCGCGGCACGCGTCCATCGCCGCCTCTGCTGCGCGTTGTGCACGGCGGATGCCCGCGATCTGCGCCTCGGTCTTCGAGCGGCGGCGATCGTCGAAGAGTTCCTGGGCGACGTCGAGCTCGACCCCGGCGGCGCGGAGCCGGTCGGCGAGCCACAGCGGGAAGTTGCCGGGCACGCTCGCGCGCCGGATGCCGAGGTCGGCGACCGCCCGGAGCGCCAGCTGCGCATCGATCTCGCCTGGGGCGAGCCCCGACGCGACGAGCTCGTCCATGCCGAACTTCTCGTGCGGATGCACCTCGAAGAGCGCGAGCTCTCGAAGCCGGCCTGCCTCCATCGAGCTCACGAAGACATGCCGGCTGCCGCTCTGTTCTGCGTAGAGGAACGGATCCGGGACTCCGAGCGGCACGGCATGCCGCATGTCGGCCGAGCGGAAGGAGTCGGCGTAGATCAGAACCGCGTCAGCCACAGGCTGATCGATCCTAGTCACGGCGGGCCGTTCCCATGACGAGCTTCACCTCCGACAGGCGATACTCGCCCGGGAGATGGCCGCGACCTACGAGAGAGACGACCCGGCGTTCCCCGTCGGAGCGGCGTGCCGGATCGACTCGCGGTCGCCGTGGCGGCAGGTGGCGGAGATTCCCGTCGGTCTCGATCCCGAGGGAATCGCGGTCGACGTCGCGCGCCGGCGGGCCTTCGTTGCCTGCTCCCGCAGCGACTTCGTCTCGGTAGTCGATCTCGAGACGCACGAGGTGATCCACGAGATCGCGACCGGCGACGAGCCCATCGACATCGGCTTCGACGAGGAGACAGGGCGGGTCTTCACCGCCGACGCGCACTCGGACCAGGTGACGATCATCGACTCGGCCACGCTCGAGGTCGAGACCGCCGTGCCGGTAGGCGGCTATCCGTCCGGACTTACTCACGTTCCTGAGGACCGCCGCCTCTTCGTCGGCAACTCCCTCGGCTCGACGATGAGCGTGATCGATCTCGACTCGCTCGAGACGATCGCCACGGTGGACGCGGAGCCGGGTGCCGGTGCGATCGGCGTCGACCCGACCCGCCGCCTCGCGGTCTGCGTCAACTTCGTCGCCGCATCGGCGAACTTCTACGACGCCGACTCCTTCGAGGACGTCGGCCGCCTCGAGCTCGGCATCGGCACGTGCGCGATCGGGATCGTCCCCGAGCGCGGCGAGGCGTTCATCGTCAACTCGATCGCGGGCACGGTCTCGCGGGTCAACCTCGACGCGATCGAGGTCGTGGAGGAGATCCGCACCGGCTCGGCGCCTGTCGGGCTGACCGTTCATCCTTCGCACGACCGCGTCTACGTGACCAACCGCGGCGGCGGCTCGGTCAGCGTGCTCGGCGTCGCCGACGGGGCCGAGTGGTCGCAGATCCCCGTCGGCGGCGGCCCCGGCGGTGTGGCGGTCGACCCGTTCGACGGCCGCATCCTCGTCGCCAACGCCGGCAGCCAGACGATCTCGATCGTCGAGGACTTGCTCGCGGGGCGGCCGCCGGCTCCGGTCGTGGCGGAGGCGAGCCCGTGGATCGGCAAGAGGCTCCCCGACTTCTCGCTCGAGGACTACCGGACCGGCGAGCGGCGCACGAACGCCGACTTCGCCGAGAAGAAATACATCCTCAACTTCTTCGCCTCTTGGTGAGGACCGTGCAACGCGGAGGCGCCGTTCCTCGAGGACGTGCGCGTTCGTGAGGAGGCCCGGTCGGGCCTCGAGGTAGTGCTCGTCGACATCTGGGAGGGCACCGAACCGCGCCCTGAGGTCGAGCGCTTCTGCGAGATGTGGGGCATCAAGGGGCCGATCCTGCTCGACCCCGAGCTGACGCTCGCGAGCGAGCTCGGCGTACGCGGCGTGCCGACGAACGTCGTCGTCGACTCGGACGGGACGGTTCGCGCCTTCGGGGCGGCGCGCCTCGAAGAGCTCGAGCAGGCGATCGACGAGCTGTACGGACGCTAGCCGGCGGCCCTAAGTCAGCTTCAGGCCGGCCCAGAGCCCGGCGATACCGCCCAGCGTCCCGAATACGAGCGAGGCGAAGCCGAACGCGCTCCCGCCCCACATCAAGGGGATGAATCCACCCACCGTCATGCCGAAGCCGACGAAGAGCCAGATCACGCGCCTCTCCATCGACTTGGTGTCGGCTCGCACGCCGCCGCGCTCGATCCCTCACAGGCGCAGGTGAAACGCGCGCCGCGGGCCGTGAAGCGGCGGCCGGAGCTCGACGCGGGCGACGACGGCTCCTCGAACCGGGCCGCCATAGGAGAACATGGCGATGCCCGAACTGTGCGGCAGCAACTCCTCGCGCCGAGGCTTCAGCATCACGAACCTCCGACCGTTTCGGAGCAGGGCGAGCCGGATCCCGTTGCTGCCGAGCTCCTCGGTCACGTTGCCGCGATTGACGAGCCGGAGCTCCAGGAGCCGCCGCGCGCCCTGGCGCCGGACGGTCAGCCCGCCGGCGTCGAGGCGACGGACGATCTGTCCTCGAACGCGGAGGTCGACGATCACGCCCACGCGCAAGCGCACCCGGACGTGCTTCTCGCCGAGCGGCCGCGTCGTCAGAAGCACGAGCGCCGGGTGATCTCCTGCCGCCGTTCCTCGCGGAGGAGCGCTGCGAACGTGGAGAACGGCCTTCGCACCGGCGCGAAGCCTGAGCCGTTTCGGCCGCAGCCTGAGCCAGCCGGAGCGGCCGCGGGCCGCGCGAATCTCCGGCCTGCCGTGCAGCGAGCGCCCGAATCCGGCGCGTGAGACGTCGACGAGGAGCGGCCGCCGTCCGGGGTTCCGGACGGTGATCGCCGCGGCTGACGCGCTGCGAAGCGTCATGCGCAGAGGACTCGCACTGAGTCCGATCCCGCGGCCGGCTGCGGCACCCGGGATGGATGCCGCAGCCGCACCGAGGATCAGCGCGACGAGCGCGCGTCTCACTTGCCGATCACCGTGAAGGTGAGCGTCGCCGTGTAGTGCCCGGCCGGGACGACGGGCAGCGGCGAGACGAAGCCGACGCTCGTTGGAACCGTGTCGCCTCCGTCGGCGCGCTCGGCGCGCTCGTTCCGGCGAGGGACAGGTCGGCCGCGGGCGCGATCGGCACCGCAGCGAGGCTGCCGCTTCCGACTCCGATGCCGAGCGGCAGATCCTGCGGCGAGAAAGCCGTGCGGTGAACGCCGAGCGTG
>DASXKE010000142.1:0-12246 GCA_036496985.1 Gaiellaceae bacterium | reverse complement strand
CGGAGGAGCCGACCGAGCAGGAGGATGGCGGCTCGCACCTCGCCCAGGACGTCGCGAAGGGCGCCGCTCTCGGCGCGGCAGCCGGGGCAGCGGCTGGAGCGGCCGCGGCCGCAGCCTCCTCCGCGCTCGGCTCAGGCGGCGATGACGGCGCCGACGGCGATGACGGCGGCGAAGAGGAAGAGCCAGCCGACGAAGAGAAAGAGCCGACCGACGAAGACGATCAAGCCGACGACGACGAGTAGGTCCCAGCCGCCATACCCAGGAACGGGGCCGGTCGGTTCAGCCGTCGACGAGCAGGCCGTTGAGCGGGCCGCGGAGCGCGTCGGTGCGGCGGGAGACGTGGGGGAGGAGCAGCAACCGGTGGGTGAGCGGTTGGCCGTGCCGGCGTCTCTCGAGTTGCTCGGTCGCGACGGGTCGCCAGCAGTTGTCGATGATTTGAGCCGGGTCGCCGTCGATTTGTGCGATCGATCGCTCGAGGTGTTCGCTCCAGAGCTTCAGCCGGGTGGACTTTGCAAGCGCCGGGTCGTGGCTGACGACGTTCATCTCGGTGTCGTTGAAGAGCGAGTGCTCGTTCAGGTTCGCCGAGCCGAGGGTCAGCCAACGGTCGTCGACGATCCCGATCTTGGCGTGGACGTAGACGGGGCGACCGTGGTCGCCCTGCTGGAAAAGGGTGCAGGCGAGGAAGCGGCTCGCGCCGTTGTCGGCTGTCGCGAGCGCGCCGAGCTGGCCGCGGGTGTCGTCGTTGCCGTTGTTCGGCTTTGCCGGTAACAGGACCAGGAGCCGGAACCGCTCGCTCGGTGGCTTGCGCAGCTTCTCGGCGAGCACGGCCACGATCTCGGGCGACCAGAGAAACTGGTTCTCGAGGTAGATCAGATGCTCGGCGGCGCGAAGTGCGCGCAGGTACGACTCGAGGATCGTGAACTCGCCCTTGGGGAGCCGCCGATAGATCTTCTCCGGCGTGGTCCGCACGACCTGCAGCTCGACCGGCCCGGCGGGAGGGACCGGCTCCGGCTGCGGCAGCTGCTCACCGGTCGTCTCCTCCCAGCGGAGGCGGAAGTGCTCGGCAACATCGGCCACGGCGGGACCGCGGATGCGCGACGTCGCGTCGTGCCAGCCGAGTGAGCCTCTGGCCGGATGTTCGTTCGTATCGAGCCGATCGCCGGCCTTGGAAGTCAGATCGATGCCGCCGACGAAGGCGAGCTCGCTGTCGACGACGATGAGCTTCTCGTGGTGGCAGTGAAGGGGCCGCTCATGCGAGTCGAGGGCTACCCGCAGCCGCGTTCCCGAGGTCAACGAGTCGGCGACCGCACGGACATCTTTGCGGTCTGGTTGAAAGAACGGCAGCGGCGCGCCTGCCCATGCCAAGAGCCGCACCTCGGCCCGTTCTGCGGTCCGCGCGAGCAGCTCTCGCAACGTCTCGGCGCTGGCTTCGGTCAGCCTGAAATCGGGCGAGAAGTACCAACCGGCCAGCCAGACCGAGCTTCGGGCTGCCTCGATCGCCGCTGCGATCTCGGTCAGGGCTTCGGCGCCGTCGACGTACACGTCGAGTCGATTGCCCTGGCGTGGCGGCCGGCCGGTGGCGGCCCAGCCGCCGGCGGGGGAGGACAGGAGCGGTCCGTGTCCGAGCTTGTGCAGGCGACGCGAGTGATGCGCGACTATCGCGCGCTCGAACTGGCGCCCGAGAGCGGCATCGATGCGCCCCAAGAGTGTCGATCCGGCCATCGGCCCTGCCTACCCTCTGACTCGAAACTCCATCCCTTCTGTGACCTGGCAGACTTTCGGGAGTGGGGGTGGGTTCGGGGTCGCGACGCCTTCCGTTCCTTCGTTTGGGCGGACGTCTTGGGCTTGCCGCGCTGTTGGCGATCGTGCTGACGGTTTCCGCGGGGGGCGCATCCGCGTCGTCGAAGCAGCTCACACCGTACGGGGGGCTGGGCACGTGGCTCGACATCTACGCGGGCAAGGCGGCTTGGCGCCACCCGGGGCGGGAGGTGGCGGCGATGGCCCGGCACGGGGTGCGGACGCTGTACCTGGAGACCGGGAACTACAGGCAGGCGGTCGTTCTGATGCGGCCGTGGGCGCAGGGGCGCTTCATCGACGACGCCCACGCGGCCGGTATCCGGGTGGTCGCCTGGTACCTGCCGTCGTTCGAGGGCCTTCAGCAGGACCAGCGGCGCGCGCTCGCCGCGATCCGCTTCCGGAGCCCGAAGGGGGAACGCTTCGACGGATTTGCGCTCGATATCGAGGCGACCACGGTCAGAGCGATACCGCTGCGCAACCAGCGGCTGCTTCAGCTCTCTGCGCGGCTGCGGGCGGCCGTCGGCCCGGGCTATCCGCTGGGCGCTATCACTCCGTCGCCGATTGGGATGTCCCCGTCCTACTGGCCGGGCATCCCATACCGGGCGCTCGCCCGCATCTACGACGTCTTCCTGCCGATGGCCTACTCCACCGACGCCGGCATACAGGGCCCCACCGCCACCCTGGCCTACCTCTCCGCCACGGTCAGAGCCATCCGCGGCCGCGCCGGTGACCCTGACCTCCCCATCCACCTGATCGGGGGGCTCAGCAGAGAGATGGGCCCGAGTGAAACCGCCGGGTTCGTGCGGGCAGTCGCGGACTGCGCCCCGCTGGGCTACAGCCTGTACTCGTTCCCGTCCACCCGCCGAGTCACGTGGCAGGCGCTCGGGGCGCGACGCAGAGCGCGTGCCGTCGCTGCTTCGTCCTGCACCTGAGTGCCGGGGATAGGCCGGGTCACTCCTGGGTCACTGCAGCCGAGAGGGCTTCGTGGATCGCCGTGTGCCGGAACTCGAAGCCGCGCTCGATCGCGCGAGCCGGTATCGCGCGTTGACCGGTAGTGACGACGCTCGCCATGTCGCCGGAGAGGACTTGCAATGCGAAAGCCGGCAGAGGCAGCCGCGCGGGACGGTGCAGCACATGGCCCAGCGTCTGTGCGAACTCTCGATTCGTCACCGGCTCGGGCGCCCTGGCGTTCAGCGGGCCCGACCACTCCGGATCGTCAAGTGCCGCCAGGTGCATCCGCACGAGGTCGTCGGGAGTGATCCATGAGATGTACTGGTCTCCGCCGGCGACAGGCCCGCCGATCCCGAGACGGAACACGGGAGCATCCGCACCAGCCCGCCGTCCTCCCGATCGAGAAGCACGCCCGTCCGGAGATTCACGACTAGCACGCCGAGTTCGGCGGCGGTCGCCCCCGCGCCCTCCCACGTCCCGCAGACGCCGGCGAGGGCTGGCACAACAACCACTACGCGTTCCCCGCCTCCGCGCGCCCCGAGCTCGACCGCGGCCAGATCGACGTCTCCTGGTGGATCATCCGCGGCCTCGAACGCCTCGGGCTCGTCCGGAACGTAAAGGTGCCGGACACCTCGCAGCTCGAGCGGCGACGCCTTCAGAGCGTCGCAAGCTGAGCCGCAACCCGTCGCTCCCACGCCCGCGCACGAGGAAGCGGCACCGGCCGCCCCCATTGCGCGCGCAATGCAATCCCGTGCAGGGCGCCGGGGATCACCTCGCACCGACCGGCAACTCCCAGCGCGTGGGCGCGTTCGAAGCCGCGCCGCGACGAGGCAGGCGACACGCCCGGAATCCCTGGAAGCCAGCGATCGAGCGAGCCGTGCAAGACGTCCAGACGCTTCCCCCGCAGGGGCTCCAGGGAGAGTCGATCGGGGATCCAGGGAGCAAGCCCGAGCACCCGCTCCACCGGCGGCTCGTTCGCCGTCGAGATCGCCACCGCCCCTCCCATGGAGAAGCCGAGTAGCACGGCTCTCCGCTCGCCCATCGCGCGGACGGCAGCCCGCGCGTCCTCGATACACGCCTCCAGACGCCGCCACGATTTCACGCGGTAGCGAACCTCGGCGAAGACGAGCTCGGGGAACTGCGGCGCGAGCCGGCCTACGAGCCACTCGAGCGATGCGCTCCAGGTTCCTTCGACCTCTCCGGCCTGGCCGCCGTTGACGCAGACGACCGCAGTCGGACCGTCGCCGGTGACTCGCATCTCGGCACCGGTCGACAGATCGACCACGCAGTCCGGCACGTCACGGCGCAATGACGAGCCTCATCGAGCAACCGTATCGACCGAGGCGCTCGTAGCCCTCGCAGTGGCCGGGCGGCGCTTGCTCCTCACTTGGCTCTCAGGATCTCGGCATAGCGTGCGTATCGCGTGGGGGGCCGACCGGCTAGATGAACCTGATCCGCACACCTGTCGCGCTCAAGGTGCCGGCTCGCATCGCGGCGATCTTTTGGGCGATCAAGCTGCTGACCACCGCCTTCGGCGAGTCGACTTCGGACTACCTGGTGCATGCGGTCAACCCGTATTTGGCCGTGATCGGCGGCTTCCTTGTGTTCGTCATGGCAATGGTGTTGCAGCTCCGAACGGAGCGCTATGTGCCTTGGGTCTATTGGCTGGCGGTCTCGATGGTCGCGGTCTTCGGGACGATGGCCGCCGACGTCACCCACATCGAGTTCCGGGTGCCCTACGCGGTCTCGTCGATCTTGTTCGCCGTGCTTCTCGTTGCCGTTTTCTGGAGTTGGTCGCGGCTCGAGCGGACGCTCTCGATTCACAGCATCACCACGCCTCGGCGCGAGCTGTTCTACTGGGCCGCGGTTCTCGCGACCTTCGCAATGGGAACGGCGCTCGGCGATCTCGCCGCCTACACCCTGAACCTCGGCTTCCTCTCTGCCGGAATCCTCTTCGCCGTTCTGTTCGCCCTCCCGGGTCTGGCCTTCTACTTTCTGCGGATCAACGCCGTCCTCGCCTTCTGGGCCGCCTACGTGATGACGCGCCCGCTGGGTGCCTCATTCGCCGACTGGACAGGCAAGAGCCGCACCGCGGGAGGGCTCGGGATCGGCGACGGCCCAGTCGCCGCCGTCCTTGCTCTGCTGATCATCGCCGGCGTCGCCTACCTGACAGTCAGCCACAGCGACCAGGTTCAGACCGTCAAGTTCGATCCGGCGCTCGGCGAGGAAACCGGCTGAGCGGAGTCAAGCCGGCCGTCGAGGCTGTGGCGCTAGGGCGAACTGCGCAGCGATCTGATGCCGGCCGTGCCGGCGATCGCGAGCGCGGCGAGCATGAATGTGCCGGTGACGGCGAGCTGTCCCGCGCCCACGAAGGAGGGGGCATGCCTTGTCAGGGATGCGAACCAGGCTGCGGCGGCAATCGTCATGACGATCATGGTTGCCGAGACCACCATCGCGAGGTACGTGTGCGTGCGGTGCGGCGGCAGGCGTCGGGCTGCCACGGCGGCGGCGTGTGTCCAGGCGAAGAGTGAGAACGTGGCGAATACGAGGAAGACGACCGCCACGACGAGGTCGTGACTGAGCGAGACAGTCAACAGTCCGGCGGCCGTGATGCAGCTTGCCGCGGCGGCGATGAGGACGGGTCGACGGAGCACCGGCCAGCCGCCGTGTCGGAGGTCGTGGAGGAGACCGGGCAGTGCGAGCGCTACGGCGAGGAGGACGGCAGCGCCACCGATCATGGCCGCTCCCTGGACGGTGTCGAACGCCGTGGTCGGCAGGGCGCGGTCGCTGCCGGGGACGACCGCTTGCCACTGTTCAGAAGTCTTCTGGAAGGCCATTCCTCCGATCACGAATACAGACCAGGCCCACAGGACGCGCAGCGACAGCGGGCCGGAGCCGCGCAGCCGTTCGGTCAGACCGGAACGGAAGACGTTCGCCCGCACGCGCCAGGTGAGCGGTTCGGTCTCGAGCAGCGCGAGCAACTCGTCGCCGTAGCGCTCACGCCAGCTCCGAGGGTACGAGCGAAGAAGGATTTTCATGTCGCTGCGGCCAGTCGCGTGGTTCCGGTCTCGACGATGCGGCGCAGCCCGGCGAGCGAGTCGGAAAGCGCCGTCCTGCCGGCCGGAGTGATCCGGTAGGGGCGGCGGCGATCGTCGGCCTCGAGCGGCTCGATCAAGCCGCGCTCCTCCAACCGCGTAATCGCGCCGTAAAGCGTGCCCGGGCCGAGGCGCACACCGGCGAAGGTGTCTATATCGAGCAGCAGCGCATGGCCATGCTTCGCGCCGGAGGAGAGGCTTGTCAGGATCAGCACGCCGGGATCGTTCACACCCACGAGTATACTACGTCTCGCGTAGTAGGCGGAAATCCGTCGGCCGGGACGCTCGCCCGGGGACAATGGGCTCGATGGCACTGCCGAGGCGCGCATGGGCTTTGACCATCTCGATCTCGTCTACTCGTGGGCGAGCGCGACTGCCCCCGACGTCGAGCAGATCGTCACAGCAGTCGGAGAGCTGATCGCTTCGGGGAAGGTTCGCGCCTGGGGCACGGGCAACTGGGCGCCGGCCGCCCATGCTGAGGCAGCCCGCATTGCCCGGCAGCTCGGCCTCCCGGCGCCGTGCGCAGCGCAACTGCCATACAACCTGACGCTCCGCAACTACGTCGAAGGCGGTGAGGCGATCGACTCGCTCGATGTCTCAGGAGCCGCCGTCGTCGCGTCGTTCGTCCTTCACGGCGGTGCACTGAGCGGCAAGTACAGCTCGCCTTCCATGCCGTAGACCGACCCGCACACGGGCTGTCGATCCTGGTCGGCGACGTCCGTTCGGCGTACGATCGGCTGGTGGACGATGCTGCCCGCGGGGCGGGAGCGGGGGGACAGGCGGAGGCGCAGGCCTCGGTCAAATACGGGCAGGCGCTGCAGGGTGTCTCGGCGATCATCGCGCCTGCGACGCTGCTGACCGGCATCGCGTTCTACTTCGGCTGGCAGCGCGTTCGGGCTTTCGACGCGTATTTCGGTCTTGACCCGGGCGCGGTCGGCTACTCGACACGCGACTACGTCCTCAACAGCCTCGACGCGCTCTTCCTGCCGGTCGTCGTCGTGCTGATGGCGCTGATCGCGTTCGCCCTCGGCCATGCCTACCTCACCGATGCGCACCGGACAGGCCGGAGGTCGCCGGCGACGCTCAACCGGATCAGCCACGTCGCGCTTGTCGCCGGCGCGTTGCTCCTGCTCTTCGGCTGCCTCGCCGCATTCACGGTGTTCCCCTTTCACATGCCGTACCTGATCGCGACTCTGTTCCCGGCGGTCGCCGTCCTGCTGGTAGCGCACGGCGTAGACCAGCGCGAGCGGCTTCGCGGAGATCCGCCGCTCTCGACGGCGGCGCGTGTCTTCGTCGCGCTATTCGTCGCCGTCTGTCTCTTCTGGGCCGCCGGTCTCTATGCGGAGACGGTCGGCCGGAACCAGGCGGCGGCGCTCGCGCGCCACCTCGACGAGCTGCCGGCGGTGACGCTATCCAGCGGTTCCGACCTCGGCCTGAACACGTTCGGCGACAACTCGGTCACCGAGAGCGTCGGGAGCACGAGCCACACCTACAGCGGCTTACGTCTGCTCGCCGTAGACAACGGGACGATGTGGCTGCTGCCGCAGGGCTGGACGCCTGCAGCGGGGCGGCTGTTCGCGGTTCCGGAGTCCGACGCGACCGGGCTCGCGTTCACTCCGGCCGCCGTCCAGCACACGGGATCGGCGTCGGCCGACAACTTTACGAACAGCGTGGTCGCGGGAGCCACGGCCTCCGCGCCGGAGATCCGGCACGTAGGCCCGCTGAGAGTCGTCGCTGGCACCGAGTCGAGGGTGCTCGACCTCTACCTCGAGAACGACTCGAAGCAGACGGTCTCCCGGGTCACGGTCGCCGGAACGCTCCGCAAGCCGGGGCGGGCGATCGTGACGAGCAGGAGCGCCTTCTGCCGCGTCGCGGGCGGTCGGTTCCTGTGCAAGGTCGATCCGCTCCCCCGGGGACGGCATGCCGACCTGAACATCTCGTACGGCGGCAAGAAGTCTCCCGCCGGAGGGAAGGCGAAGGTGGCGGTCGGCGGCACCCACGGCGTCTTCCAGCTCTTCTTCAGCTGAGCGCGTTGAGCAGCGCGCGGCCGCGCGGCGTGCCGTGGCCTGTGCAGGCGTCCCAGGCCCGTCGTCGGGCGCGATAGGCGCCGTTCGACCCCCGCGCGACGTCGTTGAAGACGGAGGGGTCGAGCGCTTCGTAGATCAGCGGATTGAAGTACCCGGCCGGCGTGCCGAGGTGCTGGTTGAGCTGCGCGACGAGCGCGGCCCACAGCGGCGCGACGGCGCTCGTGCCGCCGAAGGGATGGTCGGTCAGGCCGTCGCCCACGAGGTAGCCCGTCTCGGGATCGGCGTTCCCCGCGACGTCCGGTACCCCGCGTCCGGGTCCGGCGCCCTCGTTGATCGAGGCGGGCACGCGTGAGTTCGCCTGCCACGAGGGGACGTCGTAGTAGGCGCTCACGCCGCCTCCGGTCGAGTTGCCGTCGTGGTCGTTCCACACGACCTCCGCGATTCCGCCGTCCTTCTCCTCGAGTCGCGTGCCGCCGCAGGCGAGGACGTGCGGGCTCGAGGCGGGGTAGTCGACGTGTGCGACGCGACCGGTGACGCCGTCCCTCCAGCCGTTGTCGCCGGCCGCGGCGCAGACCGTGACGCCGAGCGCCGCGGCGGTTCTGAAGGCGTGATCCATCGCGCGCCGGCCCTGCTCCGTCCACTGCTCCTCGGGCTGCCCCCAGCTGATCGAGAGGATGGAGGGAGCACGCGGGTCGAACAACGCGGTCGTGACGGCGTCGACGAAGCCGCGGTCGCTCGCGGGCGCGAAGTAGACGAGTTGCTCGGCGCCCGGAGCGATCGCTCCGATCACCTCGATGTCGAGGACGACCTCGCCGTCGGCGCCGTGGTGGTGCCCCGGCCGGTTGCGGGCGCCGTCCACCGAGACGGCAGTCAGCTTCGGCATTGGCTTGCCGAGCTTCTCGAAGTAACGGCGGAGCTTCGAGCGGAGAAAGCCTCCGCCGAGCTCGATCACGGCGATCCGTTGGCCGCGTCCGTCGAGGTCGCGCGGGAAGTCGTAGAGCTCGGCGATCCGCGACGGCGTGAACGAGGTGTGCCGCGCCTCCTCGACGTGCTCGTGTGGCACGGCCCGACAATCAGGCGTTGCCTGCGGCCGGTCGTCGAGACCGAGGACTGCCTCGATCGCCGGCGCGACAGCGCGCGGGACGTGCAGGTGTCCCGAGCGGCCCCGGTAGTCGCCCTCCGGGGAGCGATAATGCGAGAGCCGGGTGCGGAACGCCGCCTCCATCCGGGCGGCCGGCCCCACGAGGACGACGCTGCGGCGGCCCGCGCTCGCTTGCCGGACGCGCAGCCCGTGCTCGGTCGCGAAGTCTGCGATCGCGGCGAGATCCTTCGGAGCGGCGCCGTAGCGAGCCGCGTACTGCCGCCGGGTGAGGTAGCTGCGGTCTCTGAGCGGCTGCCGGCCCAGTTCTTCTGGTTCGGGCAGCAGCGCGCGCGGACGCACGAGCACGGTCACCTCGACCGGCTCGTCGGACGCGACCGCACCAACCCGGCGCGCTCCCGGCAGCGGCTTGCGCGCGCTGCCGCCGACCCTTGTCCTACTTGTCCTTGTCGTCGCCGCCGGAGCGCTCCTCCTCGTCACGTTCCTCGAGCCCGCGCTCCTCGAGACCGCGCTCCTCGAGACCGCGCTCTTCGAGACCGCGCTCTTCGAGACCGCGTTCCTCGAGTCCGCGTTCCTCGAGCCCGTGCTCGTCCGGCTGGTGTTCGTCCGGCTCGTGCTCGTGACCGTCGTGCGTCTCCTCGCTCATGTCGAGACTCCTTCCGCAGCTTGGAGAGCGAATCTAACCCGCTACGCGAACGGCATCAAGCTGCGCGATGCTCGCCAGGGCGCCCTTCGCCTCCGCGATCCCGTGCGCCTCGGCGAGGAACCGCTCGGCTTCGGCGTTTTCGTCCGCCGCGATGGCGGCTTCGGCGGCGGCGAGGAGTGCGGCGATGGCGAGCTGCGGGAACTCCGCGTCGCCGAGCCGGCGGCGCGCCGCGGCCGCGAGCTCCGCCGACTCCTGTGGCGAGCCCTCGCGCGCCCGCACGCGCGCAAGCGCCGAGCGCCACAGCACGTGAGCGATGACGTCGTCCGCGGTCGCATCCGCCGCGACCTGCATGGCGAGCTCTTCCGCCTCGCCGAGACGACCTTGCCGCGCCACGGCCTCGGCGAGGAGCGCACGGTGCGTCGTCGCCGACGTGGCCGCGCCGATCTCGTCGAACGCGCCCGACGACGCACGCAGCTCGCGCTCGGCGGCGGCGGGATCCCCGGCGAGCAGCTCGATCTGCGCGCCAACGAACGACTGGGTCGCACGGCGGAAACGCAGGCCGAACTCCTCCGAGGTCGCAGCGGCATCCCTGAACCTGCGTCGTGCCTCCTCGAACTCGCCGCGCATGGCGAGCAGGCCCGACACGCTCGTGTGGATCGAGGTGCGTAGCGGCCGGTCGAGGCCGAGCTCGTCAGGCAGCCCCTCGAGCCGTGCGATCGCCTCATCGACCGGTGTCGGCCCGTGCAGCAGCGCCTGTCCGAGGAGCCCGGCGAGTGTCCCGACCATCTCGGCTCCCGCCTGCGCCCGCCTCGCGTGCTCCAGCGCCCGCTCGATCGCCTCGCCTCTCGCCCGCCAGCGGCACGCCGCGAGGTCGCCGCTGCTCCACAGCCACCACGCACGGGCGAGCGCAAGCTCGTCGCCGAGCGGCTCGAGCTCCGCGATCGCCTCCTCCGCGAGGGCGACGCTCTCCTCGACGGGGGTCTCTCCGGCGAAGGCATGGACGAACTGGAGCTCGATGCGGGCGTGCAGCTCGGTCGCCCGCTGGCCGCGCGCGATCGCGGCCTCCACTGCCTCGAGAAGCGCAGACTCGGCGCCGGGGACGTCGCCTCCGTTCAGGCGAGCGGTGCCGAGACTGGTGAGAAGGGCGGGTAGCTCAAGGTGGTCGGCGGGGAGGAGGACGCGTGCCCGTTCGAGCAGCGAGATGGTCGCAGGCGCGTCGGTGCGGCTCAACGTCTCGTCGGCGGCGAGGCGCAGGAGGTGGCCGGCCCGCTCGGCGAGATCGCCGTCGCGCAGGCCGAGCTCCTCGCGCAGGCGGCAGGTCTGCTCGAGGTGGAAACCGACGAGGGCCGGCTCGTCACCGGCATCGTCGAGCTGGCTCGCGACCATCTCGTGCAGGTCGGCGCGGAGCGCCTTCGGCATGCCCTCGTAGACCGCCTCGCGGATGAGCGCGTGCTGGAAGCGAAAGCCGTCGCCGGGGATGGACACGTCCGGCTCGATCAGCCCCCGCCGCACAAGCCCGAACACCCGCGCCTGGGCCGCTTCCTGCTCGGCCTGCGGGATCAGGCGGAGGACGGCGTCGAGCGGGAAGCTGCGTCCGATCACGGCGGCGTGCTCGAGCACGGACCGCTCCTCGAGATCCAGACGATCGAGCCGGGCGTGGAGGACTCCCCGGATCGAGCCGCTCAGCGTGACGTCGTCGCCGCCCTCGCCCGCGAATGCGGCGAGCTGCTCGATGAACAGCGGGTTGCCCTCGGCCAGCTCCGTGATGCGCCCGCGCACGGCTTCCGGCGCGTCGAGTGCGTCGAGCAGAACGCACGAGTCCAGCTCCGACAAGGCCCGGAGCGAGACCGTCGCCTCCGGACGTGCCAGCCATTGCGGCCGCTTCTCGGCGAGCTCGGGCCGGGCGAGGCAGAGGATCAGCACCGGCGCCGCGCCGAGCCGGACCGCGAGGTGCTCGATCAGGTCAAGCAGCGTCTCCTCGGCCCAGTGGACGTCATCGAACACCGCGACGACCGGCCGCTCGCGCGCGAGCTCCTCGAACAGACCGCGCGTTGCCGCGAACACCTCGTAGCTCGAGCGTTCGAGCACGCTCTCGTCTCGCCCCGCGTGCCGGAACGCCTCGCGGATGGGGGAGAACGTCGTGCCCTCGCCGTACGGCGGGCAGCGCGCGACCACCACGCTCGCCTGATCCGCGAGCGAGCCGACGAGCTCCTGCGCGAGCCGGGACTTGCCGATGCCGGAGTCGCCGACGATTGTCACGAGGCGGACGCCGGCGGACGTGGCCTCGCCGTACGCGGCGCGCAGGCGCTCGAGCTCGCGCTCCTGCCCGACGAAGCGGGTGTCGTCGCGGCGCGGGATCGCCGACGCGCTCTCGTCGACCGAATCGAGCCGGAATGCCGTCGCCACGTCGGCCTTTCCCTTCAGCCGCAGCGGATCGAGCTGCGTCGCGCGCACCGCGTGCTCGACGAGACGGTGGGTCGACTCGCCGAGGACGATCTCGCCGGGCGCGGCGGCCTGCTCGAGGCGCTTGCCGACGTTGACCGCGTCGCCGCTGACGAAGCCGTGTCCGGCGGACGGGTCCCCGGTCACGACCTCGCCCGTGTTGATCCCGATCCGCACCTCGAGCTGGAT
>DASXKE010000141.1:0-3645 GCA_036496985.1 Gaiellaceae bacterium | reverse complement strand
GTGGGCATCGGTGCGCCCCGTGCTCGGCCGGGCGTACGAGGCCGCCGGCTACCCGCCCGCGCGGGCGCTCGAGCTCGCGGATGCGGCACGGCGGCTCTACGTCGACCCGAGCGTGGGGTGGGAGCTGTTCGCGGACACGCTCCCGACGCTCTCGCGGCTGACGCAGGCGGGCTGGACGCACGCGATCCTCTCGAACCACGTCCCCGAGCTACGGCAGATCGTCACGGCGCTCGGTCTCGACGGCCACCTGGAGCTCCTCTCGTGCTCTGCGGAGACCAGCTACGAGAAGCCGCACGCGCAGGCGTACGCCTCGGTGCTCGACCCCCTGCGCCCGGCCGAGGCCTGGATGATCGGCGACAACGTCGTCGCCGACGTGCTGGGCGCCGAGGAGCTCGGCATCCCGGCGGTGCTCGTGCGCCGGCCGGACTCCCGTGCCGCCCGCTATGCCGACTCGCTCGCGGGCGTGCCGGCGTTCCTCGGGGAGCGAGCGGCAGCCGCGTGAGCGACCGGATCGCCGAGCAGAAGCGCTACTACGCCGAGCGGGCGCCGGAGTACGACGACTGGTGGTACCGGCGCGGGCGCTTCGAGCTCGAGCCCGAGCGGCTCGCGCGCTGGCGGGACGACGCGGCCGAGGCCGAGAACGCCCTCGAGGCGCTCGCTCCGCTCGGCGACGTCCTCGAGCTAGCCTCAGGCACCGGGATCTGGACGCGCCGGCTCGTCGAGCTCGCCGACCGGGTCGTCGCGGTCGACGCGAACGCCGAGACGCTCGCGCTCAACACGTCCGAGGCGGAGCTCGTGCAGGCCGACGTGTTCGATTGGCGCCCGGCCGAGACCTTCGATCTCGTCTTCTTCTCCTTCTGGCTCTCGCATGTGCCCGAGGAGCGGTTCGACGAGTTCTGGAAGCTCGTGCGCGCAGCCCTGGCGCCTGGCGGTCGCGTCTTCCTCGTCGACAGCGCCGCCGGCGACGGCGCGCACACAGGCACCGACCAGGACGGCTGGGAGGAGACGCGCTCGCTCGCCGACGGGCGCACGTTCCGCATCGTGAAGCGGCGCTGGTCGCCCGCAGAGCTGGCGGCGTGCGTGCGTCCGCTCGGCTTCGACCTCGACTTGCGTGACACGGCGAATGGGCATTTCCTCTACGGCTCCGGAGGGCCGGTGTGACCGCGGAGGAGCTCCTCGCCCTGGCCGAGGCTGCTGCGGCGAACGCCTACGCGCCGTACTCGAACTACGAGGTCGGCGCCGCTGTTCTGACGCGGGATGGACGCCTTTTCGCCGGAGCGAACGTCGAGAACGCGTCGTACCCGCTCGGCGTCTGCGCCGAGAAGTCGGCGATCGTCAAGGCGGCGAGCGAAGGCGTTCGTCCCGGCGACATCGAGGCGATCGGGATCACGGGCTCGCCGTGCGGAGGCTGCCGCCAGTGGCTGCACGAGTGGCGCGTCGAGCGCGTCCACTTCCGGCGCGCCGACGGCACGGTCGCGGCGTACGCCGCCGACGAGCTGCTGCCCGAGACGTGGGATCTGCCGGACGCATGAAGTCGGGAATCGTCGCAGTCGCGGGCCGGCCCAACGTCGGCAAATCGACACTCGTGAACGCCCTCTGCGGCGGCAAGGTCGCGATCGTCTCGGATAAACCGCAGACGACGCGCCGGCGCATCTTCGGAATCGCGAACGGCGACGACTACCAGCTGGCTCTCGCCGACCTGCCGGGGTTCCAGCGGCCGCTCGACGCGCTCACCGAACGCATGCAGAAGACGGTCGACGCCGCCTTCGAGGAAGTGGAGGCCGTCCTCTTCGTCCTCTCGGCGCGGGAGCGGATCGGTGCCGGCGACCGCTTCATCGCGTCGCGCGTGTTCGGGCTCGGCGTTCCGGTGGTGGTTGCGCTCAACAAGGTCGACCGGCTCAAGGCGGGCCATATCGCGCAGCAGATGAACGCGGCAGCGAGGCTCGGACCGTTCCGCGCCCTCCATCCGGTGAGCGCGAAGACGGGCGACGGTATCGATGCGTTGCGCGACGAGCTCGTCGGCCTGCTGCCGGACGGGCCGCTCTACTTCCCGCCGGAGCAGCGCACCGACCTGTCAGTCGAGCTGCAGCTCGCCGAGCTGGTGCGCGAGAAGGCCCTCTGGCTGACCCGCGACGAGGTGCCGCACTCGATCTCGGTCGAGGTGGAGGAGATCGAAGAGAAGGTCGTGCGTGCCTCGATCCTCGTCGAGACCGAATCGCAGAAGCAGATCGTGGTCGGCAAGGGCGGCTCGATCGTGAAAGACATCGGGTCGCGCGCCAGGCCGGAGATCGAGGCGCTGCTCGGCCATCCCGTGTTCCTCGAGCTGAAGGTCAAGGTGCGGCCGCGGTGGCGCCGTGACGCGGCCACGCTCGAGCGGCTCGGGCTCTAGTTCAGGGAGTGCACGTGGCGCCGCCGTGGGTGGCGAGCCACGCCTTGAGCGCGCGGACTCGCGCTGCAGCCTGAGTGAGGCGGTTCTGGAGCCGAGGCGACGCGGCTCCGTCGGCGAGGAGAGTCGAGTAGCCCAGCTCGCTCGCGCTCTCCGCGCCGAAGATTAGGAGGTCGGAGCCCGCGAGCATCGCCGCCGTCGCGGTGTGCGGAATCCTCTCGGCGGCCGGCGCCGTGAGCGTGTCGGTCACGGTCACGCCGGTGAAGCCGAGCTTCTTCCGCAGCAAGCCGTTGATGATCGTGCTCGAGAACGCCGCGGGCTTCTTCGATCCGTCGAGCTTGGGATAGATCGCGGTCGAGACCATCACGAGCTTCGCTCCCGCCTTGACTGCGCTCTGGAAGGGGAGCAGACCCTGACGGAGCTTCCAGGCCGCGGCCTTGATCAGGATCCTGCCGTCGTCGGTGTTGCCGCTTGCCAGGCCGAGCCCGGGGAAGTGCTTCGCTGTTGCGGCGATCCCGTTCGCCTGCAGGCCGTCGACGAAGGCGCGACCCATTTCCGCGTTCCACGTCCGGGAGTGCGAGAAAGCCCGCGAGCCGAGGAAGTTGCGGTACGAGGTGGGCGTGTCGACGACCGGTGCGAAGTCGACGTCGATCCCCACCGAGTGGAGCGCCTCGGCCGCGCCGGCAGCCTGGGACTGAGCGACGGACGGGCTCGTCATCTGGTCGGGAGCCTCGGTCGGCGGAGCCCAGGCCAGCCGCCTCACGAGCCCGCCTTCCTGGTCGACGGCGATGAGGAGCGGCTCGCCTCGTGTGCACGCCGCGTGCTGCAACTCGGCGGTGACCTTCTCGGCTGTGCTGCGCGTGAGCCAGCCGTTGCCAAGGAGCACGACGCCGCCCATCTTGCCGTTGCGAATCCGGGTGAGGAACTTCGAGTTCGGCGGTCCGACGAGCGTCCCCATCACCGTCTCAGCGGTGTCGGAGAAACCGTTCGCCGTGCGGGTCGACGCTGCCGGCTTCGCAGCTCCCGAGATGAGAGAAATCGCCGCCACTGTGAGCAGCCCCGCGATCGTCTTCAGCATGCGGAGCAGGGTAGCCCCGGTTTCGGCGGGAAATTGTGAGGACTTTGGCGGGACTAGACTCCGTCCATGGCTCAGACACCTGCATTGCCGGCGGGGTTCGAGCTACCGCTCGAAGCGCGGCTGCCGCGGATCGGCGCAGTCGACGCGGTTGCGCTCGAGGAGCGCGCGGCGTCGCTCGCGA
>DASXKE010000140.1:0-9335 GCA_036496985.1 Gaiellaceae bacterium | reverse complement strand
CGCGTACGTCGCCGGCGAGATCTTCGAGATCCACTGCATCCACTCCGGCATGACGGTCACCGGGTAGTAGACGCCCGAGACGACGAGCATGATGCCCTGGCAGACGAAGCCGAGCTGTGCCCCTTTCTCCGGCGAGATCAGCGGCAGGACGGAGGTCATGATCCCGACGCCGATGAAGGAGACGGACGCGAGCGCGAGCAGCCCCAGCGCGGCACCGAAGTTCGCGGCCGGCATGTGGACGCCGATGAACGCGGCGACCGCGAAGAAGAGGATCGTCGCGCGGATCAGCCCGTACAGCACCGCGTACGCGCCCTGTCCGAACAGGTGCACGAGACGCGACAGCGGTGCCATGAACGTGTACTCGATCGTCCCTTCCCAGCGCTCCCAGGCGACCGTCTCCGTCATGAACTCGAAGATGATCCCGAGGAAGGCCCAGATCGTGGCGCCGATGAGCAGCGCCGTAGCCGCGGTGTTCTCCTGCGTCGGCGTGATGCCGGGAATCGCGCGCGCGATGAAGACGATCGTGAGCGTGTTCGCGATCGTCCAGACCATGAACGCGAGGTCCCAGAGGAAGTAGCGCTTGGTGAGATAGACGTTGCGCTCGACGATCCCGAAGAGGCCGACGAGCTGATTTCTCGTTTCCAGAGCGAACTCGCTCATCCGAACACCTCCCGGTACTCGTCATCGTCGTCGTCGTTTGCGTCGCCCTCCTCGACCACGAACTCGCGTCCGGTGGCGGCGAAGAAGGCCTCCTCGAGCGTCTCGACGCCGAAGCGACGCTTTACGTCTTCGGCCGGCTCGAGGAAGAGCAGCCGCCCGCGGTCGAGCAGGCCGATCCGGTCGGCGAGCGTCTCCGCCTCGGCCATGTCGTGGGTGCAGAGCAGGATCGTCGCGTCGTGCTCGACCCGCACCTGGCGGATGAACTCCTGCACCTCGAGCTTCGAGCGCGGATCGAGCCCGGTGGTCGGCTCGTCGAGCAGGAGCAGAACCGGCGAGGTCAGCAGCGCCCGTGCGAGGGCGACCTTCTGCTGCATGCCGCGCGAGAGGTTCTCCATCGCCTCGCCGCGCCGGTCGGGCGGGAATCCGACTCGGCCGAGGATCTCCGGAATGGCCGTGCGCGTCTGATGTGGCGCCATCCCGTAGAAGCGCGCCGCGTACGAGAGATTCTCGGACGCGGACATCTTCTTGAAGAAGCTCGCCTCGACCGAGACGCGGTTGACGAGCCGGCGGATCGCAGACGCTTCCTTCACGATGTCGTGGCCGAAGACCCGCGCCTCGCCGCCATCGTCGATCAGGAGCGTCGAGAGCAGGCGGACGAGCGTCGACTTCCCCGAACCGTTCTGGCCGAGGATGGCGACGCACTCGCCACGGGCGATCGTGAAGCTGACGTCGGCGAGCGCCGGCCACGGACGCTTGCGCGCGAAGCGGCCGGCCTTGCGGTCCTTGCGCCTGAACGTCTTTCGCAGGTCCCGCACCTCGACGGCGGGAACCTGCCGGTCTAGACGCGGAGTGAGATCGGATGTGGATGGTGCAAACGCGGACATGCTGCTCCTTCGGAAACGAAGTACGAAACGGAGAACGGAAAGCCGCCGATCAGGCGGCGCGCGGACCTAAAGGGCGCCGCGGTTCCGGACGGGGCGAGTGCTGCAGCCCCCCGGAATCCGGTTCATCACGTTCGTAAGCAACATGGCTCCTCCAGGCTAGGCGTTCGTCTCACCGACGTCAAATCTCGCCTCTGAGCACGCGGTTTGCCCGGGGTTGCGGACTCGGTAGCGTGCGCCTGTGCCCTCCTCGTCCGCGTATCTCGTCTTCCTGGCCACGGCGATCGTGCTGCTGCTCATCCCCGGGCCTGCCGTGCTCTACGTCGTGACGCGGAGCATCGAGATGGGACGCTCGGGCGGTCTCGCCTCGGTCGCCGGGATCACGACGGGGACCGTTGCGTACGTTCTGCTCGCGACGGCGGGGCTGTCGTCGCTCGTCCTCGCCTCGACAGCCGCGTTCGACGTCGTCAAGTACGTCGGCGCCGTGTATCTCTTCGTCCTCGGCGTGCGACGTCTGCTCGGTCGCGGCCTCGAGGAGCCGGACGAAGAAGCGGTGCCACGCACCCGCCGCCGCGCCTACGCGCAGGGCATCGTCGTCAACCTGACGAACCCGAAGACGATCGTCTTCATCTTTGCCTTCCTGCCGCAGTTCGTCGATCCGCAGGCGGCCCACGCCTCGGTTCAGATCCTCGTGCTAGGCCTCACCTTTGCGTGCCTCGGCTTTCTCAGCGACAGCGCCTGGGCGCTCGCGGCCGGCACCGTCGCCGACCGCCTGCGGGGCTCGACCGCGATCGCGAACGTCCAGCGCTGGGTGGGCGGCAGCGTGCTCGTCGGGCTCGGGATCCTCGCGGCCGTGTGGACACCGAGCCACGCAAAATGATCCTCCGCGATCTGCGGCCGGAGGACTGGGCACCGGTTCGTGCGATCTACGCGGAAGGCATCCGTGGCGGCGACGCGACGTTCGAGACGGAGCCGCCGTCGTGGGAGCGCTGGGACGCTGCGCATCCCGAGTTGCGGATCGTCGCCGAGCGCGACGGCTCGGTGGTCGGCTGGGCCGCGATCTCGCCCGTCTCGGATCGCTGCTGCTACGAAGGAGTGGGCGAGGTGAGCGTGTACGTCGCCGGGGCGGCGCGCGGCTCCGGCGTCGGGCGCGCGCTGCTCGACGAGCTCGTCAAGCTCTCGGAGCAAGCCGGCTACTGGACGCTGAACGCAGGGGTCTTCCCCGAGAACGAGGCGTCCATCGGGCTCCACAAGGCGTGCGGCTTCCGCGAGGTCGGCGTTCGCGAGCGGCTCGGACGCCTGCACGGCGTCTGGCGCGACGTCGTGCTGCTCGAGCGCCGCTCGACACTCGTGGGCGCCTAGCTCCCGGTGGTGTAGCCGAGCTTCCGCAGCTTCTGTACCGCCGCGTCCTGCTCCGTGCCGCCCTTGGTATGGCCGACGCTCTGCAGGAAGGCGAACGCTTCTGTGGCGCTGTGCAACTTGGCCAGCTTCGGGACGAGGGCCTTGATCTCGGTCGAATCGTCGTGGAAGCCGAGCGCGAGTTTCGCGTTCGCTGCCGACGCGTTCGCGGGTGGGTCGAGCTTCGAGATCTGGTCGCTGATCTGCTGCTCTGTCGCCGCGTAGCGGTTCAGGACCGACTGTACGTCGGCAACCGTCACGGCCTGCTTTGCTCCGCGAGACAGGTCGTTGTGTGCCGTGTCGACCTGCTTCGAGATCGCCTTCAGCTTGCTCTTGTACTGCGCCTTCGAGAGCTGGGCGCCGTCCGTGCCCCCGCTGCCGCCACCGCCACAACCGGCAACGGCGAACGCGAGGGCGCACAGCGCCAGCAGAAGACTGCTCGAAATCCTCTTCATAGCCCGCGGCAAGGTAGAGGAAGAGGCTCCGGACGTCAACGGCCCACCTGGGTCAACATAGGGAGATGGCTCTGAACATTCAGTTCGTCGACTGCAGATGGGAGCTCGGAAACCCCGCGCGCGGGCGCGAGCTCTACCTCGCCGGACACATCCCAGGCGCCTCGTTCCTCGACGTGGACGCGGACCTGTCGGATCTGTCGGTCGAGAACGCCGGACGTCATCCGCTGCCGTCGGCCGAGCGGTTCGCTGCCGCGGCAAGCCGTGCCGGGATCGGGCCGGGCGCGTACGTCGTCGCGTACGGGAACGGCGGCGGCCCGGAGCGGTTGTGGTGGCTGCTCCGACACTTCGGCCACGACGACTGCGCCGTCCTGCTCGGCGGGAGCGAGGCGTGGGGAGGCGAGCTGCGCGCCGGCGAAGAGGAGATCGAGCCGGCCGAGTTCGTCCCGCGCGACCGAAGCGGCGACACGATCGCCGCGGAGGAGATCGCACGCCGCCTCGCCGATCCGGCCCTGGTGCTCGTCGACGCCCGGACCGCCAATCGCTGGCGCGGCGAGCCGAACGAGATCGACGACCCACCGGGCCGGATCCCCGGTGCTGCGAACGCACCGTGGAACCAAGCGCTGCCCGAGCTTCCCGGCGGCGAGCTTGTCGCTTACTGCGGCTCCGGGGTAACGGCCTGCGTCACCCTCCACCGCGCCTGGCTCGCCGGCCGCGAAGGGCGCCTCTATCCGGGCTCGTGGAGCGAGTGGTCGAAGCGCGGCCTGCCGCTCGAGCGCGAGTAGCTAGCGCCGCGAAACTGCCGCGCCGGCAGCCGAGAACGCAAGCTTCGTCAGCGACTTCGGCATCCGCTGCGCGTCCTTGATCGTCGCGCGCAGCGCGCTCGCGAACTCCTCGACGTCGCCGTCGGTCAGGACTAGCGGCGGCAGGATGCGGATCACGGCCATGTCGTGGCCGGCGACCTGGCTGAGGATGTGGTGCTTCGTGAAGAGCGGCACGACGACGAGCTGGGCGAAGAGCCCCGGCTGCGCTCGCTCGATCAGCCGGTAGCTCATGCGGCCGCTCAACGGCTCGGCGAACTCGATCGCCCACGCGAGACCGAGCCCCCGGACGTCGCGCACGACCGCGAACTCGTCCACGAGCGGCCGCGTCAGCTCGAGCAGACGCTCTCCGAGTCGTGCGCTCTGCTCGACGAGCCGCTGCTCGCGCAGCTCGTGCAGCGTTGCGAGCCCAGCGGCCATCGCGAGCTCGTTCGGCGCGAACGTGGAGCCGTGCGACATTGCATGATACATCGAGTCGAAGACCGCCTCATGCACTGACCGCGCCATGAGCAGCGCACCGGAGGAGACGTAGCCGCCTGAGAGCGTCTTCGCCACGGTCACGAGATCCGGCTCGAGCCCCCAGCGCTGGAACGCGAACATGCGACCGGTCCGCCCGAAGCCGGTCATCACCTCGTCGACACAGAAGAGCGTCCCGTAGCGGCGGCAAAGCTCCTGCGCCGCCTCGAGGTAGCCGTCGGGCGGCAGGTTGATCCCTTTCCCCTGCAGCGGCTCGACGAGGAACAGCGCCACGTCCTCGCGCTGCAGCTCGGCCTCGAGCGCGTCGAGATCGCCGAAGGCGACATGCGCGAAACCGGGCAGGAGGGGCTGGAAGCGTGCGGTGAATTCGGCGTTGCCGTTGGCCGACAGGGAGCCGAGCGTCAGCCCGTGGAACCCGTGATCGGCCGAGAGGACACGCGTGCGCCCTGTCGCGGTGCGGCCGAGCTTGAGTGCGGCCTCGACCGCTTCCGTGCCGGAGCTCGTGAAGAGGCAGCGTTCGATCCGGCCGCCGGCGAGCGCGATCAGCTCCTCGGCGAGCAGGCCGGGCAGGAGCGTCGTCCCCATCGCGAGCATCCCCGGCGTCTCGAGCGCGAGCGCCTCGACGAGCGCCGCCCGCACGCTCGGGTTGTTCCGGCCGACGCCGTACATCCCGAAGCCGCCGAGCAGATCGAGATAGCGCGTCCCGTCCTTGTCGAAGAGGTACGCGCCCTCGGAACGAGCCCACGTGCGGTCGAAGCCGATCGTGCGCAGCACCCGCACGAACTGCGGATTGATCGTCCGCGCCCAGAGGTCGAGATCCTCACCGCGTCGCGACTCGAGCAGCGCCTCGAGGCTGAAGTCGCTCATCGAGCGGACTCTAGTTTCCGTTCGCTGTTTTGGGGTAGCCGGAGGTCATGGGACTCGGCAAGCTGGTGCTGCGCGCGACGCTCGGCGGTTACTTCGTCGGCCACGGGATGCAGAAGCTCACGGGCTGGTTCGGCGGCGCCGGACCGGACGGGACGGGCGAGCACTTCGAGCAGATCGGCCTGCGGCCCGGCCGCGAGAGCGCCCTGCTCGCAGGCGCGGCCGAGGCGGGCGGCGGTGCGCTGCTCGCGCTCGGGCTGTTCACGCCGGCGGCGGTGAGCATGCTCACGGGAGTGATGACGAACGCGATCCGCCACGTGCACCGTCGAAACGGGCTCTGGGTCACGGAGGGTGGAGTCGAGTATCCGGTCGTCGTCCTCGCGGCGTTGGCCGCGCTTGCCGACGGCGGCCCCGGTCGCTTCTCGCTCGATGATGCGCTCGGAACCAGGCTCCGCGGCCCGGTCGTCGCGGCGCTCGCGATGGGTGCCGGCGCCGCCGGTGCGACCTACGTCGCCGAGCGCGGGCAGCAGCTGTTCGACTCGCTCGCAGCCGACGACGCACTGAGCCGTTCGGCCGAAACGACCGTCGGAGCCGAGACCTAGCCTGCGCCGAACTCGCCGAGCAGGCGTTCGGCGTACCAGTCTTCCCAGCGCTCTTCGTGCGGCGCGGCCGTGTAATCGCGGTCGAGCTGGACGAGCGCGTGCACGAGGTGGCTGCGCACGGGCGTCGCGCGGAGCAGCTGCGGCAGCTCGGAATGCGAGAGCAGCCAGTCGGCGTACCACGACGCCCAATCGGGATCGTCGCCGTCGACGATCCGGTAGACGATGTGGTGCGTCTCGCCTGCCTCGTGCAGGAGGTCGGCGATCGTGGGGGCCTCGCTCATTCCGTGATCCTCGCACGGCGGGCAGGCTCCTGCGGTCCATGCAGGCGTCGCTTCAGGACGAGGAGGCCGGGGTGATCACGCCCCAGACGTTGCAGCTGCTGCTGCCATGGAACCCGCCCAGGTCGAAGCGCGACAGCGTGCCGTTGCTTCCGACCCAGGCGATGACGTCGAGATCCGCAGTGCCCCCGGAGGCCAGGATGGTGAACGTCGACGACTCCTGCAGGGCGGTCAGAGCCCCGTCTTCAGCCCGGTCGCCGCTGGCGAACACGGTATCGCCGGGTAGGTGCGGCCGTAGCTCTACGTGGACCTTGGCGACTATGGAGAGGCAGGTGTAGTAGGCGTCGACACCGTCGACCCTGGCCAGGAGGTGGGCGACGTTGTCGGCCGGGACGCCGCCGACGTTGAAGGAGCGGGCTCCCGGCCCCTGGGGCCCCGTCGCGCCGGTGTCGCCCTTCGCGCCCGGGGGGCCCTGTGGTCCGGCGGCGCCGCTCGGTCCCTTTGGCCCGGCCGGCCCCTGCCGGCCGTGGAGCGTCTTGATCGCTTTGGCAGTCAGCTTCTTCTCCGCGATCGAGTGGTTGGCGATCTGTTTGCCGGAGATCAGACCGCTCGCCCAGGCTGCTCCTCCGCCCAGCGCCACGAAGAGCGCGAGCAGCGAGATGACAAACCCGGTCTCGGAGCTTTCAGGCGACGCTTCATGACGCCGAGCCCGGGGTGATCAGCCCCCAGATGTTGCAGCTGCTGCTGCCGCGGAACCCGCCGAGATCGAAGCGCGACAGCGTGCCGTCGCTTCCGGCCCACGCGATCACGTCAAGATCCGCGGTCGACGTGTCATGCGCCTGGAGAACGAGCCCCGAGGCTTGTATCGGGGTCACAGGCCCGCCGTTTTCAGCCTTGTCGCCGCTGGCGAACACCGTGTCCGCGGGGAGGTCATGTGGCCGGATGTCGAGCACCACCTCTGAACCACAGCCGTAGTAGACGTCCAGGCCATGGATGGAGGCGACGAGGTGGAAGCGGCCTCCGTCGTTCGGAACGCCGCCGTCGTTGATCGAGATCGCACCCGGCCCCTGCGGTCCCGGTCGCTCTCGTCGGTGAGCGCCTCGGCCAGGGCGGCGTGCGCCTCACGTCTCGAGACCGGATCGGCGGATGAGTACGCCAGCGAACGGACGATCGGATGTCGGAAGACGATCCCCCCGACCTCGACATGCACGAGCCCGGCGGTCTCTGCCGGAGCAAGCGCCTCCCCGCTGATGCCGAGCCGTTCGGCCGCAGCCCGGACCGCTCCGGCGTCGGGCTCGGCCGCTGCAAGCACGAGCGCTCGCCGAACCTCATCCGGCATCGCGTCGAGTCGCGCAGCAAACGTGCGCCGGATCCGCTCCGGGGCCGTCACCGTCCGATTCGCCTCGCCGGTCGCGAGTCGCGACGGTAGCTCGAGGAGGGCAAGGGGATTGCCGGCGGCGAGCTCGAGCATCCTGTCGGCGTCGCGCGGGGGGACGATCTCCCGGCGCCGCGTGAGCAGCTCACGCGAGTTGCGTGCGGACAGTGGTTCCAGCTCGAGGCGGTCGAATCCGCTGTCGAACGCCGACGGCTCCCCGGCCCGCACGGCGACGAGGCACGCGATGTCTTCGACCTCCAGACGCCTGAGCGCGAACGCGAGCGCATCTGCGGACGGCCGGTCGAGCCACTGGGCGTCGTCGATCGCGAGCAGCAGCGGCTGCTCGGCGGCGGCCTCCGCGAGCACCGCGAGCGTTCCTGCGTTCACCGCGAGGACGTCGGGCTCGTCGCCCTCCTCGAGTGCGAGCGCGATCCGCAACGCTCGCTCCTGTGGCGGCTCGAGGCGGGGGAAGGTGTCGATCAGCGGCAGGAGAAGGAAGTGCAGGCCGGCGAACGGAAGCGCCGACTCGGCCTCGGCCCCGGTCATGCGCAGCGTACGCAGGCCGGCTGCGCACGCGACTGCCTCCTCGAGCAGCGCGGTCTTGCCGATCCCGGGCTCGCCGACGAAGACGAGCGTCCCCGTCCGCCCACGGCGGCCCGCCTCGAGCAGCGCGTCGATGCGGGCGCGTTCGACCTCACGCCCGACCAGCACGGCTCGACTCTACTGCTGTGCCGAGACTAGGGAAACGCCCGAGGCGAACGCTCCCGGCGACTAGCAGGCTCTGTCGGTCGAGCACACCTCGAAGGAGGGTCCCATGAACGTTCGCACTCTTGTTGTCGTAGTCGTAGCGGCGTTGGCCGTGGTGCCGGTTGCGTGGTCGTCGAGCAGGGCGTTCACCAATTGCGGCATCGTCACGGGCGGCGGCGCGAGGTGGAGCGTGACCGAGGCCGGCGGCGTCTCGTGCAGGGCGGCGAAGCCCCTCGTGAAGAAGCTGGCGGCCAAACCCCATGCGACCGTGGAGACCCAGCTGGGCACGTACCTGGGCCTGAAGTGTGTCGAGCTTGCAGGCAAGGGCAAGCGCGAGATCGCCTGCGTCCGCAAGAACGGGCGCGGCAGCGTCTTCGGCGTCACGCCGCCGCGCCGATGACGGACCTCGACCCTCCGTCAGGGCACAATGTCGCGCGGCCCCCGTAGCTCAGTGGATAGAGCAGCGGTTTCCTAAACCGCGTGCGCATGTTCGATTCATGCCGGGGGCATCAAGGAAATGCCTGCACAGCGGCATTTTTTCGAAGCACCTCGACGGCTCCGGCATATTCCGCCCGAGGGCTTGTGCGAGTCTGTTCCGAGGGTGAGGCCGAAGCCAATTTCGTGGAGTGAAGCGGTCTGGCGCCGACGTGCAAGCGGTTTTACGCACCGCTTGCGGCGCCGGCTCTCTCAGGCCCACGCACAGGGCTGGCAGTGGTTCGTCTCCGGCGAAGCTGGAGGCCGGGTGCCGCGTCCATCTCGGTAAGGCGCTATCCGACCTCG
>DASXKE010000139.1:0-2684 GCA_036496985.1 Gaiellaceae bacterium | reverse complement strand
CGACGCGTGGTTCGAGCGCGGGCTGTTCGAGCACGGTGGAAGCGGCTCGCATACTGAGCTCTCGGTGTTGGCCGACGACACGCCGCAGACCGTCCGCCAGCTGATCGAGCAGATGTTCGACGACCTCGACCTCGAGGACCGCCAGCTACTCGACGCCGCCAGCGTCGCAGGGAGGGACTTCGTCGGCGCGGCCGTCGCGGCCGCCTGTGCGCGTGGCGAGGAGGACGTCGAGGAACGATTCGAGGCCCTTGCCGCCGACGAGCGGTTCCTCGAGCGAACGGGAGAGACGGTGTGGCCCGACACGACGATCTCGGCGCGGTACCGCTTCGCGCATGACCTCTATCAGGAAGCGCTCTACCTCGGTCTTCCACCGGCGCGTCGGGCACGCTTGCATCGCGACATCGGCCGGCGGCTCGAGCATGCCTACGGCGAGCGAGGGCGGGAGATCGCCTCAGGGCTTGCGGCCCACTACGTGCGCGGCGGCGAGACCGAGAGCGCGATCCGCTGGCTGCAGCTCGCTGCCGAGCAGGCGCTCACCCGCAGCGGGCACCGTGAGGCGATCGAGCACCTGACACTGGCGCTCGCTCAGGTCGACCGGCTTCCCTCGAGTCGCGAACGCGCCGAACGCGAGCTCGTCCTGCGGATTACCCTGGGCAACGCGCTGATCACCGCGCGCGGTTACGCGGCACAAGAGACCAGGGAGAACTATGCGCGGGCCCGCGCGGTTGCGGCCGGGCTAGGTGACACAGCGAGGCACATCCTGCCTGTCCTCTACGGGCTCTGGAACAACGACCTCGTCGCCGCGAATCACGCCGCTGGCTATGAGCTCGCCAGCACCTTCCTCAGCCTGGCCGAGCAGCACAACGATGACGCGGCCGTGGTCGCACGACGAGCGGTCGGCTGGTCGCTGTTCTTCCTCGGTCGCCTAGACGAGGCATGCACTCATTTCCAGGAAGTCAAAGCCGGCTACGACCCCACCCGCCACGGCGAGCTAATCCGGACCTACGGCGAGGACCCCGGCATCGCCGGCGCGTCCGCACTCGCCCTCTGCCAATGGTTCCTCGGCCTCGCCGACCAGGCAGCCGCGACTAGCAGCGACGCCGTCGATCGCGCGGTCGCGCTAAACCACCCGTTCACGCTCGCGTACGCCCTGCTCATCGACGCCATGCTCGCTCAACTCGCCGGCGACAGCGCGATCGCCGGCGAGCGCGCCGAGGCAGTCTGCGAGGTCGCGGCTGAGTACGGGATCCCGGTCTGGGGCGCCTGGGCGACCGCGATTCGCGGCTGGGCGATCAGCAAGAACGGAGCGCCCGACGCCGGGGTCGCCGCGATCCGACGCGGGCTCGACGATACAGCGGCGACCGGGGCGGCGATCTTCCATCCGTATTTCCTCGCACTTCTCGCCGACGTGCACGCCGACAACAACCAAATAGACGACGGCCTTGAGGCTGTGAAAAAGGGGCTTACCGCGGCCGACTCGACCGACGAACGCTACTTCGAGCCCGAACTGCACCGGCTGCGCGGCGAACTCCTCCTGCGGCACCCCGACCCAGACCACGAAGCCGCACAGCACGCCTTCGACCACGCCCTCGAGCTCGCGACGGCCGGCAACGCCAAGCCACTCGCGCTACGCGCGGCAATCAGCGCCGCTCGTCTCGCCGCGGCGCCCCAGCGCGCTACCAACGGCAGGCACCTCCTCGCAGACGTCTACGACTCGTTCACCGAAGGATTCAACACACACGATCTGTGCGCCGCTCGTGAGACGCTCGCGCAGCTCGGCGCCTGACAGCACGCCCCCTTCCTCGCCGCTGCGGGACCGGGAGCCTTCGCGTCTCGGCTCGCGAGAAGCGGGTCGCGGCTCGCGCTCGGCGTCTGCCGCGTCGGTCCCGCGTAGTACGTCCCAGCGCCGTCCGTCGTGCTCACGAGCAGCCCATTTACCCGGTCCCTACCGCAGAACTACCGGGCCTCGATTTCCTCACCCCAGTCAAGTCCCGTAAACACAGGGACGACAACAAAGGAGAGACCATGAAAAGGTCAGTCAAGAGCAGAGCCGCCATCGTGTGCGTTGGGTCGATCGCGGCGCTGGGCGTCTCCGCCGGTCCGTTCATCGGCGCGGCGTCCGCGAGAAGCGAGAACGCCTTTCACAGCTGCAACAGCACGGCGTACGGGATAGGCAATGCCTGGTTGAAGTCCTACGACGGCAATGGCAACGCCGACAACTCGAACGGTAGCTCGGCCGTCGGCGTCGTCTGCCTCCTCTAGCCGCAGATCCGAAAGGCCAGACCAGCGAGGCCCGCCCCGGCGGGCCTCACGGCTTGGCCCTGGTGCGGCTCGGTGGCGGCCGCGCAGCGGCTTCTGCACGAGCGCCGGCAAGCGTTGCCGTCGTAAGCCAGACTGGAACTCGGCGGCGCTCGCAATCTGGTCCGAGGCGACCCGCCTAGGCTGCACGTTTGTCCCACCCCGGGCTACATGCGATCGCCCGCCCAGCCACACGCTGACGAACGCTTTCGTAACGGGCGACCGCGCTTCGGGACTTGGGCTACGGCGATGGGGAAGACCCGCGAGCGAAGGCCGGCGAACGAGCACTCGGCCGGAGATGCGATCTCGCAACGGCCCTTCCGGGGTCATGCTTGCCGCGCAAACCGGGGAAGTCGGTCTCGCACGGAAGATGCTCGCCGTAGAGC
>DASXKE010000138.1:0-3226 GCA_036496985.1 Gaiellaceae bacterium | reverse complement strand
ACTGGCCGAAGTTGCGGCGCAGCACGCGGATGTCGCGGGCGAGCAGCGCGCCGAAGGTCAGCAGCCAGGGCCTCAATTCCCCGCTCCGGCGCCGCGCAGGTCGGCGCCTCCGCTCCTGGGTGAGCTCCGTCGAGCCTACGTTCACTCCCGGTACTCCCGCCCGGTGAGGTTGAGGAAGACCGTCTCGAGGCTCGGCGGCAGGCTCGACGCGTCGCGGACGGAGAGGTCGAGCGCGGCGGCCTCCTGCACGAGCTGGACGAGCACGCCCTCGGAGCGAGACGCGCGGACGCGGACGATCTGCTCGTCCAGCTCGACCGAGCGGACGGCGTCGAGCCGTTCCGCCCGCTCGGCGAGCGGCGCGGGGTCGCCCTCCAAGGTCAGGGTGATGACCGTCTCGGCGCCATGCCGCCGCTTCAGCTCGGCTGGCGTGTCGACCGCGAGCGCCTTGCCGCGGTCGATGATCGCGATCCGTTCGCAGAGCTCGTCGGCCTCCTCCATGTAGTGCGTCGTGAGGAGCGTCGTCTGGCCGGCCCGGTTGAGGTCCACGAGGATGCGCCAGAGGTTGATGCGGGTCTGCGGGTCGATACCCGAGGTGGGCTCGTCGAGGAAGAGCACCTGCGGCTCGTGCACGAGAGCGCGGGCCAGCATCAGCCGCTGCGCGAGGCCGCCCGAGAGCTGGAAGACCATCGAATCGGCACGCTCGGTGAGCGAGAACTGCTCGAGCAGCTCGTCGGCCCTCGCCCGGGCCCGAAGGCGCGGGACGCCGAAGAAGCGCCCGTGGTAGTAGAGGTTCTCCCAGACGGTGAGGGCCCGATCGAGCGTGTTCGCCTGCGAAACCACCCCGATCTGCCGTTTCACGTCGGCCGCGTGGTGGCTCACGTCGAGGCCGGAGACGAGCGCGCGCCCGCCGGTCGGGAAGACGGTCGTGGTGAGCATCCCGATCGTCGTCGACTTTCCGGCGCCGTTCGGGCCGAGCAGTCCGAAGAACTCACCCGGCCGCACCTCGAGGTCGAGGCCGTCAACCGCGACGAGCGTCCCGTAGACCTTGCGGAGCTGCTCGGTCCGGATCGGCGCCTCCCCCACGCCGAGAACGTATCCGCAGCGGCGGGACTACAATGCGCCTCCCCCAGGGGGTGTGCCCGAGCGGCCAAAGGGAACGGGCTGTAAACCCGTCGGCTCAGCCTACGGAGGTTCGAATCCTCCCGCCCCCATCATCATCCCTGGTGAGCACGGCGCGGCGGGATGTCCCGGCTGCCGCCATTCGTTAGAAAGGCCCTGATGGGAATGTTCTTCCACGACCGGGGTGAGGCACCGCCCGAGCGCCCGCTCGACCCCGAGGTGCGCCGCGCGAACATGCGGCGGATCGGGTCGCTCTTCAAGGCGTACTGGCGGCGGCTCTCGGTACTGCTCGGGCTGATCGTCGTGATCGCCGGCCTCGGCGTCGTGCCGGCGTTCCTGCTCCGCCGCCTGCTCGTGGCGCTGGAGACCCACGACAAGCACGGGGTCTCCGTGAACGCCGCGGGGATGATCGTGATCGCGATCGCGGTGGGGATCCTCAGCGTGATCCAGACGCTCCTCTCGAACCAGGTCGGCCAGCACGTCATGCATGACCTGCGGGCTGCCGTTTTCCGCCATTTGCAGCGCCTTTCACTCGCGTTCTTCACTCGCACCCGCACGGGCGAGGTGCAGTCGCGGATCAACAACGACATCGGCGGGGTGCAGAACGTCGTCACGAACACCGCCACGAACATCGCGTCGAGCCTGACGACGGTGGTGGCGACGATGATCGCGATGCTGTTCCTCAGCTGGCAGCTCGCGCTCTTCGCGTTCGCGCTCATCCCGCTCTTCACCATCCTGACTCGCCGGGTCGGAAACGAGCGGCGGCGGATCGCGAAGACGACGCAGGAGTCGCTCGCCGACATCTCGAGCATCGTCCAGGAGTCGCTTTCGGTCAGCGGCATCCTGCTCGGCAAGACGATGGGCCGCGGCGACGAGCTCGCAGACCGCTTCGAGGGCGAGTCGCGGCGCCTGGCCGACCTCGAGGTGCAGCAGCGAATGGCGGGCCGCTGGGTGATGGCGTCGATCCAGACGAGCTTCGCGGTGATGCCTGCCGCCGTCTACTGGCTCGGCGGGACGGTCCTCACCAACACGATCACGATCCCAACGATCATCGCCTTCACCACGCTGCAAGCGCGGCTCTTCTTCCCGGTTGGCTCGCTGCTCGGCGTCGGGCTCGACATCCAGACCTCGCTCGCGCTCTTCGACCGGATCTTCGAATACCTCGACCAGCCGGTCGACATCGTGGAGGGAACGGTCGCCGCCGCACAGGCGGGCGACGTCGTCTTCGACCACGGCTGGTTCCGCTACGACGAAGACGCCTGGACGCTCGAGGACGTGAGCTTCGCGGTGCCCGCCGGGACCACGACCGCGCTCGTCGGCGAGACCGGCGCCGGGAAGACGACGCTCGGCTACCTCGCGGCGCGCCTCTACGACGTCGAACGCGGGTCGGTCTCGATCGGCGGCGTCGACGTCCGCAACCTGACCTTCTCCGCGCTCGCGAGCCTGGTCGGCGTGGTCTCGCAGGAGACGTACCTCTTCCACGCCTCGGTGCGCGAGAACCTCAGCTTCGCGAAGCCCGACGCGACCGACGAGGAGCTGTACGCGGCCGCCGAGGCTGCGCGGATCCATCACGTGATCGCGGCGCTCCCGGAGGGCTACGACACGGTGGTCGGCGAGCGCGGCTACCGCTTCTCGGGCGGCGAGAAGCAGCGAATCGCGATCGCGCGGACGATCCTGCGCAACCCGCCGATCCTCGTCCTCGACGAGGCGACGTCCTCGCTCGACACCGAGACGGAGCGGCTCGTGCAGGAAGCGCTCGACCGACTCTCGGAAGGGCGAACGACGATCGCGATCGCGCACAGGCTCTCGACCGTCAGGGACGCCGACCAGATCGTCGTGCTCGACCATGGCCGGGTGGTCGAGCGCGGCCGACACGAGGAGCTGCTGGCCGCTGGCGGCCGGTACGCCGCCCTCGTCAGCCGCGACGCCGAGCTCGGCTCGCCGGCGCTCGTCTAACGCAGCTCGGGACGGGGCTACAATCCGGCTTCCAGCCCTCTTAGCTCAGTTGGTAGAGCACCTCCATGGTAAGGAGGGGGTCCGCGGTTCGAGTCCGCGAGAGGGCTTAAAGAAGTGCTGCAAAACGCAGGTTTTAAGGCCTGCTTCGTAC
>DASXKE010000137.1:0-1669 GCA_036496985.1 Gaiellaceae bacterium | reverse complement strand
TCCCAGAGCCGGCTCTACGAGAACGTCGTCGGTCGCAGCCTGTCGATGTGGAGCTTCTTCTATCCGCGGCTCCAGGAGATCTTCCCGGAGAAGCTCGCCGGCGTTTCGTTGGCCGACTTCCACCGCGCGCTCAACCGCGTCGCGCCGGGGGTGATCCGGGTCGACGCCGACGAGGTCACGTACTCGCTCCACATCGTCCTGCGGTTCGAGCTGGAACGGGCGCTGCTGTCGGGTGAGGTGACTCCCGCCGACCTGCCGGAAGCCTTCGACGCGAAGCTCCGCGAGTACCTCGGCGTCGAGCCGAAGAGCGTCGTCGACGGCGTCCTCCAAGACGTCCACTGGTCTGACCCCAACTTTGGCTACTTCCCGACGTATGCGTTGGGGAACGTGATCAGCGTGCAGCTCTGGGAGCGGGCGACGAGCGAGCTCGGCGACCTCGACGAGCAGTTCGCACGCGGGGAGTTCGGCACGCTGCGCGAGTGGCTGCGCGAGCGCGTCCACCGCTGGGGGCGCGCCTTCGAGCCGCCCGAGCTGATGGAACGTGCCGCCGGTGGGCCGCTCGATCCGGAGCCGTACCTCGCGTATCTGCACGGCAAGGTCGAGGCGCTCGCGTCGGCATAGCTCTGGGCCGGCGGCGCTGCGGTAGACTCGCATCGTGAGCTGGCTGTATATCGCCTTGCTCGCGGTCGCTGTCGTGCTGGTCGCGGGCGCCGAATGGCCGCGACTCGAAGAGCGCTTTGGTGTCGATTCGCGCCGCCAGCGGCAGCGTGCCAAGCGGAAGAAGAGCTTTCGCGTCGTCGGGGACGACGAGGCCGACGAGTTCGCGGCCAGCGTCGAGCGGGACCTCGCCAACCTCCCGACGATCGACGACCGCGAACGCCGCTCGCGCTAGGTTCGCTGGCCGAACGGAGAGCCCGCGTCGGCGTGATGCTTCAGCCAGGCCGTTCGCACCTCACGTGTCCGCTGCTCGAGGCCGTCGATCAAGCACAGGGCCTCGTCGCGCTCGCGTGCAAGCGACTCGGCCCGGCGCACTTCGGCTGCGATCTCGGCGAGCGGTGTCGCCGGATCGGCGTTCAGCCTCGTCAGTCGATCCTCGGCGGCGTGGAGCTGGGCTTCGGTCGCCCGCAGCCAGCCGCCGGCCTCGTCATCCAGCGCCCGCAGCTCGGCTTCGGTGACGACCTCGCCCGCGACGACCTGACGCAGGCGAACGGTGAGTGCGAGGTCGAGCTTCTCAGGCAGGCTGCTCACGGACGAGGAGCGTTACAGATCGCGCGTCAGCGGCGCAGCGTCACGGTGGTGCGAAGGGTGCGCGTGTTCGGTAGCACGGGGCCGACGTCCTCCATGTTCTTCGTCTCCTGGTAGTCCGACGCGGTCACGACGAGCGTCGCCCGGCCCGGGCGGAGGTCCTTGGTGCGGAGCGAGAGCACGCCGTTGGCGTAGCTGAGCGGGACGGGCTTGTCCTCTACCTTCGCGCTGAACCCCTGCGGGTCCACTCCCGAGCCCGAGTCGTGGACGGCAAGACGGAGCGGCCGCCCGAGCGCGTGCTTGCCGCCGAGGAGCCGGATCGACGGCGGTGTCGTGTCGTTCACCCAGAAGCGGAAGGTGTAGGCGCCCGGCTTCGAATCGGTCGGAGTGTCGAACACGAAGTCGTAGGTGCCCGGATCGGGCA
>DASXKE010000136.1:0-11464 GCA_036496985.1 Gaiellaceae bacterium | reverse complement strand
CGCCCTCGTGCAGGTCGGCGACGGCAGTCGGGTTACCGCAGCCGAGGGAAGCGAGCACTGCAGCGTCGGGCAGTTCGCCCCGCTGCTCGGCCTCGTAGAGCACTTCGCCGAACTTCGTGCTCCCGACGGCACTTGCGGCCGAGTCGTCGGCGCAACACGACCCGGAACCGTATCCACAGCCGTCGCTCTCGCTAGTCACCGCCTTTGCCGATTCCGCGTAACGGCGGCGCACCTCCTCACGCAGCTCGCTGGCTGTCGAGGCCATCAGCAGCACGCTCCTTTCGTCAGGTCGACGAGCGCGACAACACGCTCGAACGCCTCGTCGTTGATCGAGTAATGGGCCCACTTACCGCGTTCCTCGCGGAGCACGAGTCCGGCCTCGACGAGCTTCTTCAAGTGCTCGGAGACGGTCGCCGGCGCGAGACCGACCGGCTGCGCCAGATCGCAAAAGCACAGGGGCTCTTCGCTACCGGCCAGAAGATTCACCAGCCGCACCCGCGCCGGATTGCCGAGCGCCGCGAAGAGCTTTGCGGTTGCCGATGCCTCCTCGACGCTCAGCACGGGAGCCGCTAGCGGGGCACAGCAATCGATCGCATTAGCGGAAACCGACATCTCAATTCGGATATTACCGAATAGAGATAAGGCGAGCAACCTCGGTAACCGGCTTCTGCACCGGCTGCGAGGCATACAAGATCGGCTGCCGGCTACTGGGGCGCGAATTCGCTTCCTGCCCCGTGCCGCCACGGCCCGCAAGTTGAGGAGAGCTGGATTAGTCGGCCCTCGGTGCGGATCGTGAGACAATGGAGAGGAGGCGGGCCAAGACCTCCGGCGGGTTTGAAAGCTGTCCAATTAGGTCCATGATCGCGAAAGGCCCGCAAATGCGGGCCTTTCGCGTGGAGAAGTGCCCGAGCGTAGCGAGCAGCTCAGCTAGCCGTTGCTCGGCCCGTTCCCCTGGCCGACGAGGACGCCGTTGACGTCGATGTTGTCGAGTATGGCCAGGCCAAAGTTGTCCGGACCGGTGTCCTGTCCTTCGTCGAATACGATCTGGATCGACTGCACCGTGCCCGTGACGTTCACGAGCGCGCCGGTGGTTGCGTCGAACGCGAGCAGCGGCGCCGCTCCACCCCAGCGAAGTCGCTGCCAGCCCGTACCGGCGGTGTCAACGGTCGGAGGCGGGGAATCGCAGCCGAGGAAGTAGCTCCCGGCCGTGGTGGTGATGTCGAATCGCGGTGCACCGGCGCCACAGTGGGATCCCCGAGGATCGTTCACGTTGGCGCCCGGCTTGCGGAGGTCGTAGCCGAGCTCCGTGAGCGTGATGCCCTTCACGTCCTCCAGGTCCGCGACTCCGGCCGCGACATTGGCCGTCGGGCCGGTCTTCCCGAGCAACAGCCCCTCGTTCTTCTTGTCCTTCGGGTCGCCGGTCGGACATGCGGGATCCGTGTACGCGCCATCCGGCTTGACTAACGAGAACGACGCCCGCGAAGGCGCCGTTCTCGTAGGTTGAGGCCAACCTGCGCCCGCCCGTCTGAACCCTCCCGATTGAGACGCCCGTGAGCGGCTTCGCTCGATGATTCGCCGCGGCGAGCGCAAGCTTCTCCTCCGACGACACCGGCGTGAAGGGGGCCGCGTAATCACACCGCGCCGCTCCTCGGCCTGACCTTGCGGACGGGCCTCCGCTTCGGAGCGATCGCGTCGTCGAGCAGCTGCAGCATCGCTTCGATGTCGAACGGGTCTCCGCCGGCGACGCGCAGCGCGAGGCCGTTGAGGAGCGAGGTCGTGAACCGCGTGATCTCGACCCACGAGACATCGTCGCGGAACTTCCCTGCGGCCTGCTGCTGTTCGAACCAGTCGCGGATGCGGGGGGCGGCGTCCTCCGACTTGGCCTCGAACCGCCGGACGAAGTCCTCGTCGTGGCGCATCCGGCTCTCGGTCTCGATCAGAACGGCTAGCCACTCCGGGCGCTCGGACGTCAGAGCGCGGAAAGCTTCGTGTAGCCCCGAGCTGACGACGAGGTCCCCGAAGCGGGTGTTCATCTCCATCGCGAGCTCGACGAACAGGTCGGCCTTGTTCTCGAAGTAGTGGAAGATCGCCCCGCGCGAGACGCCGGTTGCCTCCTCGAGTCTCGCGACCGTGGCACCTTCGTAGCCGTACTCGGCGAATGCCCTGCGCGCCCCGTCGAGGATCTCGGCGCGGCGGGCGTCGAGATGCTCCTGCGTCACCTTCGGCACGAGACGGAATTCTAACGGCTTGACAAAACCGTACGTACGTTTTATTTTACTGCGCGGATGTTCAGGAACCGCTCTCTGATCGGACTGGTCACCGCCGAGCTGGTCTCGTTGACCGGCTCGGCGATGACCTTCGTCGCCCTCCCGTGGTTCGTCCTCGCCACGACGGGCTCGACCGCGAAGATGGGACTGGTCCTCGCGGCAGAGATGCTGCCGATCGCCATCTTCGGCATCCCGGCCGGCACGGTGATCTCCAAGCTCGGCGGCAAGAAGACGATGCTGATCTCGGACGCAGCGCGCGGGCCGTTGATGCTCGTCATCCCCATCCTCCACAGCACGGGCCATCTCTCGTTCGCCGCACTGCTGGGGACGACGTTCGCGATCGGCGTCTTCGCGGCGCCGTACATGGCTTCGTCGCGGCTCATCGTCCCGGAGGTCGCAGGGGAGGACGAGCAGGCGGTCGCGAGCGTCGGCGCCGTCTTGTCGGGCGCGAACCAGCTGACGCAGCTCGCCGGACCGGTGCTCGCCGGAGTGTTGATCGCCGCCACGACTCCGTCGACGGTGCTCGTCGTCGACGGCTGCACGTACATCTTCTCCTTCCTCGTAATCGCGACGGTCGTTCGAGCCGGCAAGCGGGTCGAGGCAGCCGCGCGGCAGAAGGGTCTGCTCTCGGGTGTCAGGTTCCTGCTCGCCGACTCGCTGCTCGGCCCGATCGCGATCGCCGCGTGCCTGATCAACTTCGTCGCACAGGGGATCGTGCTCGGCGTCCAGGGCGTCGCGTACTTCCGCTACGACGCGAACGCGCACGTGCTGGGCTACCTCTTCGCCGGCTTCGGCGTCGGCGCGCTCGCGGGCGCGATCGTCGCGCAGCAGGCGACCCAGAAGGTGCCGCTGCTGAAGCTCGCAGCGGTGGCGATCGTCGCCTTGCCGCTGCCGCTCGTCCTGCTCTCGCCGACGACGTCGTGGCCGGTCGCAGTGCTCATCCTCGCCGCGTTTGCGTTCTTCGTGCCGCTGGTCAACGCGCCGATCGTCGGCATCCTGACGATCCGCACGCCGGTCGAGCTCCGCCCGAAGGTGCTGACCGCTTTCATGACTCTCGCGACGATGGCCGGCCCGTTCGGCTTCATCGCCGCCGGGTACGCGTTGCGGCACGCCACGATCAGCTCCTTCTTCGTCGTGTTGCCTGCTCTACTTTTGCTCGGCGGCCTCGCCTTCGCGGCCGTGCTGCTGCGGCACCGGAGCGAAACGGCCGGCGACGTCGCGGTGGCGAGCTAGCTCCAACTGCTCACCGCGACGGTCGCCGCGAGCGTCAGCGGCACGAGGACGGCTCCGAGCTTCGTGTAGGTCGCGATCGAGGGACGGGCTCCGGCCGAACGCGCGGCCTGCAGCCAGAGCACAGCCGACAGCGAGCCGGTGACGGCGAGGTTGGGGCCGAGATCGAGCCCCAGCAGAAGCGCAGAGGGGTGCGCGGGTGCCTGGCCCGTGAGCAGAACGGTCGCGGGAAGGTTGTTCAGGACGAGCGAGGCAACGGCGCCGATCCCGGCGACGGCCCAGACGTCGCTCGAGTCGAGCAGCCTCGCGGGCCCGTGCCAGAGACGCGCGAGCGTCCCGAGCGCGACGGCGACCCCGAAGAGCAGCCCGAGCACGCGCGCGTTCAGACGCGGCCGGAGGCGCTGCAGCGTGATCGCGGCGAGACCGACGACCAGAACCGGCACCGCCGGATTCGGCAGCAGGACCACGAGGAACGCGGCGACGATCGTCGCGGCGGCTCCGACGCGAAGGCGGAGCGGGGAGAACGCCGCATTGGCGCGGCGAGTCGCTCCGCCCAGACGGAAGCTGACGCACACGAAGGCCGCCGTGATCGCGCAGGCCAGGAGCCACGCCGGGAGCATCTCCGTCGCGAACGAGCTTCCCGCCTGCGGATCGCTGCGCAGGACGAGCAGGTTGGTCAGGTTGGAGCCCGGAAGCAGCAGCGACGCAGCGTTGGCCATGAAGACGGCGCCGTAGAGGAAGGGGCGCTCGTCGAGCCCGCGGTTGCGGGCCGCGTGCACGAGCACGGGCGTGAGGAACACGACCGCCGTGTCCAGATTGAGCACGGCTGTCACCGCCGCGACGAGCGCGAGCAGGCCGACGAGCAGGCCCCGTGGCCCGAGCCGGGAGCGCGCGAGGTGCGCGCCGGTCGCCTCGAAGAGTCCGTCGTCGGCCGCCACGGCGCCGATCAGAAGCAGCCCGGCGACGAGTACGAAGGGAGGCCACGCCTGGCTCGCCGCAGCTAGGATCGCGTGCGAAAGCACACTAAACAGTAAAGCAAACTAAATCATTGCCACGTCCCCGCCACCATCCCGCTGATCGTCAGGCCGCTGAGGCGCTCGTCCGTACCGCGCCGCTCGTGAGTCGCTGGATCGAGCGCCTGCTCGCCGCGCACGAGCCGTCTCTGACGACCGCTCAGTATCTGGCGCTGCAGGCGATCGGGGACGGCGAGGTAGTGGGCGCCGAGCTTGCGCGTCGTGCGGCCGTCTCGCCCGCAGCTGTCTCGCAGCTTCTCGCCGGGCTCGAAGGAGCCGGCCTGCTGACGCGCGACCGCCTCGGCGACGACCGGCGGCGCCAGGCGCTGGCACTGACGGAGCAGGGCCGCTGGTTGCTGCAGTCGGCGCAGACCACGCTGCGCGAGCGGCTGGCAGGGCTGCTCGCCGACATCCCGCCGCGAGAGGCCGATGCGCTTGCGCGTCTGCTCGAGCGCCTCGAAGCGTCGCTGAGCGGAACGCAGCCTCCGCCGCGGCCGCCGCGGCCGCCGCGGCCGCAACGCCGCTAGGCGCGGTCGGCCACCAGGTACGAGCCGATCACAAGCGCGGCAGCTCCGGCCTGCGCTGCCCGACGCTAACCGGGAGCGGCGTTGCGCCGCTGCGCGAGCGCCGGGGCCAGGCTGGCCGCCCCGACGATGACGAACGAATAGAACGCGATCCAGAAATAGATCGCGAGCACGACACCGAGGCCTCCGTAGTCGCTCGCGTAGAGGTTGATCCAGGCCTCCATCACCCAGCGAGAGACGACGGTGATGACGACGAGCCCCACGGCCGTCAGCACGGCGCCCGGCAGCAGATCCCTCTGGCTGACCCGACCGTGCAGCAGAAACGAGGGCGCCCACGTGAAGAAGAGGACGAGCAGCGCCACCCAGCCGAGCGCCAGCACCCGGTTGGTCCACGACGGGCTGCCGCTCAGCTCGTTCAGCTGGAACAGAAGCAGGACGATGAGGCCGTAGAGCGCGAGCAGGACCGCTGCGTAGAGGCCCTGGTCGGTCGCCCGGGTCGGCACCGAGACCCTCCAGGCCCGCATGTGGACGAGCTGCAGGACCCGCCCGAAGCCGAGACCGAAGAACAGCGCTCCCGCGATCGCGAACAGCGCCGAGCCGAGCTCGTGCACGCGGCTGTCGGCGAGGACGCTGCGCACCGCGCTCGCGGTCGCGGCGTTGAGCCCGTAGTGGCTGATGAGACGGTTCGCGAGGGCGGCGGGATGGGAGTCGAAGTACTCCTCGATCACGAGGAGCGCCGGGAGCACCGCGACGAGCATGTAGAGGGACAGCAACGCCGACTGCAGCGGGCCCTCCACGGCCCGGTAGCGCCGCCATGCCCCGATCGCCACTCCCTTGCGAGAAGCAGGGTCCTGCTCGTCGAGCCACGTCTGTGCGCGGACGGAAACTGAGCTGACGCGCTCCGGCAGACGGGCCATTACGTCAGCATCCCAGGCCGTGGAGTGGCGACCTCACCCCGGTTGGGTGAAACGGCCCCCTGCCGGGCACCACTACCATCTGAGACTGCACTACCAGCGAAGAGGAGGACCGCGTGACGATCACCGACCGGCCGGAAGACAGCCTCGCCGCCCATGGACTGCGCGTCGGGGGACGCGTGCTCCGCAACCCGTCGACGTCGCAGCTCTACATGGCTGCGCTCGACCGCGGCGAAGCCGTTCTCGCCGAAGACGGGCCACTGGCCGTCGACACGGGACGCTTCACCGGCCGCTCGCCGAAGGACAAGTTCATCGTGCGCGAACCCGGCTCCGCAGATCGCATCTGGTGGAGCGACACGAACGCCGAGATCTCGGAGGAGCATTTCGACGGGCTGCGCGGGAAGGTCGTCGCGCGCCTCGAGAAGAGCGACCTCTACGTGATCGACGCCTTCTGCGGCGCCGATCCCAAGCACCGCCTCGCGGTGCGTGTCCTCACGACGCACCCGTACCACGCGCTCTTCGCGAAGACGATGTTCATCGAACCCGCCGAAGCGGAGCTCGCCGGGTTCGAGCCCGACGTGCTCGTCCTCCACGAGCCCGAGGTCGAGGCGGATCCGGCTCAGGACGGCACGCGCAGCGAGGTCTTCATCTGCCTCCATCCGTCGCGCGGCGAGATTCTGATCGGCGGGACCTTCTACGGCGGCGAGATCAAGAAGTCGGTCTTCACGCTGATGAACGACCGGCTGCCGCTCGAGGGCGTCATGCCGATGCATTGCTCGGCGAACGTCTCGCAGGACGGGCAGGACGTCGCTGTGTTCTTCGGCCTCTCGGGCACGGGGAAGACGACGCTCTCGGCCGATCCCGGGCGGCTCCTGATCGGCGACGACGAGCACGGCTGGGGCGACGACGGAGTCTTCAACTTCGAAGGCGGCTGCTACGCCAAGACGATCAGGCTGTCGGCGGAGGCCGAGCCCGAGATCTGGAGCGCAGTGCACAGCTTCGGGACGGTGCTCGAGAACGTCGCGATCGACGAGCGCGGCGTCCTCGACCTCGACGACGACTCCAAGACCGAGAACAACCGCGCGGCGTACAAGCTCGAGCGGATCGCGAACACGCTGGCCACGAAGCGCGCCGGCCATCCGGCCAACGTGATCTTCCTGGCCGCGGATGCCTTCGGGATCCTGCCGCCCATCGCGCGGCTCAGCCGCGAACAGGCGCTCTTCTTCTTCCTCTCGGGCTACACGTCGAAGCTCGCCGGCACGGAGCTCGGAGTGACCGAGCCGCAGCCGACCTTCTCGACGTGCTTCGGCGCGCCGTTCTGGCCGCAGCCCCCGACCGTGTACGCGAAGCTCCTCGGTGAGAAGCTCGACCGCCACTCCGCGACGGTCTGGCTGATCAACACCGGCTGGACGGGCGGCCGGTTCGGCGAGGGCCACCGCATGCCGATCGAGGCGACGCGGGCGCTCCTCGGGGCGGTGCTCTCGGGAGAACTCGCGGGAGTCGACTTCCGGACGGATCCGGTCTTCGGCTTCGAGGTTCCCGTGACCGCGCCGGGCGTCGACGTGTCGCTGCTCGAGCCGCGCTCCACCTGGGCTGATCCGGACGCGTACGACGCCAAGGCACGCGAGCTCGCGCAGATGTTCGCCGACAACTTCGCAAAGCAGCATGCGGACGCGCCGCCCGAGGTTGCGGCCGCCGCGCCGAAGCCGTAGCCAAACCCTCCCTCTAGCGCGGCCTCGCGCGCGCGCGGCCCTCGCGCGCTCGCAGTTTCCACTTGCGTGCCTCCTCCTTGCGCAGCAGCACGTCGTGGCGCATCGCGATGGCGAGCAGCTCGCGCTGGAGCTTCCGCCAGCTGTGGAGGCGATCACCCGCGAGCTCTCCGGACTGGACCGCGGCGAGGACGGCGCAGTCGGGCTCGTGGTTGTGCGTGCAGTCGCCGAAGCGGCAATCCGCGGCCAGCTCCTCGACGTCCGCGAACGTCGCGTCGAGACCGGCGGCGCCCACGTCCCAGAGTTGGAGCTCGCGCAGCCCGGGCGTGTCGATCACCAGCCCGCCTCCCGGCAGGACGAGCAGCTGCCGGTGCGTCGTCGTGTGGCGCCCCTCGTCGTCGTCGGAGCGCGTCTCCGTCGTTGTCATCACGTCCTCGCCGAGCCACCGGTTCACGAGCGTCGACTTGCCGACTCCGGAGGAGCCGATCAGGACGGCTGTCGTCGCGTCCTCGATGCGCGCGCGCAGGGCGTCGCAGCCGTCGCCGGTCAACGCCGAGACGACGTGAACGGGGACGCCGAGGGTGACCGCCTCGACCTCGGCCACGAGCGGCCACGGATCGTCGAGACGGTCGGACTTCGTCAGCACGATCTCGGGCGTCGCGCCGCTCTCCCAGATCGTGACGAGGTAGCGCTCGATCCGGCGCGGCTCGAGGTCGGGCCCGAGCGACGAGACGACGAAGGCGACGTCAACGTTCGCCGCGAGCGTCTGCGCGGTGGTGGTCAGCCCGGCCGCGTTGCGCACAATCGCGCTCCGGCGCGGGACGACAGCCCGAATCAGGCCGTCCGAGAGACCGACCCAGTCGCCGACGGCGACGTCGAGACCTTCGTGCATGAGCCTGCCGGGTAGGCGAGTACGGACGGCCGCGTCGGCCGTCCAGACGTCGAATGCGCCGCGGTGAGCGGCCGCGACGCGGCCCGGCACTAGTCCAGGCTCTAAGTTCTCGGCGAGCTCGTCGTTCCAACCGAGCTCGTGCAGATCGAATCCAGGCAACGCAACAGCTCCTTCAGAAGAGTGGGACGCCGCACGCGTCCCCCACGGTTTCCCGCTGGGCGGCGCCGGCTTTGCCGGCGGCGCTTCCAGCAAGAGCAGGAGCGTCCGGCGCTTTAGGTCAGGAGGACCGAGGAGGAGACAAACGCAAGCATCATTTGTTTCAAACCTCCTCTCGCCGGGGACGGACGAACGCAGAGTAGGGCCCTGATGCGCGTACGTCAACTCACTCCGAACCTCATCCAGCTCACGAGGCTGCGCTTCGTGAACGCGTACCTCGTGCGCGAGGGCGATGGCTTCACGCTCGTCGACACGACCCTTCCGCGCGGCGCCGGGGCGCTGGTCGACGCCGCTGCGACGGCGGGCGCGCCGATCAAACGCATCGCGCTCACCCATGGTCACGGCGACCATGTCGGCTCGCTCGACGAGCTACACGCTCGCCTCGACGGCGGGGCGGAGGTCTCGATGCCGGAGCTGGACGCACGGATCCACGCCGGCGAAGCCGTGGTGGAGGGCAAGCTGCCCGGATCCTGGCCGACGGTGAAGACGCGGCCCGACGTGCTTCTCCAGCCGGGCGACCGCGTCGGCAGCCTCGAGGTCGTCGCCGCCCCCGGCCACACGCCGGGCCACGTCGCGTTCCTCGACCACCGCGATCGCAGCCTGATCGCCGGCGACGTCTTCACGACGATCGGCGGAGCCGCGGTGACGAGCCACTTCACCTTCCCGTTTCCGCTCGCGGCGATGGCGACCTGGAACAAGCAGCTCAACCTCGAATCGGCTCGTTCGTTGCAGGCGCTCGAGCCCCCGCTCCTCGCCGTCGGCCACGGTCCTGCTCTACACGATCCAGCCGCGGAGACCGCTCGAGCGATCTCCCGGGCGCACCGCGCGCTCTGCTGACGAACCGCGCGAAGCGGAGCGATTCCGCACTTCGGGTGGCGAAATGCGCGGCAGAGTGGTAGGAATCCCGCGCGATGCGCAGTGAGGACGTCCAGCCGCTCCGACTCCACACCAGCGGCTCGGAGCGCGGTCCCGTCGCCCCGGCGCGCCGGACGGACGAGCTCGACCGCGGCATCATCGAGGCACTGCAGGCGAACGGGCGCGAGTCGTTCCGCGCCATCGCAGCGCGCGTCGGCGTCTCGGAGGCGACCGTCCGCGCGCGGTACGGACGGCTGACGGCGGAGGGGATCCTCCAGGTCGTCGCCGTGACGAACCCGCTCGGGCTCGGCTACGAACAGGCCCTGGTCGGCGTGAAGACGTCGGGCTCGCCGGAGCACGCCGCCGACGAGATCGCGCGCTGGCCGGAAGCCGACTACGTCGTGGCCACGGCAGGGCAGTTCGACCTCGTCGTCGAACTCCTTGCCGTCGACCGACGTCATCTGCTCGAGCTGACGAGCCGGCTGCGCGCGCTGCCGGACGTCGTCTCGACCGAGACCTTCGTCTACCTGGAGATGTGGAAGCAGCTCTACGACTGGGGGAGTGGAATGCCCAAGGAGGACACGACGAGATGAGCATCACGCAGGGCGCGACGTCCGCGGACGGGCTCCGGCAGTTGGCGAACGACCACCTCTGGCTCCACTTCACGAAGATGGGAAGCGGCCAGGAGGCGCCGATCATCGTCCGCGGCGACGGCTGCTATCTCGAGGACGATCACGGCAAGCGCTACCTCGATGCGCTCGCCGGGCTGTTCTCGGTCAACCTCGGCTACGGCTACGGCGAGGAGATCGGCCAGGCCGCGCTCGAGCAGATGCGCGAGCTGCCCTTCTACACGAACTGGACCTACGCGCATCCACGCGCGATCGAGCTCGCGGCTGAGGTCGCTTCTCTAGCCCCCGGCGACCTCAACCGCGTCTTCTTCGTCTCGGGCGGCGGGGAAGCAGTCGAATCGGCGTGGAAGCTTGCGCGCCAGTACTTCGCCGTGCGTGGAGGCGCCACCCAGGTGCCGGGGGTCGAGCCCGGAGAAATGGTCGGCCGTCAAGTGGGTGGTCCGGCTCCCGGCCACAAGTACAAGGCGATCGCCCGCAATATCGCCTACCACGGCACGACCTTCGGAGCCCTGTCGATCAACGGCGTCGAGGCCCTGCGCACGCCGTTCGAGCCGCTCGTGCCCGAGGTGCGTCACGTGAGCAACACGAACCGCTACCACCGTCCGCCAGAGGAGACTGAAGCAGAGTTCACTGCGTTCCTGCTCGACGAGCTCGAGCGGACGATCCTCGAGATGGACCCCGAGACGGTTTGCCTCGTGCACATGGAGCCGATCCAGAACGCCGGCGGCTCGTTCATCGCGCCCGCCGGCTACTGGAAGGGCGTCCGCGAGCTCTGCGACCGGTACGACATCCTGCTCTCGGCCGACGAGGTGATCACCGCCTTCGGGCGAGTCGGCCACTGGTTCGCGTCCGAGCGCTACGACATCCGGCCGGACATCGTCACCTGCGCGAAGGGTCTCTCCTCCTCGTACGCGGCGATCGGAGCCGTCGTCGCCACCGATCGCGTGATGGAGCCGTTCCTCGAGGCCTCCTCGATGTTCACGCACGGGATCACGTTCGGCGGACATCCGGTGATGAGCGCCATCGCGCTGAAGAACATCGAGATCATGAAGCGGGAGCGGATCATGGAGCACGTTCTCGGCAACGAGGACGCCTTCCGCGCGACGCTCGCGCAGCTTCTCGACCTGCCGATCGTGGGCGACCTGCGCGGGACGGGCTACTTCTACGCGCTCGAGCTCGTGAAGAACTCGGAGACCCGCGAGACGTTCTCGGACG
>DASXKE010000135.1:0-6383 GCA_036496985.1 Gaiellaceae bacterium | reverse complement strand
GATCACGGTCGGATCCGGCGACAGCTCGCGCGAGACGAGCTTGTACGGCTTGAGGATCGGCAGCACCTGCTCGACGCCTGCGAAGCCCTCGAGCGGCAGCGTCGCGAGCAGCTCCCGCTCGCCGATCGCGCCGATCACGGTGGCCTAGCGGCCCGGCGTCACGAAAGCCGAGCAACCCGCCTCGTCGAGACGCGCGACGACCTCGTCCACCTGCTCGGAGGTGGCGCTCGCGCCCATCACGATCAACAGCTCGGGTGCGCCGGTGACTGCCATGGAAGAAGCTTAGGCAGAATCACCCTCCATGGCCGCTGACGCCGACACGAGGAAGCCCCGGGTCTTCTCCGGGATCCAGCCGACCGGGCGCAAGACGCTGGGCAACTACAGCGGCGGCTTTCGCCAGTACGCGCAGACGCAGGAGACGCACGACGCGTTCTTCTGCATCGTCGACCTGCACTCGATCACGGTCGAGTACGAGCCGCGCGAGCTGCATGAGGCGAGCCTCGACCTCGCGGCGATGCTGTTCGCGACCGGGCTCGATCCCGAGGAGTCGACCGTCTTCTGCCAGAGCCACGTGACAGCGCACTCGGAGGCGGCGTGGCTGCTGTCGGCTGTCGCCAGCTACGGCCAGTTGGGCCGCATGACGCAGTTCAAGGAGAAAGCCGAACGGCACGAGTTCATCTCAGCGGGCCTCTTCACGTACCCCGTGCTGATGGCGGGCGACATCCTCCTCTACCAGACGGATCTCGTCCCGATCGGCGACGACCAGAAACAGCATCTCGAGCTCGCCCGCGACATCGCCGAGCGGTTCAATTACCGCTACGGCGAGACGTTCCGCGTGCCCGAGGGAAAGTTCCCCGAAGTCGGCGGCCGGATCATGGATCTGCAGGATCCGACGAGCAAGATGTCGACGACGCTGTCCTCCGAGCAGGGGGCCGTTTACCTCACCGACCCGCCCGACGCGATCCGCAAGAAGTTCCGCTCGGCGGTGACGGATTCAGGTCGCGAGGTGCGGTACGACCCACAGGAGAAGCCGGGCGTCTCGAACCTGCTCGAGATCCTGAACGTCGCCACCGGCGAGCCGATCGACGCACTCGAGCGGAGCTTCGACGGTGCGGGCTACGGCGGCTTCAAGGAGGCGGTCGGTGAGGCGGTCGTCACCCTCCTCGCGCCGATTCAGGAGCGCTTCGACGCTCTGCGCGGCGACGAGCGCGAGCTCCAGCGCCTGCTCGCGGTCGGTGCGGAGAAGGCCCGCAGGGCGAGCGAGCCGACGCTGGAGGCGATGTACGAGCGCATGGGATTCGTCAAGGCCGAAGCCGGCCGGTTGTTCGGCGCAGCCCGGCCCCGCGGTTTGTAACTCTCCTCACCGCGGGTCACAGCTTCGTTTCAGTCGCGTCACCACGGCGACTCCCACGCCGTGGCTCGCGGCAGGGAAGCTCGCCCCGCAGTTGTTGCGGAATGAAGTCAACCGCCACAAGAGGGGGAACCAGATGAGAAAGCCAATCGCTCTTGCGACGCTCGTCGGCGCGCTTGCCGCAGTCGTCGCGCTCGTCGCGGTCCAGGTCGCCGGGGCATCCGGCCATGGGCCTGCCGGGCCGCCCGGACCGCCGCCGCCGAAGCAGGGCGCCTGCTCGCTTGGCCAGCACGGACAGGTCAAGCATGTGATCTATCTCCAGTTCGACAACGTGCACTTCAACCAGGACCGGCCGAACGTCGCGGGCGACCTCGAGCAGATGCCGCATCTCTTCAACTTCCTGAAGCAGGACGGCACGCTCTTCACGAACGACCACACGATCCTGATCTCGCACACCGCAGGCGGGATCACGAGCTCGCTCACAGGTCTCTACCCCGACCGCATGGGGCAGACCTCGTCGAACAGCTACGACGCGTTCGACTCGACCGGCAAGCCCAACTTCACGAGCTCGTTCAAGTACTGGACCGATCCGGTGGGCGTCTCGGGCGACAACCTCCCGAACATGGTCACCGACGGGCAGAAGACGACGCCCGCGCCCTGGGTGCCGTACACGCGCGCCGGCTGTGATGTCGGCGGCGTCGGCACCGCGAACATCGAGCTCGAGAACACCTCGACCGCAGCGGGCGGCGACATCACGAAGGTGTTCGGCAATCCCTCGCCGCAGGCAACGGAGGCGAACAGCGACTCGCAGGCGGCGCAGACCGATTTCGTCGGCATCGCAGTGCACTGCTCGCAGTCGCCGCAGAGCGTCTGTGCAAACAACAGCAACGCGAAGCCCGACCTGCTCCCGGGCGAGCCGGGCGGCTATACCGGTTTCGACGGGTTGTTCGGGGCGAAGTACGTCGATCCCGCGATCGCGAACGGCAGTCCGTGCGTGAACGACACGAGCGGCAGCCCGATCACCGATCCGGTCGGCCGCTGCGGCTTCCCGGGCTTCGACGGGATGCTCGCCAAGAACAGCCTGGGCTACGTCGCCGCGATGCAGGAGAACGGCGTTCCGGTCACCTACGCCTACATCTCGGACGTGCACGACCTGCACGTGCCCACGCTCTCGACCGACTCATACTCGAGCTCGGCGACGGGCCCGGGCGAGATCACGCATGAGCAGCAGCTCAAGGACTACGACACCGCGTTCGAGAACTTCTTCCAGAACCTCCAGCAGCACGGAATCAACAAGGGCAACACCCTGTTCGTCGTCACCGTCGATGAGGGCGACCACTTCGCCGGCGGCGTCGGCACCCCGCAGCAGGGGTCGAACAACCTCATCTACGACCACCGCACGTGCACCGTCATGACGGCGTGTCCGTCGAACCAGATCGGCGAGGTCGACGTCAACCTCTCGTCCGGCACCGGCGTGCTGCCGGCCGGCGAGTCGCCGTTCGACATCCACTTCGACGACGCCCCGACCGTGTATGTCAACGGCCAGCCAGGCAGGACCGATCCGGGCGTGCGGAAGCTGGAACAGGACATGGGGAGCCTGACGCTGCCCGATCCGTACGTGAACCACGGACAGGCGGTGCCGGCGGCGGATCAGATGGCCGACACGGTGGAGGAGCAGACGCTTCACATGGTCAACTCCGACCCGGCCCGGACACCGACGTTCACGATGTTCGGCAATCCGGACTTCTTCTTCCAGCTGAGCAACTGCAGCGGGGTGAAGGAGTGCGTGGGGCCGGGGTTCGCCTGGAACCACGGCGACGTCCAGCAGGAGATCGGCAACACCTGGGTCGGCATGGTTGGGCCCGGGATCGCCAAGGACGGGATCAACTCCCAGACGTGGACCGACCACACGAACGTCCGCCCGACGATCCTCGCTCTGCTCGGGCTCAAGGACGACTACACCGACGACGGCCACGCGCTCGTGCAGGCGTTCGACAAGCCAGCCCTGCCGAAGGCGCTCGACGGCCCGAAGATCGGGGAGCTCGAGCAGGCCGACGACCAGGTCAATGCGCCGTTCGGCCAGTTCGCGCTGGCGACGCTGGCCTCGTCGACCAAGGCCCTCAAGAGCACGGACAACACGGAGTACAACAACCTCGAGAACGACATCAGCAGCCTGACCTCGCAGCGAGACACGCTCGCGGGCCAGATCAGATCGGCGCTGAACGCCGCCGCATTCGACGGCACACCGATCTCGAACTCGCAGGCCCAGAGCTGGATCGATCAGGCGAACTCCCTGATCAGCCAGGCTCAGGCTCTGCCGCACTAGGCACGCGCTGTACCTCGCAGGGCTCGGGCTCCGCCGGCGGCGGGGCTCGAGCCCTCACGGCCTCTTTACATGCGCCGTCATGCCCTCTTTACAGGCGTGGTTTACGTTCGCGGCGTGCATTCGGGAATTCGCCTCGTCGCAGCCGCGTTCGCAGTTGCGCTCGCGACGTCCATCGCCGTCCCGGCGGCCGGTGCGAAGCCCGCGGCGCCGCGCACGCTGCTCAAGACAAATACGCCGATTCGCGCGTTCGCGCAGGACTCGAGCCGCTTCGCCTGGGTCGACGGGAAGTGGCACGTCGACGCTCACAAGCTCGGGAGCAAGGCGAAGACTCTCCTCATCGGGACAGCGCATCCCTATACAGGCGGGACCGAGACCGTCACGCCGCAACTCGCGCTCGCGGGCTCGCGCGTCGCCTGGACGCGTAACGGCGGCGGCAACGATTTCGAGACCGGCGTCTTTGTCCGGAACGCCGGCGCCAAGGCCAAGGCACGGCTCGTCTTCAACACGGCGGCCGACCGAGAAGAACGCACCGGCAGCTACTTCGGCGCCCTCGCCGCGGGCAGCTCGACGCTCGCCTTCACCACCGTCCACTACCAATGCGTCGATCCCGCCGACTGCTCGGAGCTGGCCGCGCAACCCTCCGGAGCGGGCGGGGCTTTCCGCGTCATCGGCACGTCGCGAACGGCTCAGGTGCCGAACGCGCCAGGTTCGCTCGACCTGGCCGTGTCGGCGGGCCGGATCGCGCTCCTTCGCGCGCCCGCGTTGATCTCCCCTACCGAGATCTCCGATGTCTCCTCCCCGTCGCTCGTGCGGCCCGCCGCGACGGTCGAGATCCGGAACGTGACGACGGGAGCCCTCATCTCGGCGTTCACGCCGCCGGGAACCGTTAAGGCTCTCGCGCTCACAGGCTCGGTCGCCGCCGTGATCGACGACCTCGGGGACGGCACGACGCAGATCGAACGCTATGACGCGACTACCGGCGCGCTACTCGGCAGCACGGGCGACATCGCGGCCGGCAACACGCTGGCAGCCGGAGCCAACACGTTCGTGTACTCCGTCGGCGGCGGGAAGATCGAAGCCATGGACGCGACGACGGGTGCGCAGCGAGTGCTGGCGGTCTCGCCGGCGGCGCCGATCGGGCTCTCGATCGCCGGCAAGCGCGTGGCGTGGGCCGTCAACGAGCACGGCCACGGCCAGGTTCTCGCGCTGACGCTTCCCTGAGCTGCTCCACCTCGGCCGCCTCGAGCTCCCGCCATTCACCCGGCTCGAGCCCTTCGACCGCGAGCCCCGCGTACCCGCTGCGATGCAGCCGCGTCACCGGATGGCCAACCGCCGCGAGCATCCGCTTCACCTGATGCTTGCGCCCCTCGTGGAGGATGAGCTCGACGAGGCCTGGGCGGAGGTGTCGCGCACGAGCCGGAGCGGTGCGGCCGTCGTCCAGCTCCACGCCCTCGCGTAGCCGCTGCAGTGCGGCGTCGTCCGGATCGCCCTCGACCTCGGCGACGTACGTCTTCTCGACGCCGTACCGCGGATGAGCGAGCCGGTGCGCGAGCTCCCCGTCGTTCGTCAGGAGAAGCGCACCCGTCGTGTCGGCGTCGAGCCGTCCCACGGGAACCACGCGCGGCTCGTCGGGCACGAGCTCGACCACCGTCGGACGTCCTTGCGGGTCGCGCGCGGTGGTGAGGACGCCCGCCGGCTTGTGCAGCAGCACGTAGCGCAACGGCTGCCGCGTCACCTCCTCCCCGTCCACCGCGACCCTGTCGTGCGAGCCGACGACGGTGTTGAGCTGCCCCGGCTCGCCGTTCACCGTCACGCGGCCGGCCTTGATCAGCTCGTCGGCGCGCCGGCGTGAGGCGACTCCGGCCCGGGAGAGAAACGCGTTCAATCGCATCCTGAAAAGATATGGGCGTGCCGCACTACATCTCGCTCATCCGCTGGACATCGCAGGGGCGGATGGGCCTGCCGGCGTGGCGCGACCGGGTCGAGGACGGGGCGCGCGAGATCGACGAGGCCGGCGGAAAGCTGGTCGGCGTCTGGGTGACGCTCGGCCGTTACGACGTCGTAGAGGTGTTCGAGGCGCCGGACGACGACACGGCGCTCGAGATCGTTACGAAGCTCAGCCACCACGGCGCCGAGCAGACCGAGACGCTGCGCGCGTTCACCCGCGACGAGGCGGAGAACATCATCAAGAAGCTCTGACGCGGGCTGCTAGGCGGAGCGCTTCTCCGCCACCGCGTGCAGGCGGTCGCGGATCTCGGCTTCGTCGTTGCCCACGTCGTCGAGGCGCGGCAGCTCCGACAGGCTCTCGAGCCCGAAGACGCGCTCGAAGAGCGGCGTCGTGCGGTAGCGAACGGCTCCGCCGCCTGCGTTGTCGCGGCCGGCCTCGGCGATCAGGCCGCGCTCCAGGAGGTTCGCGACGGCCGAGTCGGCCGCAACGCCGCGGATCCGAGCGATGTCCGGCCGCGTGCAGGGGCCGAGGTACGCCACGATCGCGAGCGTCTCGAGCGCGGCCTGCGAGAGGTTCCGCTGCGCCGGACGCTCGAAGAGCCGCGCGCACGCCGCCGCCTGGTCGCGCGAGGCGCGGAACGCCCACCCGCCCGCGACATGCTCGAGCACGACGCCGCTGCGTCCCTCGGTGAACCGCTCGCCCACGAGCCGGAGCGCGTCCTCGATCTGCTCCGGATGCGCGTCGGCGGCGGCCGCGAG
>DASXKE010000134.1:0-2070 GCA_036496985.1 Gaiellaceae bacterium | reverse complement strand
TACTCGGCGATCTCCTGCGACGAGATCCGCGTCTTCCCCATCTTCCTTGCCTGCGTCAGCACCTGGAGGTACCGGGACAGGCGGGCGGCGACGCCGACGTTCAAGCGCTCAGCCACAAAACCCCCTTTGTCCAGCTCGACTTCGTGACAGCGCTCTCTGTTGTAGCAAGGCCTCTTACGCGCCCGGTCGTGCAACCGCCCGCCGCAGCGCATCCGGGTGGACGTGGTACACGAAGCGGCGCCGGCCGCCGATCTCCACGACCGGAATCCACTCGCGGTACGCCGCTTCGAGCTCGGGATCGCCGTCGATTGCGATCTCCTGCAGGTCGAAGCCGAGCTCGTCGTGCGCGGCACCGACGACGCGCCGCGCCGCCGCGCAGAGGTGGCAGCCCGCCGCGGTGTAGAGGACGACCTCGGTTACGGGTAGATGCCTCGGGTGACGGTGGCCTCGGCGACGCGCTGCACCGCGAGCCCGTAGGCCGCGACGCGCATCGGGAGCTTCTTGCTCTGCGCCGTATCCCACGTCTGGTCGAACGCGCGGCTCACGATGTCGTTTAGCCTCGCGTTCACCTCCATCTCCTTCCAGAAGTACTCCTGGAGGCCCTGCACCCACTCGAAATACGAGACGACGACGCCGCCGGCGTTCGCGAGCACGTCCGGCAGGATCAGGACGCTCTTGTCCTCGAGGATCGCGTCGGCCGCCGGCGTGACCGGGCCGTTCGCGCCCTCGCAGATCATCGAGGCCTTGACCTGGTCCGCGTTCTCTTCGGTGATCACCTGCTCGAGCGCGCACGGCGCGAGAATGTCGCACTCGAGCAGCACGAGCTCCTCGTTGGTGATCGTCTCCGCATCCTTGAGGCCGGCGAGCGTGCGGTTCTCGGCCTTATAGGCGAACGCGGCCGGGACGTCGATGCCCTTCGGGTTGTAGAGCCCCGTGGTCGAGTCGGAGATCGCAACGACGGTGGCGCCTTCCTGGTGGAGGAACTGCGCGAGGTAGCTGCCGACGTTGCCGAATCCCTGCACCACTGCCTTCATTCCGGCGAGACGCTGATCGAGCTTCGCCACGGCGTCGCGGATGCAGTAGAGCGAGCCACGCGCGGTTGCCTCCACCCGGCCGAGCGAGCCGCCGATCGCCAGCGGCTTGCCCGTGACGACGCCGAGCACCGAGTGGCCTTTGTTCATCGAATACGTGTCAAAGATCCAGGCCATCGTCGAGCCGTCGGTGCCGACGTCCGGCGCAGGAATGTCCTTCTCGGGCCCGATCTCGTTGATGATCTCGCTCGTGAAGCGGCGGGTCATCCGCTCGAGCTCGCTGCGCGACATCTTCTTCGGGTCGCAGACCACGCCGCCCTTTGCGCCGCCGAACGGGATCCCCATCAGCGCGCATTTCCACGTCATCCACATTGCGAGCGCCTTGACCTCGTCGGCCGTGACGTCGGGGTGGTAGCGGATGCCGCCCTTCGACGGCCCGCGGGCGATGTTGTGCGTGACGCGGTAGCCCTTGAAGACCTGCGTTGCGCCGTTGTCCATGCTCACCGGGATCGAGACCTCGATCGCCTTTTTGCACTCGCCGAGCACGTTGATGAGATTCGGGTCGATCTCGAAGGTGGTGCCCACGCGTTGCAGCTGCTCGCGCGCCAGCTCGAACGGGTTCTCGCGCAGGTGGGAGGTCGTTGCGACTGCCAAGGTGCCTCTCCTTTGTCGCTGCAAACTGGGCGGAAACGGACGCCGAGGGCGAGCTTAGCGCGATGCGTACGCGTCGAGCGCGAGGTACCGCGGGTATTGGACGGCTTCGCTCCAGCGAGCCGCCGAGGCGATCATCGCAGCGTTGTCGGTGCAGAGCGCGAGCGGCGCCGCCGCCGCGTCGGGGAGCGCAGCACGGAGCACCGAGTTCGCGGCGACGCCGCCGACGATGGCGACCTGCTGCCTTCCCGTCCGCTCCGCCGCCTCGCGCACGCGCTCGACGAGCGCCCGCACGATCGCGTGCTGGTAGGAGGCCGCGAGGTCGGCGCGGCGCGCCGTGAGCTGCTGCTCGTCGAGGTCGCGGACCGCATACAAGAGCGCGGTCTTC
>DASXKE010000133.1:0-1981 GCA_036496985.1 Gaiellaceae bacterium | reverse complement strand
TCCCGAGTTCGAACCCGAAGGAGCTCGAGCTGTTCGAGCTGCTCTCGCGTGAGCGTTTCGAGCACGCCGAGATCGCTGCCTTCGGGATGACCCGCAGGCGCGATCTGAGGGCCGACGAGGATCCGGCGCTGCAGGTCCTCGCCGACTGCTTCGCGCCTGTCTGCACGCTCGTGGGCAAGAGCTGGGCGCTGCACCTGGAGAAGGTCGTCAAGGTGGACCGCCAGGAGAACCTGCGGATGATCGCCGACTCGATCGCGTTCCTCGTCGGGGCGGGCAAGCGGGTCGTCTACGACGCCGAGCACTTCTTCGACGGCTTCGCGGACGACCGCGAGTACGCGCTGGCGTGCCTGCGTGCGGCGGCGCAGGCCGGAGCCGAGACGGTGACGTGCTGCGACACGAACGGCGGCACCCTTCCCGACGGGATCGCGACCGCGATGGCGGCGGTCGTCGCCGAGCTGGCTGCGACTCACGTCCGGCTCGGGATCCACTGCCACGACGACGCGGGGTGCGGCGTCGCCAACACGCTCGCGGCCGTCGCCGCCGGCGCCAACCACGTCCAGGGGACGATGAACGGCTACGGCGAGCGGTGCGGCAACGCCAACCTCGTCACGATCATCCCCAACCTTCAGCTCAAGCTCGGCCGCGAGTGCGTGACTGCCGAGCAGCTGGCGTCGCTGACCGGTGCCGCGCACTTCTTCGACGAGCTGCTGAACTTCGTCCCCGATCCCGACCAGCCGTACGTCGGGCGCAATGCCTTCGCTCACAAGGGCGGCATGCACGTGGCCGGCGTCAACGCCGACCCGACGACGTTCGAGCACGTCGACCCATTGGTCGTCGGAAACGACCGCGAGGTGCTCGTCTCGGAGCTGTCCGGCAAGGGGACCGTGCTCGCCCGCGCGACCCACGCCGGCATCACGGTCGACGACGCGACCGCCGTTCGAGTGCTCGAGGAGGTCAAGGACCGCGAGCACCGCGGCTACCACTACGAGGCGGCTGACGGCTCCTTCGAGCTGCTGTTGCGGAAGGAGACCGGCGAGTATGAGCCGCTGTTCCTGCTCGAATCGTGGCGCACGATCGTCGAGAAGCGCGCCGACGGTCGCGTGGAAACCGAGGCGACGATCAAGATCTGGGCTCCGCCTGGCCCCGACGGCGAGCGCTACGTGCGGACCGCGGAGGGGAACGGCCCGGTGAACGCGCTCGACAAGGCGCTGCGCGCGGCCCTCGTCGAGATCTACCCTCAGCTTGCCGACATCGAGCTGGTCAACTTCAAGGTTCGCATCCTCGACAGCTCCAAGGGGACGCAGGCGATCACGCGCGTCCTGCTCGACTCCTCCGACGGGGCGTCCGAGTGGGGGGCGATCGGGGTCTCGGAGAACGTCATCGAGGCGTCGTGGGAGGCGTTGGTCGACTCGCTCGAGCACGGAATGCAGCAGCCCGACCGTCGACGCGCCAGCCCCGACGCGGCGGGCACGACGTCGTGAACGGCGCTTCTTCTTCCTCCGGCCCAGCGAGGCCGGAGGAAGAGCCGATACCGCTCGCCAGGCCGGTCATCGGCCCCCGGGAGGAGGAGTTGGTCCTCGACGTGCTCCGCTCCGGACGGCTGTCGCTGGGGCCGCGGCTGGCGCAGTTCGAGCGCGCCTTCGCCGATCGGGTCGGCGCTCGGTATGCGAGCGCCGTCTCGTCGGGCACCGCCGGGCTGCATCTGGCCCTGCGGGCGGTCGGCGTGTCCGCCGGCGCGGAGGTCGTCACGACCCCGTTCTCGTTCGTCGCCAGCGCCAACGTCGCGATCTACGAGGGCGCCCGGCCGGTGTTCGCCGACATCGACCCGGTCACGTTGAATCTCGATCCCGACGCGGCTGCCGCCGCCGTCACCGAGCGCACCGCGGCGCTGCTACCCGTGCACACGTTCGGCTACCCGGCGGACATGGTCGCGTTCGAGCGGCTCTCGCTGCCGATCGTCGAGGACGCCTGCGAGGCGCTG
>DASXKE010000132.1:0-25658 GCA_036496985.1 Gaiellaceae bacterium | reverse complement strand
GCCACGGCACGGGCGTCGTAGGCGAGATCCAGGACCTCGACCGCGGGGCGTCCGAGCACCTCCACCGGCTCGAGCGCTGAGACGAGGCGCTCCAGATCCATCTCGGCCGCGAGTGTACCGGGGCGGGATCCGCCTACCTGAGCCGCAGGTTCGGCGGAACCTCGAGGTACTGGAGGTCGAAGGAGGCGATCTGCTCGAAGGCCGGCGCGGCGACGGTGCCGCCGTAGATCTGGCCGTGCGGCTCGTCGACGCTCACGAGCACGACGAGGCCGGGGTTCGACGCGGGAACCATGCCGACGAACGTGGCGACGTACGCGCCCGGGATGTAGCCGTTCGGCCCCGGCTTCTGCGCCGTCCCCGTCTTGCCGGCCACGGTGTAGCCGGGAATCGCGGCGAGCTCGGCCGTTCCCTGATCCGAAACGACGCCCTTCAGCATCGTCCGGAGCTGCCGGTCGACGGCCGGGGCGAGGATCCTCCGCCGGTGCAGCTTCGGTGAGGGCTCGCCGACGACGTGATCGACGAGGTGCGGCTGGATCCACTGGCCGTTGTTCGCAATGGCTGCGTAGACCGAGGCGAGCTGGACGGAGGTGACCGAGACGCCCTGTCCGATCGGAACGGTGCCGATCGTCGACCCCGACCAGTACGAAGGCAGGATGCCGGAGCTCTCACCGGGGAGGTCGATGCCGGTAAGCCGGCCGAAGCCGAAGCGCGCCATCCACTTTTTCAGGCCGGATTCGCCGAGGTAGCGCGCGGCGATCATGTCCGTCCCGATGTTCGAGGAGCGCTGGAGGATCTGCCGGACCTGCAGCGTCTCGGTTCCGTGGGGCTCTGCGTCGTGGATCACCCGATCCGAGACCTGGAGGGAGCCGGGGACCTGGAACTTCGTGCTCGGCGTGATGTCGTGCTGCGAGAGCGCGCCGCCGATCGTCACGACCTTGAAGACGGAACCCGGCTCGAAGGCGTCGCCCACCGCATGGTCGATCGCCAGGCCATGAGCGACCGCCGCCGGGTAATCGTTCTCGTTGAACCCGGGCTCCTGGGCCATGGCGAGGATCGCGCCGGTGTGTGGATCGAGCACGATCGCTGTCGCGTCCTTCGCGTGCCATTCGCGGACGGTCTGCTCGAGCACCTGCTCGGCGTTCGCCTGGATGTGGCTGTCGAGCGTGAGGAAGACGCTGCGGCCGTTGTGGGCCGGGCGCTCCTGGATCGTGTTGACGGCCTGGCCTGTCGCGTCGCGCACCACGGTGGCTCGTCCCGGGGTTCCCGCGACTTGCTTGTTCAGCTCCTCCTCGAGACCCGCGAGGCCGGTGTTGTCGAGGCCCGCGTAGCCGAGCACCGGCGCAGCGACCGTTCCCTGCGGGTACACGCGCTTCTCGTCGGACTCGAAGGTGAAGCCCGTCAGGCCGCGCTTCGAGAGCGCCGCCGCCTTCTTCGGCTCCGCTTTGCGCGCGACGTAGACAAAGCCGCGGCTCTTGTCCGCCAGCTCCCGGTACAGCGGGCGCAGCGGGATCCCCAGCACCTTCGCGGCGACGCGTGCCTCGTGTCGCGGATCGGCGATCTGCATCGGATCGGCGATCACGTCGGTCGCCTCCTCGCCGATCGCGAGCGACACGCCGTTCCGGTCGTAGATCGTGCCGCGGCTCGCGGGGAGCGTGAGGTCGAACTTCGTCTGCAACTGCGCCAGTGCGGTAAGCGTCGATGCGCGGACCGTCTGCAGCCACGCAGCGCGCGCAAAGAGAGCGGCGAACGTAAGGAAGATGACGAGCAGAAGAAGGCGGAGCCGCGAGTTGACGACGCGCGTCTTCACCGGCGCGGCGCCGTGAGGTCGGTGTACGACGTGTTCCCGGCCGAGGCCTGAACGAGGCCGAGCCGGCGCGCCGCCCGCTCGATTTGCGGCGCCGAGCTTGCCTGAGAGAGCTCGGAGGCGAGCGCCTGGTTCCGAGCCTGGAGCTGCGCGCGCTTCTCGTCGAGCTTCGAGACAGCTACGTGCGCCCGCAGTACGGCCACGTTCACCGCGACGACCCCGGCGAGGAGCAGCGCGAAGAGGACCATCCAGACGATGTGGGCGCGGACGCGGCGCTGGGCGGGCTTGCGCCGCGAGCGCGTGGGCGCGGCGGCGCGCTTCGGTGTGCTGCGCGCGGGCCGCCGCCGCACTGGTGACGGCTCGGCGATCTCGGCTGCGTGCGCGAACCAGTCGACGGCCGCCATCAATCCTCCTCGGCCCCGGTCTTGACCGCTGCGCGCAAACGCGCCGACGCGGAACGCGGGTTCGCTGCGAGCTCTGCCTGGCCGGGACGAATCGGCCGCCGCTGCAGCGCGCGAAGCTCCGGCTCATGCCCGCAGACGCAGACGGGGAAATCAGGCGGGCAGGTGCAGCCGCGCTCGCGCTCGCGAAGGAACCGCTTCACGATCCGGTCCTCGAGCGAGTGGAAGGAGATGACGGCGAGACGACCGCCCGGCCGCAGCATCTCGAGCGCCGCCGGCAGCGCCGCGGCGAGCGAGTCGAGCTCGTCGTTGACCGCGATGCGCAACGCCTGGAAGACGCGCTTGGCGGGGTGTCCGTCCCCGAAGCGTGCCGGAGCCGGGATCGAGGCTTTGATCGTGTCGACGAGCTCGCCGGTCCGCTCGAACGGCTGCTCGCGGCGCCGGCGCACGATCGCCCGTGCGATCTGCTTCGCGTACCGCTCCTCGCCGTAGCTGCGGAAGATCCTCACGAGGTCGCGCTCGCTCCACGTGTTGACGAGATCGCTCGCGCTCTCCTCCTGGCTCGGATCCATCCGCATGTCGAGCGGCGCATCGGCGGCGTACGAGAAGCCGCGCTCCGGGCGGTCGAGTTGCATCGAGGAGACACCGAGATCGAGCAGGATCGCGTCGGCACGGACGCCGTTTCCGGCGAGCTGCGGCAAGACAACGCCGAAGTCGCCGCGCAGGAGCCGGGCATTGACGGGCGACCGCTTCGTGAGCTGCTCGAAGTACGTCCGCGCCGTCGGGTCGCGGTCGACCGCGATCAGCTTTCCCTTGCCCCGCAGCCCGGCCGCCAGGATCGCGGCGTGGCCGCCGGCGCCGAACGTCGCGTCGATGACCGTCTCACCCGGCTCGACGGCGAGACTGGCCCTCACCTCCTCGGCAAGGACGGGGACGTGGTCAGCTTCCCTGGGCTGCAAGACGTTCGGCAACATCCTCAGCACTCCCTTCGACCTCGGCGAGCTCGCGCTGCCAGGCGGCGCGGTCCCAGATTTCGAGGTGGTCGTTGACCCCGGCGACGACGACGTCGCGGCCGAGCTTCGCGTGCACGAGCAGCGCCGGCGGGATGCTCACGCGACCTTGCTTGTCCAGCGCGGACTCGCTCGCCCCGGAGAAGAAGTGTCGGTGCATTCGCCTGCCCTGCTGGCTGAGCGGGTGGAGCGTGGCGAGCTGCGAGTCGCGGTAGTGCCCGAACGCGTCCGGCGTCCAGACGTAGATGCACCCGTCGAGACCGCGAGTGACGACGCAACCGTCGTCGAAGGACTGCCGAAACTTCGCCGGAAGTGTTACGCGGTTCTTGTCGTCGATGGTGTGCTCGTACTCGCCTAGGAGCATTGTGGGCCGCTCTCCCTGATCCGCCCAAGTCGATCCACTGCGCCCCACTTTATCCCACTATGACCCACCTGTCCAGGGCTGAAACCCTTTTTTCTTTAGGGCGGATCGGCGAGGTAGTGCCCGTAGGCGCCGCGGCCGGTGAGGACAGCCGCCCCACATTGCGCCCCGAGTGCGACCGCTTCGTCGACCGGCTTGCCGAGCGCGAGCCCGTACGTGAGGCCCGCTGCGAAGCAGTCGCCGCAGCCGTACGCGTCGGATACCGGCCCGGGAAGCGGTGCGGCGCGGAACGGGCCGCCGGGACGGATCCAGCCGCCGAGGTGGCCGGCGGTCGTGACGACGATCGGCGGCTCGGGATCGAGCTCGCCGGTCTCGAACCGCTCCGCAGCGTCCTCCCCGCTCCCGACCAGCACGTCCACGTGCACGTCCGCTCGGCGCAACGTCGCGAGCTCGCGGGATGTAGCGACGAGCACGGGCGAATAGCGTGCCGCGCGTAGAGCGGCAACATCGCCGCTCACGAAGAAGACGGCGTCGCAGCGGCGCAGCTCCTCCCACGGCAACGAGCCGTCCTCGCCCGAAGGCCGGAGCTTGTCGCCGAGCACGGTGATCGTCCGCTCGCCGTCCTCGTCGACGTGCGTGAGCGCCCGGCGGTGTGCTCCGGGCACGGTGCCCGCGTGGACAGTGACGCCGTGGGCCTCGAGCTCCTCCCGCGAGCGGCGGCCGAGGTCGTCGTCGGCGAGCGCGGTGAAGAAGAGGCAGGAGCCGGCGAGGTTGGCGAGCTGAACCGCTGCGACAGCGCCGCCGCCCGCGGGCTCCTCCCACGTCTCGAGCGCGTGCACGATCTCGCCCGGGGCGGGTGCGTGATCGACGCGCGCGAACTCGACCCACTCGACGTGGCCGACGACTGCGACGTTCATCTGCTCGTCCGAAGGACGGGGCTCGTGGGGGAACCATGGGTTGCCCCACGTTTCTCGACCCACTCGACGTGACCGACGACTGCGACCTGCATATCTCACATCTTGACCCCCGACTACGTTTCATTCGATGGTGAACGGAGTCCCTCCCTTCGAACGGTTCTACGACTCGCACAAGGGCGAGGTGCTCGCGTTCCTCCGTAAACGCGCAGGTCGCGACCGAGCCGACGACCTCTTCCAGGAGACGTTCCTGCGGGCGCTACGCGCCTACGGGCGGCTGGAGCACGGCGAGCAGCTGCGTGCGTGGGTGTTGACGATCGCCTCCAACGCGGTCGTCGACGCTGCCCGGCGCGAGCGGCCAACGATCGAGTTGTTCGTCGAGCCGGCCGGCGAGGACGAGCGGCCTGCAGTCGAAGAGCTCGCACCGCTGACCGACGGTCTGCCGCCGAAGGAGCGCGCCGCGGTCGTCCTCCGCTACGGCTACGACCTCGACTACGACACCATCGCCGCCGCCCTGGGCTCGAACGAGCAGGCGGCGCGGCAAGCGGCCTCCACCGGCGTGCGGCGGCTGCGGAAGGAGAAGGAGCAGTCATGACCGGAGTCCCCACTGTCCTCGACGAGCGGTTCCGCGCTGCGGCGGTCGTATCGGGCGAGCTCGACGTCGCGTACGACGTCCTCGACGACACACCCGTCGGGCCGCTCCTCGTCGGCGTCTCGGATCTCGGCCTCTGCCGCGTGAGCTTCGACCCCGAACCCGAGGCGGAGCTCGACCGACTGGCCCGGCAGTTCGGGTCGCGCGTCCTGCGCGCGCCGAACGCGCTCGACGGCGTGCGCCGCGAGCTGGACGAGTACTTCGACGGACGCCGGCACGCCTTCGACCTGGAGCTCGACCTCCGCGCCACGCCGGAGTTCCACCGGCGTGTGCTCGAGGAGCTGAACCGGGTCGAGTACGGACACACCACGACGTACGGGACGCTTGCCGCCCAGGTGGGCGCTCCGCGCGCCGCGCGGGCCGTGGGCACAGTGATGAACCGGAACCCGCTGCCAATCGTCCTGCCGTGCCACCGCGTGGTGGGCGCGAACGGCAGCCTCACCGGTTATGGCGGCGGGCTCGATCGCAAGGAGTGGCTGCTCCGGCTGGAAGGCGCGCTGCTCTAGGAGGGTTTGGCAGAGGGGCGCTCGACGGCTCAGCCTGGCCTTGGCCAAACCCTCCTAGCCCACGCCCCACTCCGAAGTCACGGGCCGAAGTGCTTTCGTCCCCACTCGACTAGCGCGTCAGAGTCGGAAGGCTCCGGATAGTCGCTCGGTAGGTCGTCGTCTTCCGGCGCGTACGTGTGCCCCGGCCAATCGGGTTCGCCGGAATCCGGAGCCCAGGCGAGACGCCACGCTCCGGTTTCGGCGTCTTCGCAGAGATCGAGCCAACCGCGCGTCAGCCGTTCTCTGCGGTAGTTGACGGTCTCCGTCGCCATCCCACTCCCTCCTCCGCCGCAGAGCCGTCGTGTGCGTCAGAAGCCCACGGTCTCTTATCGATCTTCAGCGGCGAAATCCCGATAACTCGCCAGGGGTAGTCAGGTTGAGGTCGCGAGGTGACGGAGCCTGTAGCCCACGCCCCACACGTTCACGATCCAGCCGGCCAGGCCGACTGCAGCGAGCTTCCGGCGAACGCGGGAGGCGTGTGACTCCAGCGTCCTCGTCGGCACATAGGTACGGAAGCCCCAGACGTCGCGCAACAGCTGCTCACGCGTGAAGACCCGGTCCGGGTCGGACGCAAGCTTGACGAGGAGCGCGTACTCCTTCGCCGACAGCTCGACCTCCCGCCCGAGAACGGTGACGCGACGCGCAGCGCGGTCGATCGCGAGCGGGCCGACCTCCGTCAACTCGACGCGCGGGGGACAGCGCCGCAGGAGCGCATGGATCCGCGCGAGCAGCTCCTCGTAGACGAACGGGCGCGGCAGGCAGTCGTCGGCTCGCGCCAAGGCACGCACCCGAGCCGCTGAGTCTGCGCCGCCAAGCACGATCACCGGACAGTCGGGAACGACGCCGCGGTCGAGTGCATCGGCGTCTCCCAGCACGAGGACGTCGGGATCCGCCGCGCGCGGCAGCTGCTCGGCCCGCTCGCACGCCACGACGTCGAAGCCGTCGCTGCGCAGCTGGCGCTCGAGGAACCCGCGAACGTTCGCTTCCGGCTCGGCGAGCAACAACGCGGTCATGACACCGAGGCTAGGTGCCGCGAGCGCACTCCGCCAGATGTCCTTTCGCGCTAAAGCGTCACGAATCGCGCTACAGCCGGCCCGAGCGGACCACGCCCCACAGCAACCAGATCCCCATCACGGCCGAGAGGGCGAAGCCGACGATCGAGATGACGTTCACGCCGAAGACTTGCGGGCCGCCCGTGCTGAAGGCCCCGATCATGCTCGAACCGATCAGGCCGCCCACCACGATGAGCGCAACCACGAGCCGGTTCGTCAGCGTGTCGAACTTCGCCAGCAAATCGTCGAGCCCCTTGTGCACGAAGCCGACCTCGATCTGCCCGTCGCGGATCTCCTCCATGAAGTCGTGGAACTGGTGCGGCGCCTCGGCGAGCACGCGGGCGTAGCTGATCGCCTCCTTGCGCGCGCGACGGGCGACCCGGTCGGGCCGGAACCGCTCGAGCATCAGGTCTCGGGCGTACGGACGCGCCACCTCGAAGACGTTGAAGTCCGGATAGAGCTCGGTCCCGACCGACCCGAGGGTCGCGATCGTGCGGTCGAGCAGAAGGAACCGCGACGGCAGATGGAGGTTCATCGCGTAGATGAGCTGGAACCCCTCGCGGATGACCTGGACCGGGTCGATCTCGTTGAGGCTCGCGCCGTAATAGCGGAAGTAGAGCTCCCGGATCTCGGCGAGGAACTCTCCCTCCCGCTCCTTCGGGTAGCGCACGCCGAGGTCCGCGAGGCGCTTCGGGAGCTGGTCGATGTTCTCGTTCGCGGCGTCGATGAAGAGGCCGGTCAACTTCGACATGTCGTCATCGGTGAGCGTTCCGACCGCGCCGAAGTCGACCAGCCCGATCGTCCCCGCCTCGGCCGGCACGAGGATGTTCGCCGGGTGCGGGTCGCCGTGGAAGAAGCCGTGGCGGAAGATCATCGCCATCCAGGCGTCGGTGATCCGATACGCGAGCTCGCGGCGCTCCTCGATCGTCGCGGTCAGCAGGTCGACGTCGGCGAGCTGGATCCCGTCGATCCATTCGAGCGTCAGCACACGCGGGCGCGTGTACTGCCAGTAGACCTTGGGGACGCGGACGTGCGGATCTCCGGCGAAGTGGCGGTGGAAGTTCTGCGCGTTGCGCGCTTCCTGCCGGTAATCGAGCTCTTTCCGGATCGAGCGGGCGAACTCGTCCACCAGCTGGCGCGTGTCGACGAAGTCGAACGCGCGGATCCGCTCGCGGGCCAGGCGCGCAGCCTGGTAGAGAAGGCCGAGGTCGGCCTCGATCTGGCGCGGTGCGCCTGGTCGCTGCACCTTGACCGCGACCCGGCGGCCGTTCGGAAGCGTGGCGCGATGCACCTGACCGATCGACGCGGCCGCAACGGGCTGTGGCTCGAAGTCGAGGAACAACCGCTCGAGGGTGTTGCCGAGCTCCTCCTCGATCACGCGCTCGGCCTGCTCGAATGGGAACGGCCGCACGTCGTCCTGGAGGCCGCGCAGCTCGACGATGATGTCGGGCGGGACGACGTCGGGCCGCGTCGAGAGGAGCTGGCCGAACTTCACGAAGGTTGGCCCGAGCTCGTCGAGCACGTCTCGCAGGTGCTGGCCGCGAGCCGACGACGCTCCTTGCTCGGCCGCTGCGCTGGCCAGCCGCTCCTCCGCCGAACGGCCCGGCAGGAGGTCGCTGAGCTTGTGCGCCTCGAGGAAGTACCCGAAGCCGTGGCGCACCATGACCTGCGCGATCTCCGACAGGCGCCCGATGCTGCGGGTCGTGCTCACTCCGGAAAGGCTACGCGGCGCGCCTGCCGGCGGCCAGACGGCGGCGGGATTCGCGCCTCCGCGTCCACGGTCCCGGCGGAACGAGCAGCGACTCGGCGTGGAGATAGGCGAGCCCCACCGCCGGGAGATCGGTGAAGCGCTCGACGCAGAGGTAACGCGGGCGCCATTCCGGGAAGAACTTGCGATTGAACGAGTAGAGCCGCTCCAGCTGGAAGACGTTGTCGGCGAGCAGGATTCCGCGCCGGACGACCTTGCGCACCGGCGTCCGCACCCGCTCGGGCGCCAGGAAGTCGGTGAGGGCACAGAAGTTGAGCGAAAGCTCGCTCGAGCCCATGTCCCGCGCCCAGGCGAGCGTCTCGACGACGAGGAACTCCGTAAGGCCGTTCGGGGCGTCGGGACGGCGGCGCATCGCGCTGAGCGACCACCCGCCACCGCCGCCGACGCTCCCAGCCTGCGGCGACGGCGCGAGATGGAGGAAGCCGCCGATTCGTCCGTCCGGATCCTCGGCGAGAGCGAGCACCGTGCCGGGAATGTGCAGGTCGTCGATCGCCATCGAGAAGCCCCGTTCTGGCTGACCGCCGCGCCACGCCGCGGAGACGGACTCGAGCTCGGCCTCGAGTGGCGGGCCGACCTCCTCAGCTGCGACGACGCGGAACGAGTAGCCGGCCTTGCGGAGCCGCGAGACCGACTGGCGCACCTTGCGGATCGCCCGCCCTTCGAGCGAGAACTCCTGCGGCCGCATCACCGCCTCCTCGCCCATCGAGATCGGCTTCAGGCCGAGCGCGCGGTAGCGGTCGAGATGCTCCTCGGACGCGCCGACGACCGCCATCCGCCATCCGTGCGCGCGCACGATCCGGCGCAGCTCGGCGAGCAGGAGGTCGATCTCGGCGTCGTCACCGACGGGATCGCCGCTGACGAGAGCCGTGCCGGCCACGACGCGATAGGCAAGGAAGGAACTGCGGGACGGCGAGAAGAGGTAGCTCTTGTCGCGGCGCAGGGCAAAGAAGGAAAGGCTGTCGCTGCCGTACGTCTCGACCAGCGCCCGCGCAACCCGCCGCTCCCCCACGGTCTGCGCAACGGCGTATCCGAACGGCCGCAGCCAGAAGTAGAGGGCTACGAAGCCGAAGACGACGCTGAGGCCGAGCAGCGCGTCGCCGGTGCGCGGCGAGAGGTCGACGCCGCGGAGCTCCGCCCCGCCGGCGACCGTTGCGATGGCGGCCAGGGCCGCGCCGAGGCCGAGCAGCGGCCGGACGCTCGCCGGGTCGCCGGGTACGTCGAAGCGTCCACGCCAGCGGAGTAGCGCGAAGAGCAGCAGCAATGAGATCGCCGCCTCCTCGAAGTCGAGCCCCTTCGCGAGATGCGCGACCGCCGAGGCGACGACTACGGCCACGGCGAGCTGCCACGCGCGACGGCGACGCCGCGCGAGCGAGCGCGCAAGCCAGATCAGCCCGATCCCGAAGGAGACCGTCAGGATGCGCGCTGCCTCCGGCCAGCCCGGCGGCAGAACGCCGTGCACGATCCGAACGCGGTCCGCCATCTCCGGGGTCAGCGCCGAAACGAGCCCGATCAACCCCACCAACGCGGCGGCCCACGCGAGCAGCTTCTCTGCCCTAGGTGGACTCAGCCTCACGCGCCCAGGGTACAACGTGCTCATGAGGGATTCGGGAGAAAGCCTCGACCGGCAAGGCATGCGGATCCCGCTACCACGCTGGATGGTTCTTCTGCTCGGCCTCGTCGCCGTCTTTCTCATCCCCTGGACGCTCTTCCTCACGTTCACGCTCCCGTCGCGGCACCTGACATTCCACTACGACCTCGCCTGGGTCGGCTTCGACATCGCGCTCGCCATGTCCTTCGCGGCGACGGCCTGGGCCGCCTTCCGCGGCTCGCAATGGCTCGTGCCGCTCGCGGCTGTGACGGGGACGATGCTTCTTTGCGACGCCTGGTTCGACATCGTCACCTCGCACCCCGGCGGCGAGATGTGGGAAGCCATCGCCGAGGCCGCTTTCGCCGAGCTCCCGCTCGCGGCGGTGTGCGCGTTCATCGTCTACGACGCCGAGACCTTCCTCGCCGCAACGGGCAACCGGTTCAGGCGTTCCGGCTAGGCAGCCGGCGGCAGGTTCGGCGGGCCTTCGAGGAGTCGCAACCGGTGCTCGAGCTGCGCGACCCTGAGCTCGAGCTCGTCGAGCTCGTCGCGGGTCACGAGGTTGAGCTCGTCGGTGACGGCGCGCAGCGCCGCGAGCGCTCCCTCCGAAAATCGCTCGCGGCTGCCGCGCACGCGGCTTGGCAGCTCGGCGACGAGCTCCTCGAGGGTGTCGAGGAGCAGGTGGCTGCTACCGCGCGCGGCCATGAGGCCTCGAGCGTCGCCGCTGGCGACGCTTCTCGCGCCGTGCCTGCGCCGCGGGCTCCGACGGAGTGGCGGTCGCGACGTCGACGAGCTCAGGCGTGGGCTCGGCGCTGAGCGCCTCCTCCGAAGCCATCAAAGCTGCCGTGCCGGTGACGACCGTGCCCGCGCTCGAGACGTCGCCGACCCCGGTCAGGGCGCCGGCCTCGGCCTGGACCTTGCGCCGTGCGTACTCGGGCTCGCGCTCCTTCCAGATCGTGAGGATCGGAGCGGCGAAGAAGATCGAGGAGTAGGCACCCGACGTTACGCCGACGATGAGCGCGAAGGCGAAGTCCTTGAGTTCCGCGCCGCCGAGGATGTAGAGGCAGATGATCGGCAGCAGCGTGATGAACGTCGTGGCCAGGGAGCGCCTGATCGTCTCCCACAGCGACACGTTGGCGATCGTCGCGAACGGCGAGCGGCGCATCAGCGGGATGTTCTCGCGCACGCGGTCGAAGATGATGATCGTGTCGTAGATCGAGTAACCGAGCACCGTCAGGACGGCCGCAACGGTGGCAACGGAGACCTCCCGCCCCGAGATCGAGTACACGCCGACGGTAACGAGAATGTCGTGCAGCATCGCGAGGATCACCGGCATCGCGAACTTCCGGTCGAACCTGATCGCGATATAGATCGTGATCAGCAGCAGCGAGACGATGATCCCGTAGATCGCGTCGACAGCGATCTGGTGCCCGAACGTCCCCGAGACGTTCTTCACCCCCGTCTTGAGGGCTCCCAGGTTGCTCTTCAGCGACTGGGTCAGGGTCCGCTGCTCGCCGGCCTTGAGCGTGTTCGCCCGGACCTGCCAGTCCACGAACTTGCCGTCGACGGGCTTGCCGGTTCCCTGGACGATGGCGTCCGGCTGGCCGTTCTGCTCCATGAACTTCTGCACCGTCCCGGTCGACGCCGGCTGCGCGGTGCTGAACGTGATCTGTGAGCCGCCCCTGAAGTCGATGCCGAGGTTGAGGCCGCGCACGCCGAGCGAGACGATGCCGGCGAGGATCACGACTCCCGAGAGCGCGAACCACAGCTTGCGCTTGCCCATGAAGTCGATCTGCAGCCACTTCGCGGTCTGCTGCCCCTCCGCGCCCATGAAGCGCGGGTTGTCGAACCACTTGAAGCCGCTGAGCAGGCCGAGCATCGCGCGCGTCGCGAAAACCGCGGTGATCAGCGAGATCACCGTGCCGATGAGGAGCATCAGCGCGAAGCCCTTCACGTCCGCGACCGCGATGAGGAAGATGACCATGGCCGTGATCACGGTCACGACGTTCGCGTCGAGAATCGTGTGGAAGCCCTTCCCGTAACCGGCCGCGATCGCTGCTCGGACCGAGCGCCCGGCGCGCACCTCTTCTTTGATGCGTTCGAACACGACGACGTTCGCGTCGGCCGCAACGCCGATCGTGAGGATCATGCCGGCGAAGCCCGGCAGCGTCAGCGTCACGTTGAAGAGCAGGATCGCCGCGTAGTAGAGGAGCCCGTAGATCACAAGGCCGAAGACCGCGACGAGGCCGAGGAAGCGGTAGAGCACGAGCAGGAAGAGGGCGACGATGAGCAGGCCGGCGGCCGCGGCGAGGATCGCCTGGTGGAGCGAGGCCTTGCCGAGCGTCGCCGTGACGGTGGTGCTCTCGATCTGCTGGAACGTGTACGGGAGCGAGCCGCTCTGGAGCACGAGCGCGGTCTGCTTCGCAGCCTTCGACGTCGGCTCGGAGATCTGCGCGTTGCCGACGATGCCCTGGGAGAGCTGGTTGTCGGTGTAGTCGATGTACGGCGTCTCGACGAGACGGCCGTCCAGGACGATCGCGTTGTGCCCGGCATACGTCGCGATCGTGTTCTGGTCCTTCGTGTTCAGCTGGCCGGCCTGGCCGGCGTTGACGCGGCCGCGGTTGAACTCCGCCTCGGTGATCCTCTTGAACTCGTCGGAGCCGTGGTGCGTGAACTGGAGCGTCACGATCGGCGAGCCGGTGTTCTGGTCGACGTCGGCGGTGATTCCCGACTCGACGAGATCCTTCCCCGTCAGCGCCGGCGGCAGCTTGAACAGGTACCAGTACTTACCGTTCTGCGAGGTTCCGTTCTGGCCGGCGCCGGGGCACCCGTTGGTGGCGGTCGCCGTGCAGTAGATCGCCTGGAGACCCGAAGGCACCTTCAGAACCGTGGTGTCCTTCGGCTGCTTCCCGTTCTTGTACGGGAGCAGCAGTTGCTTGAGATTCGAGGTCGGGCCTTGCACGATCTCCTGGAAGGTCTGCGTCTTCGTGACCTTCTTGCCCTTGACCTTGGTCTTGACGGGCTTCTTGACGGTCTTCGCGAGGTAGTAGGCCTCGGGCGAGCCCTTGCTCGCTGCCTTCGCCACCGTCGTATCCGTGAGCAACTTGTAGAGCGACGGGAACGGCGCCGGCTGCTGGTTTCCCTGCACGGTCGGCGCGGCGAGGCTCGGTTCGAAGTCGAACAGCTGGAGATTGCCGGTCGTGCCGACAACCTGGGCGGCCTTGGCCGGATCGCTGACGCCGGCGAGCTGGATCACGATCTCGTTGTTGCCCTGGATCGCGACGTTCGGCGAGGTGACACCGATGCCGTTGACGCGGTTCTCGATGATGCTCTGAGCCGTTTGCATCTGGGCCGTGTTGACCGTCTGGCCTTTCTCCGGGATCGCGCGCAGGACGACCTCGACTCCGCCCTGCAGGTCGAGGCCGAGCACCGGCTTCTGGTAGATCGGCGAGCCCGGGATGGCGAGCAGCAACGCACCGACCAGGGCGGCGGCGATCGCGCCCATCAGGAGGAGGTAGTTGCGACGCTCTTTCACGCTGGATCCTTCAAGATCGCGGACAGGTTAGCCGCGCGTCTCCCCGTCCGAAGGCTCCGCGGCTTCGATTGGCCCAGTCGTGTCAGTGGCGTTCTCGGAGCTCTCCTCCGCGTCCGCTGCGGGCTCCTCGGCCTCGTCTGACTCCACATCTTCGGGCTCGGGCTCGGTCAGCACGCCTGCGATCGCCCGCCGAGCGACGCGCACCTGGGTCTGCCGGGCGATCTCGACCGTGATCTGGTCGTCTTCGATCTCGGTGATCGTGCCGTAGATCCCACCCGCGGTGAGCACCTCGTCGCCGATCCGCAGCTCACTGACCATCTGCTGCTGCTGCGTCTGCTTCTTCCGCTGCGGCCGGACGAAGAGCAGCCAAACGACCAGGACCGCGAGGACGACGATGAAGATGAAGCCACTACTGCTGTTGCTCGCTCCGATGATCATTCGCCGGTTCCTTTCGCTCGTCGGAGCGCCTCGTCCTTCCACGTGAGGAACTCGCCGCGCTCGATCGCCAGTCGCGCCGCCGCGACGAGGTCGAGCAGGAAGCGCAGATTATGCAGGCTGAGCAGGCGCAATCCGAGGATCTCCTGCTGGTTGACGAGGTGGCGGATGTACGCCCGGCTGAAGCGCGAGCAGGCGGGACACGAGCACTCGGCGTCGAGCGGCCGGTCGTCGCGGGCGAAGCGGGCGTTGCGAAGGTTGAGCCGGCCCTCATGCGTGAGCGCACTCCCCGTGCGGGCGGTGCGCGTCGGTAGCACGCAATCGAACATGTCCACGCCGCGGGAGATGACCTCGAGCACGCCCTCCGGATCGCCGATTCCCATGAAGTAGCGCGGCTTGTCGTCGGGCAGCAGAGCCGCGGCTCGCGTCGTCGCCTCGAACATCGGCTCGCGGTGCTCGCCGACGCTGAGGCCTCCGATCGCGTAGCCGTCGAAGTCGAGCGCGACGAGCTCCTCCGACGAGCGCTGACGGAGCTCGTGGTCGAGGCCGCCCTGCGTGATCGCGAACCGGAGCTGGCCCGGCGCTCGAGGCAGGTCGCGCTGGCGCTCGGCCCACGCAGTCGTGCGGCGAACCGCCTCTTCGAGCTCACCTCGCCCGACGCCTGCGGGCGAGCAGATGTCGAGGCACATCGCGATGTCCGAGCCGAGCAACTCCTGCACGCGCGCGGCCAGCTCGGGCGTGAAGCGTTCCGCCTGGCCGTCGTAGACCGAGCGGAAGGTGACGCCGTCGTCGTCGGTCGCTAGCAGCGTGTCGCGGAGCGAGAAGACCTGGAAGCCGCCGGAGTCGGTCAGGATCGCGCCGTCCCAGCCCATGAACTTGTGCAGCCCGCCGAGCTCAGCGATCAGCTCCTCGCCGGGGCGGAAGTGCAGGTGGTACGTGTTGCCGAGGACGATCTCGGAGCCGAGCGCCTGCAGCTCGCCGGGATCGAGGGACTTCACGGTCCCCTTCGTCCCGACCGGCATGAACGCGGGCGTCCGCACCTCGCCATGCGCGGTGCGCAACACACCGGCGCGCGCAGCGCCGTCGCGGGCCGTAACGGTGAAGGTCTCGGTCACGCGGCGAGCGTAGTTGTCTACCGCGAGGGCGTTGCGCTCTCGAACCAGGCGTAGACCCGCCCGGCCAGCTCGGCATCGCGCTCCGGATCGGGCGGCGACGCGAGCTCGTGCTCGCGGATCCGGCCGAACTCGCCGACGAGCGCACGCAACGGTGCGCCGCTGCCGAGGAGGGTCGCGATGCGGACGCTGTACGGCGCGAGCTCGTCCAGCCGTGCCGCCAGCTCACGCTCGCCGCCCTCGCGCCAGAAGTCACGCCACTCGTTCGCGCTCCGCGGCCTCACGTGCCACGTGTGGCGAGCAGAAGCGCGAACTCCTCCGCCCCGTCGGCCCACCAGGCGATCGCGCACATCCCTGCGGCGGCAAGCTCGCGCTCGATTCCCTCGCGCCGGAACTTCGTGCTCACCTCGAGCCTCAGCTTCTCGCCCTCGTCCAGCTGGACGATGGTGTCGAGCTCCGCGAACGTGACCTGCTGCGCCGTTCGGGCACGGAAGCCGATGTCCATCCACTCGTGCTGCTCGTCCCAGCGCGCCTCGAAGGCGAGCTGCTCCTGGTCGAGGTCGGCGCGGAGCTCGCGGTTGATCGCGTCGAGCCCGTTGCGCACGAAGGACTCGGTCACGCCCTGGCTGTCGTTGTACGCCGCCTCGATCCGCGCGGGGTCCTTGACGAGGTCGACGCCGAGCAGGAACGCGTCGCTCGCCTCGAGCGTGGCGGCGATCGCAGCGAGCAGGCTCGCCCGGCGATCCGGATGGAGGTTGCCGATCGTGCTGCCCAGGAAGGCGATGAGCCGGTTCTCGCCCCGCGGGATTGCTCCGAGATGGCGCTCGAAGTCGCCGACGATCGCGTGCACCCCGATCGGGTAGACGTCGGCGATCGCACCTGCGCTCGCGCGCAGAACCTCCTCGCTCGCATCGAGCGGGACGAACCGCTCCAGCGTGCCGTTGGCCTGGAGCGCGTCGAGCAGAGTGCGGGTCTTCGCAGACGTCCCCGCGCCGAGCTCGACGAGCGTGCGCGCGGCGGTCTCCGCGGCGATCTCCGCCGCGTGCGCCGTGAGGATTTCCTGCTCGCGGGCGGTCGGGTAGTACTCGGGCAACTGCGTGATCTGCTCGAAGAGGCGCGAGCCGCGCTCGTCGTACAGCCAGACCGGCGGTATCTCCTTCGGGCTCCCACGCAGGCTCCAGAACGTCTCGTCGTACAGCGCCGAGCGGCGATCCACCTCGTCCAGGAGCCGCTCGATCCGGATCCTCGGCTCGGTGGCTGCGTTGCCGCCGCTAGGCATCGCCCGCACACCGAACGCCGGAGAAGATCTGCCGCCGCTGCGGGTAGTCCCAGTTGCGGAAGCTCGTCCGCGCGACGATCGGATCGGTGATCCAGGCGCCGCCGCGCAACATCCGGTACTCCTCGCCGAAGAAGACCTCCGAGTACTCCGCATAGGGGAAGGCGCGGAATCCTGGGTAGCCGTCGAAGAAGGACGCAGTCCATTGCCAGACGGCGCCCTGCAAGTGCTCGAGCTCGTAGCCGGCGACTCGGGCTGCCTTCTCCCACTCCGCTTCGCTCGGCAGCCGCTTGCCTGCCCAGCGGGCATAGGCATCGGCCTCGTACCAGCTGACGTGCTGCACCGGCTCGGAGGCCTGGACCGGCTGCACGCGATCGAAGCGCCGGAGCACCCAGCGGTCGCCGTCGCGCTGCCAGTAGAGCGGCGCCTCCGCTTGCTCGGCGGTCCGCCACTCCCAGCCCTCGTCGCTCCACAACGCCCGGTCTCGGTACCCGCCTTCCTCGATGAATGCGAGCCAGTCGGAGCTCGTGACGAGAGCCCGGTCGATGCGGAACGCAGGCAAGTTCGCCTCGTGCTGCGGCAGCTCGTTGTCGTAGGCCCAGACCGCGTCCTGGTCGGCCCCGAGCGAGAACGGCCCCGCTTCGACGAGCACGTCGCCTTCCGCCGTGACCGGTGGCGGCCCCAGCGGCGCCGGACCGGGCAGGCCGCCGAGCTGCAGCGTCTGCGTCATCGTCTCGACGTGCTGCTGCTCGTGCTGGACGATCAGCCCGAACAGGAAGCCGTCCTCGAGCAACGGATCGCCGCCGTCGAGGCTGACTCCCGGCAGCTGCGCCAGCACCCGGCGGCGCACGTCGGCGACGTACTCGCGCGCGGCCTGGGGCGGCAGCATCGGCAGCTCGCCGCGCTCGCTCCGCTCGTGGGCGAACGCGTCGTAGACGTCGTCGTGCTCGGCGCGCACCGGCGGCTCGCCGCCGAGCTCACGCAGCAGCCAGAGCTCCTCGAAGTAGCCGATGTGCGCGAAGTCCCAGACGAGCGGCGACATGAGCGGAGACACCTGCACGAGCAGCTGCTCCTCCGACAGTGGATCGAGGAGGGAATCCGTCCGCTCCCGGGCACGGGTCAACTCAGAGGCGATCAGCTCCTGGTCGACGGCCCCCCGACCGATCGTCAATTCGCCCAACGCAGGAATGGTTTCACAAGCGACCGGCCTTCGGCTACAGGACGAGCATGGCGTCCCCGAACGAGTAGAAGCGATAGCGCTCCTCGACCGCGACCCGGTAGAGGCGCCGCGTCTCCTCCACCCCGGCGAACGCCATCACGAGCGCGAGCAGGGTCGAGCGCGGCAGGTGGAAGTTCGTGAGCAGCGCGTCGACCCGCCGGAACTCGAAGCCCGGGGTGATGAAGAGCTCGGTGCGGCCGGCCGGCGGCCCGCCGTGCGCGATCGTCTCCAGCACGCGCACCGTCGTCGTGCCGACAGCGAGCACGCGCGCGGCGGCCCGGATCCGCTCCTGGTCCTGCGGCTCGACGTGGTAGCGCTCGCCGTGGATGCGGTGTTCCTCCAGCCGTTCCTCCATGACCGGCCGGAATGTGTCGAGGCCGACGTGGAGCGTGACACGGGCCGTGTCGAGCGCCGCGAGCAGCTCCGGCGTGAAGTGCAGCCCGGCGGTCGGCGCGGCCGCCGAGCCAGGCTCGCGCGCGTAAACGGTCTGGTAGCGAGACGGGTCGCCGAGCCGCTCGGTGATGTACGGCGGAAGCGGCGTCTCTCCGGCCGGCTCTCCGTCGAGGCGGAGGTGCCAGCGCCCCTCGCCGAGGTGCTCGAGCAGCTCGACCCGCCCGTAGCGCCGGCCGGCTCGCAGCCGCCGCGTCGGCCGGGCGAGAGCCTCCCAGGTTCCGTCCTCGCGCCGCTCGAGCAGCAGCACCTCGCCACGCGGCGAGTCGATTGGAATCCGCGCAGGCACGACCTTCGTGTCGTTGACGACGACGAGCTCGCCGTGCAGCTCGTCCGGGAGCTCGCCGAAGGTGCGATGACGGACCGCGCCCGTCCGCCGCTCGTAGACCAGGAGCCGCGAGCCGTCGCGACGAGCGGCCGGATGCTGGGCGATCAGCTCGGGCGGCAGCTCGTAATCGAGCTCGGAAAGGTCCATCCGACGCGAGTTCTATCTTCGGGTTCGTGGACATGGAAGCCATAGCCCGCGCGCAGCAGCGCATCGAGGACGCGGCCGCAGGCCGCACCGATCCCGCGGCGTTCGACGCGACGCTCGAGCGGGCGCGGCACGCCGTGGAGTCGCTCGCCGCGACCACGGCCCGGTTCGAAGCCGGGCTGCCCGAGGCGATCCAGGACGGACTTCGCCAGCAGTTCCGGCCGAGCTCCCGCCATCTCGCCGAGGTCCGCGGCCTGACGAACCAGGCCATCCGCCGCCTCGAGCGAATCGAGGGAGACATCCTCGCCGAGCGGCACGCCCGGGTCGACGACCTCGCCCTGCTCGTCGACCTCATCGCCTCGAGCTGGAGAAGCGTGGAGGAGCGGCTGACGAAGCTCGAGGAGGGACTGACGCGCGACGGCGCGGTCGTCTACCGCCTCGACGAGCATCAAGCCGCAGGCTGAGCGGTCGGCACAGGTAGGACGAGCACGAAGCGGCTGCCGTGGCCGGGCTCGCTGTGGAGCTCCAGCCGGCCGCCCAGCGCGAGCGCGAGCTCGCGAGCGATCGCGAGACCGAGCCCCGTGCCGCCGCCGTCCCCGGACCAGAACGGCCGGAAGATGCGCTCTGCCATCTGAGGCGCGATCCCCGGCCCCGTATCCGCGACCGCGACCTTCACCTCCCCATTCGTCGCCGCGAGCCCGAGGTCGACTCGGCCGCCCGACGGCGTCCAGTGGAGGGCGTTCGCGATCAGATTCGTCACGATCTGCAACACGCGGTCGCCGTCGGTGATGAGCACGGCGCCACCGTCGAGCTCGAGCTCGTACTCGATGCCGCGCGCGCGTGCCTCCTCGGCGAACGCCGTGTAGGCCCGTTCGCAGAGCGCGCGCATGTCGACCTCCTCGCGCAGGAGTGCGAAGCGGCGTGCATCGAGCTTCGCGAGATCGAGGACGTCTCCCACCAGGCGCTCGAGCCGCACCGCCTCTTCCGATATGACCTCGAGCGACCGCTCCTGCGAGGCCTCGTCCTCGACGACGCCCTCTCGCAGCGCGGCGACGTGCCCGCGGATCGCGGTCAGCGGGGTACGCAGCTCGTGCGAGACCGACATGAGGAAGTTGCGGGAGAGCTGCTCCGACTCCGCAAGCCGCGCGGTCATCTCGTCGAAGCGCGCGGCGAGGCGGTCGACCTCGGTTCCGCCGCCGGTGTGCGCCGGCACCGCCACGTCGTAGTGGCCCGCGGCGACTTCGTCCGCAGCGGCGGCGAGCGCCTCGAGCGGCTCCGCGATCCGGCGCGCCAGGAAGACGACGAGAACGCCTGCGACCGGAATCCCGATCCCGAAGGCGAGCGCAAGCTCCCAGGCGAGCTGCAGCCAGCGGGCGCGGAGCGCGGACTCGGGCTCCGCGACGATGAGACTTCCGGCGTAGACGTCGTTGTTGCCAAGCGTCACGGCCTGCGCCACGCCGAGAAACGACCCGCCGTGCGCGTGGAAGTCGAACGCCGGCAACGGCTTGCCGGCGACAGGTTGCGTTTGCGGCAGTACGCTCGCCGGCAGCGGCGGCAGCGGCCCGGCAAGCAGCTTGCCGCCGGGCTTGGCGGGAACCCAGAACACCCTGTCGCCGCCGAGCGTCCGGTTGAGATTCTTGAGCGAGACCTGGCCGACTCCCGCCTTCTGCGAGTAGAGCGGCACGATCCCGGCCGACTCCGCCCGCAGCTCCGAGGCCGCGTGCGCGCGAGTGTTGCTCTGGAAGAACCTGACGGCGATAACCGTGGCGACGAGCCCGGCGAGCACGATTCCGAGCAGGAACAGCGCCGGCAGCCGGAAGCGCAGCGAACTGAACACAGCGCTACCCGCTGGTGGCGGGTGCCGGGGCGGCCTTGTAGCCGATCCCCCAGACGGTGACGATCGGCGCGTCGTCGCCGAGCTTCCGCCTCAGCTGGCGGACATGGACGTCGACCGTACGGGTGTCGCCGGCGAACGTGTAGCCCCATACGCGCTCGAGCAGCTGGTCGCGCGTCAGAACGAGGCCCCGATGGTCGAGTAGCTCCCAGAGGAGATCGAACTCCTTTGGCGCGAGCCGGATCTCCTTGTCGCCGAGGTGGCACTCTCGCCGGCCGGCGTCGAGCACGATGTCGCCGTGGCGCATGACCCCGGCGTCGGGCTTCGTCCGCCCGGTGTTGCTGCGCCGGAGGATGGCCTTGACCCGCGCCACGAGCTCGCGCGGGTTGAACGGCTTCGTGAGGTAGTCGTCCGCGCCGACCTCGAGCCCCGCGATCTTGTCGAGGTCGTCGTCGCGCGCGGTCAGCATCAGGACCGGCATGGAGCTCGTCTCCCGGATCCGCCTGCAGACCTCGAGCCCGTCGAGGTCGAGCAGCATCAGGTCGAGGACGACGAGCGAGGGCGCGACGGATTGGACGAGCGTCAACGCCTCGCGCCCGCTCGCGGTGATCTGCACCGTGAAGCCGTCCTTGCGGAGATACGCGGCGACGAACGACGCGATCGCCTGCTCGTCCTCGACGACGAGGACCGTCTGTGCGTCTCCCATCTCCGTCACCCCTGGCCTAGTTTGCGCGTGATCCGCTTCGCCGGCAGCGAGCGGAAGGTTCCGCCGTCGATTGAGTATTTCCCGTCACTCTTCTTGGGGAACGCGGAGCCACGGAGCTTCACCGTGCCCTGCCCACCGACGTAGAGATAGATGCCGAACCCCCGCACCACGACGCGGTAGTACCCGCCCGTCGCCCGGAAGCGGAAGCCGTTGCCGTTGTACTCGTGTCCGGGGCGGCCGTTCCAGCTGACCTTGGTGCTGGACACCTTGGTCGTCTGCGGAGCGGCCTCGCCGGCCAGCTGGTAGATGTCGACCTTGGCCTGTCCTTGCGAGCTGACGCTACCGAGCACGAATCCCCGCACGACGAGGGTTACGATCGGGTGGCCGTTGACGCCGCCGTCACCGGCGCCCCTGCGAACGACGAGGTAGCCGGGCTTCGCCTCTGTGTGCGCACGAGCAGTGTGCGCACGAGCAGCGGCTACGGCGGGCAGCGCGAGCCCGGCAAGAAGGACACACGTGAGCATGAGACGGCGCATGGCGCCCCAAGGGTACTCCGCGGGGAAAGGAGCGTCCGGGCTTTTCGCGAAGCTTTGTTGTCATGGCAGACGATCGGTTGCAGCGGCGCGCGGACAGGCTCGCCGCGCGTGTCGAGGCGCTGGCGGAGGCACTACGCGCCGGCGGCGTCTCGGAGGAGGCGTCGGCTCGGCTTCTCACCCACGCGTCGTCCGCCGTTCTGCAGGCACTCCGACTCGAGCTGCTCACCGCCGAAACGCCGCGCGTTACTCCGAGCTAGCCGTACTCGTAGAAGCCGCGGCCGCTCTTGCGGCCGAGCAAGCCCGCGTTCGCCATCGCGACGAGGCGCGCCGGCGGCGCCATCCTCGGCTCGCGCAGCTTCTCCCACAGCGCCTCGCTCGCGTGCACGTGCACGTCGATTCCGACGAGGTCGACGAGCTCGCACGGCCCCATCGGCCAGCCGGCTCCGTGCTTCATGCCGGCGTCGAGGTCTGCCGGCGTCACCCGTGCCTCGTCGAGGACGCGCACGCAGTCGTTGAGCAGCGGGATCAGGACGCGGTTGACGACGAAGCCGGGCGTGTCGTGGCAGCGGATCGGGTGCTTGCCCAGCTGCTCACCGAGCGCATAGGCGGCGTCGAAGGCCTCGTCCGAGGTGCGCTCCGCACGGACGATCTCCACGAGCGGCATCAGCGGCGCGGGGTTGAAGAAGTGCATCCCCACGACGCGCTCGGGCGTCGAGGTTGCGCCGGCGATCTCCGTGACCGAGAGAGCCGACGTGTTCGTGGCGAGCACTGCATCGGACCGGCAGACCTTCTCGAGCTCGCCGAACAGTTCCCGCTTGGCAGCGAGCTCCTCGACGACGGCCTCGATCACGACGTCGCAGTCGGCGAGGTCTCCGACCTCCGTCGTCAGTGTCAGCAGCCCGATCTCGAACGAGTCGATCTGGCCCTTTTCGACCTTGCGCGAGAGGAAGTGCTCGATCCGGCCGCGGGCGCTCTCCCCCAGCTCGTTGGTCACCTCGCGCCCGACGGTCTCGATCCCCGCTTCGACCGCGAGTTGCGCGATGCCCGCGCCCATCGTCCCCAGACCCACGACTCCGAGCTTCACGCGGCGGAGCCTACCGAGCTACGGGTTAGGGACCGAGCTCCTCCAGCGCGCGCACGAGTGCTGTCCGGAGTCGCTCGTCCCTTTCAGGGGTGGCCACCGCAACCCGCACTTGGCTGAGGGCGCGGCGGCCGTGGCAGCGCGCGTATGCCTCGGCCTCCGAGAGTGCCCGCTCCCTGCGTCGGGTGCGTGTCGCTGGTACCAGGGTTGCTCGACTCTGCTCCTCGGTCGGCTCCGACGCAAGGAGCTGTGGAAGCAGTGGAAGGTGTGGACAACCGGGTCGACGTAGACTCACGCGCGTGGACGTACGCGAGGGCACGGTCACCCTGCCGCTCGACGCCGGGGAGGCGGAGACCTGGTACCGGGTGACGGGCGACCTCAACGGAGACGCCGCGCCACTCGTCGCGCTCCACGGCGGCCCGGGCGCGTCGCACGACTACCTCCTTGCGCTCACCGACCTCGCCGGCTCCCGCGCCGTCGTCCACTACGACCAGGTCGGAGGCGGCCGCAGCACCCATTACCCGGACCGCGGCGCCGAGTTCTGGACGCCCGCTCTCTTCGTCCGAGAGCTCCAGAACCTCGTCGAGGCGCTCGGGATCGCGGACCGGCACCACGTACTCGGCCAATCCTGGGGCGGCTTTCTCGCCCAGGAGTACGCGTTCACGCAGCCCGCGGGGCTGCGCTCGCTCGTCCTCGCGGACACCGCTGCCTCGTGGGCGGACTTCGCAACCGAGGCGAACAAGCTGCGCGAACAGCTCCCGGCCGACGTGCAGGCGACGCTCGCGAGGCACGAGGAAGCCGGCTCCTACGACGACCCCGAGTACATCGAGGCGTGCCTCGTCTTCTACGCCCGCCACGTCTGCCGGATCCCCTGGCCGCCGGAGGTCGCGAGGTCGTTCGAGTACCTCGACGAGGATCCGACCGTCTACCGGACGATGAACGGGCCGAGCGAGTTCCACATCATCGGGTCGTGCAAGGACTGGCAGGCGAAGGACCGGCTGCACGAGATCTGCCTCCCGACGCTCCTCGTCTCGGGCCGCCACGACGAGGCGACGCCGGCGCTGCAACAGGTCCTGCTCGACGGCATCGCAGGCTCGGAGTGGGTCGTGTTCGAGGAGTCCTCCCACATGCCCCACGTCGAGGAACGTGAGCGCTACATGCAGGTCGTCGGCGACTGGCTCGCGCGGCACGACTGAGCCCGAGGCGGGGCTATTCTCCCGGCGGCGTGAGCTTTCATCCGCTGAGCCGGCTTCCTGCTCCGTGGCGCAAGATCGTCGACTGGACGGTCACTTTTGCCGTGGCGATCGGGTTCGTACTCGTGTTCCAGGCGAAGGTCGCCAAGCCCTATCGGATTCCGAGCTCCTCGATGGAGGGGACGCTCCACTGCGCGCGACCCGTATTCGGCTGCGAGGCGTCGATGAGCGACCGCGTGCTGGTGAACCGGCTCGCCTACGACTTCGGGAGCCCGCAGCGCGGCCAGATCGTGGTGTTCACGGCACCGACCAGAGCGAATCTCTGCGGTCCCGGCGACGGCGGCACCACCTTCGTCAAGCGGTTGATCGGACTGCCGGGCGAGACCGTCCGGGAGGACCGCCACGGGTTCATCTTGATCCGCCGCGCCGGAGCGACCACGTGGACGAAGCTCCCCGAGCCCTACCTCTCGCCCTCCGCCCGGCTCGCCGACACGACGTACTTCGGCCGGACCTGGCACGTGCCGCAGGGCGAGTACTTCATGCTCGGCGACAACCGCCCCGACTCCTGTGACTCACGCCGGTGGGGAGCCGTGCCGAGGAGCAGCCTCGTCGGCCCGGTGATGTTCACGTACTGGCCGCCGACGCGGCTCTCGTATCACCCCGGCGGCTGGTGAGCTCCGCTAGACGCGCTCGATCACGGCGGCGATGGCCTGGCCGAAGCCGATGCACATCGTCGCGAGTCCGTAGCGCGCGTTCCTCCGCTCGAGCTCCAAGACGAGCGTCGCCGTGATTCGCGCGCCCGTCGCGCCGAGCGGATGGCCCAGCGAGATGCCGCCGCCGTTCGGGTTGACGTCACCGGCTTCGTATCGCTCTTGCAGGCCGGTGTCCGCGAGGAACTGCGAGACGACGGAGGCGAAGGCCTCGTTCACCTCGATCACGTCGATGTCGTCCCAGGTCAGCCCCGCCTTCCCGAGCGCCTTCGCCGACGCCTCGGGATTGCCGTGCAGCATCAGATGCGGATCGACTCCCACCACGCCGAACGAGACGAAGCGCGCGCGCGGCTCGAGGCCGAGCGCCGACACCTTCGCCTTCGAGGCGACGAGCACGGCAGCGGAGCCGTCGACGATCTGCGACGAGTTTCCGGCCGTCACCACGCCTTCGGGGATGAACGCGGGCTGAAGGGCCGCCATCTTCTCGAGCGTCGTCTCACGGCGCACGGCCTCGTCGACCGCAAAACGGATCCGCGTCAGCGTTGGGGCGCCGCCCGACTCGTCCGCATCAGGCACGTCGAGCTCGACCGGGACGACCTCCTTCTCGAAGCGACCCTCGTCGATCGCCCGCGCCGCTCGCCGATGCGACTCGTAGGAGATGCGATCGAGCTCCTCGCGCGGCAGCTTCCACTGCTTCGCGATCTCCTCGGCCGAGATTCCCTGCATCACGATGTCGTGGCGCTCCCAGACGAGCGGCGACATCGAGCCGTTGTTCGAGCCCATCGGGACGCGCGACATCATCTCGACGCCGCCCGAGACGACAAGGTCGAGCTGACCCGACCACACCGCCGCGGCCGCGTTGAAGCTCGTCTGCATCGAGGAGCCGCACTGCCGATCCACGGTCGTCCCTGCGACCGAGACCGGCCAGCCGGCCGTCAGCGCGACATTGCGCCCGATGTTCCAGGCCTGCTCGTCGACCTGCGTGACACAGCCCCACTGCACGTCCT
>DASXKE010000131.1:0-2281 GCA_036496985.1 Gaiellaceae bacterium | reverse complement strand
GTCGCTATCTCCGTGCGCGGCTGCGCGGTGAGCCGCCCGCGGTCTACGAGCGGATCGGCCCCACCCTCGACGAGCTGATACACGAGGCAAAGCCGGACACGAGCCGGCCGAGCCTCGAGCACTACCGCCGCCGCGACGAGATCGACCTCCTGCTACCGATCTAGCGCGGCTCGCAGCTCCCGCGCGGCTGCTTCGGGGTCAGCGGCATCCCGGATCGCTCGCACCACCGCGACTCCGGACGCGCCGGCTGCCGTCACCACGGCGACGTTGGAGAGGTCGATGCCGCCGATCGCGAACCATTGCACCGTCAGCGACTGCGCCGCGAGGCGCAGCAGCTCCAAACCGCCCGCGACCGCATCCTCCTTCGTCGGCGTCGCGAACGCTGTCACTCCGACGTAGTCGGCGTCTGCGACGTCGCCGAGCTCGTCCACGGTCGAGACGGAAAGCCCGACGATTCGCTCCGGCCCGACGAGCGTCCGCGCCTCGGCGACGGGCGTGTCGTCGCGGCCGACATGGACGCCGTCCGCGCCGCAGGCCTCGACGAGATCCGGCCGGTCGTTGAGGACGAAGAGCGCGCCGTGCTCCTCGCACGCCGCCCGGAACGGCTCGGCCGCTGCGACGAGCTCCTCGTCGGAGAGGTTCTTGTCGCGGAGCTGGACGATGTCGACTCCGCCGCGCAACGCGGGTTCCAGAGCGTGGGCGTCATCCCCGGCTAGCACGAGGTAGAGCCGCGAGCGAGCAAGCCTGTCGCGCACGAACATACGTTCGCCTAGACTCCGAGGATGACGCTAGCCGTCCCGCAACCCTGCGACGAAGCCGATGCCTGGCGTATGGAAGTTGAGCAGGCGGAAAGCCGAGCCGCAGGGCCGGAAGCCGTGCTCGACATCGGGCGGCACCGAGAGGAACGTGCCGGGGCCTGCACGGTGCCACTCGCCGTTCTGGAGAAACTCGACCTCGCCCTCCAGCAGGTAGAACGAGTCGGTGTGGTCGGCGTGGGTATGCGCGTCGACACCCTCGAAGTCGGGCCCGAACGAGAGCTCGAGCGCCTCGATATGCGGCAGCTCTGCGAGGACGCGGTGCCCGCGCTCGCCGATCCGCTCGCCTTCGCCCGGCCGGATGAAGTACGCCTCGTCCACCGCGATGCACCATGACATACGTCGAGCTGCATGCGCACTCGGCGTACTCGTTCCTCGACGGCGCGTCACAGCCCGAGGAGCTCGCGGCTCGCGCGGCGGAGCTCGGCTACGAGGCGCTCGCGCTCACTGACCACGACGGCGTCTACGGCTCGCTGGAGTTCGCCCATGCGGCGAAAGACCTCGGCGTGCGGCCGATCACCGGGGCGGAGGTCACGCTCGAAGGAGGCGCGCACATCACGCTGCTCGTGGAGAGCCAGCAGGGTTACGCGAACCTCTGCCGGCTGCTGACCGCGGCGCACGCCCACACGCGCGACACGACGAACCGCATCCCCGTGCCGCCGCTACTCGACCAGTCATTGCTCGAGGAGCTGAGCAGTGACCTCAACCAGGGCCTCGTCTGCCTCTCGGGCTGCGCCCGCGACGGCCTTGCAGTCCGCGACCCGAACGCTGCGGCCCGGCTTGCGCGTGCCTTCGGGCGCGACCGCTTCTACGTCGAGTTGCAGCGCCCGTACGAGCGCGGTGACGCGCGCCGCAACGCTCGCCTGGTCGAGCTCGCCGAAACGCTCGGCGTCCGGACGGTCGCGACCGGCGACGTCCACGCGCACGATCACAGTCGCGCCGCGCTCCAGGACGTGCTCGTCGCCGTCCGCTGCCGCACCTCGCTCGAAGGCTGCGAACAGGAGCGGCGCGGCAACCACGAGTCCGTGCTCCTGTCGTCCGCGGAGATAGAAGACCGCTTCGCCGACCATCGGGACGCCGTCGCGCAGACTGCCGAGCTCGCCTCGCGGCTCGAGTTCGACCTCACCGAGGAGCTCGGCTACCGCTATCCCGACTTCTCCGACGGCGAGGAGCCGGCGATCGTCCAGCTGCGTCGCGTCTGCGAGGACGCCTTCGCGGAGCGCTACAGCGACCTCAACGGCCACAAGCGGCGCGTGCGCAAGCGCCTGGAAGAAGAGCTCGCGCTCATCGACGAGCTCGGGCTCGCCGGCTTCTTCCTGCTCCACTGGGAGGTGTTGGAGCTCGCCCGCGAGGTCGCGTACGAGGTGCGCGGCCCCGGCTCGATGCGGCACGTCCTGCCGCCGGGCCGCGGGCGCGGCTCCTCGGTCGGCTCGCTCGTCTGCTACCTGACCGGCCTCTCGCATGTC
>DASXKE010000130.1:0-40313 GCA_036496985.1 Gaiellaceae bacterium | reverse complement strand
CGCTGTGTCTTACGAGGCCGCAGAAGCACCGGTATTAGTACCGCATCCACTCACAACGCAAAGCCTCTTTGCGTCAAGAAGTGGAGTGCGCTCTCACCTGAGAGCGACTGCCCTACTCGACCTCGTCCTCGTCGACGTACTCGGCCGCCGGGTCGCGGCGCGGCTCCGGCCGCTGCTCGAAGGTGACCGCGATCCGCTCGATGCGGTTGCCCTCGACCTCGAGCACGTCGAACCGCATCCCGTCGTAGGTGACGTCGTCGCCCGGCTCCGGTGCGCGGCCGAGCTCGCCGAAGACGAAGCCGGCGACCGTGTGGTAGTCCTCGTCCGGCAGCACCGTGCCGAAGCGCTCGTTGAACTCGTCGATCGAGAACATCCCGTCGACGCGGTACTCGTCGTCGGCGATCTGCTCGACCTGCTCCTCGGGCACGTCGAACTCGTCCTCGATCTCGCCGACGATCTCCTCGAGCAGGTCCTCGAGCGTCGCGATCCCGACCATCGCGCCGTACTCGTCCACGACCACGGCGAAGTGGCTGTTTGTGCGCCGGAACTCCTGCAGGAGCGAGGCCAGGTCCTTCGTCTCCGGGATCACGTACGCGGGGCGCAGCAACGAGTCGAGATCGAGGCCCTCCAGCCCGCGGTCGTGAATCGCCTTGAAGAGATCGCGGACGTGCAGGACGCCCACGATGTCGTCGAGCGATTCTCGGAAGACCGGGTAGCGCGTGTAGGGCGAGTCGAGGACGACGGCGAGCGCCTCCTCGGCCGGCATGTCGACCGAGACGGCGGCGACGTCGGGCTTCGCGACCATCACGTCGGCGACGTCCTTGTCACCGAAGACGAAGACCTTGTCGATCATCTCCCGCTCGTCCTCCTCGATCTGTCCCTGCTGGGTCGAGCGCGAGACGAGCATCCGCAGCTCGGCCTCGGAGTGCACCTCGCGCTCGGCGCCAGGCGGCTCGAGCCCGAAGGAGTGGAGGATCGCGTCGCTCGCGGCCTGCAGCCCCCAGATGAACGGCCGGAACACCGCCAGGAACCCGCGCACGGGGGTCGAGACCCAGAGCGCCGTCCCCTCCGCGTGGCCGAGCGCCGCGCCCTTCGGCACGAGCTCGCCGAACACCACGTGGAAGAAGCTGAGGATCGCGTACGCGATCAGGACGGCGAGCACCGTCGACATCCACTTGTCGAACTCGCGCGAGAGCGTCGCCTCGCCGAGAGCACCGATGCCCAGCGAGGTGAGCGTGACGCCGAGCTGCATCGCGGCGATGAACCGGCCCGGGTCGCCGGTGATCCGCAGGACGTCGCGCGCGCGGCGGTTCCCCTGGTGCTGCAGCTCGATGATCCGCGTTCTGCGCGCCGTGACGAGGCCGTACTCCGCGGCCACGAAGAACGCGTTGAGCAGGATCAGGACTGCGACCCCGATCAGCTCGAAGAGGAGTGTCACGCCCTCACCTCGAGGGCGTCGGTACTAGGAGGCTTCTCGTCCAACTCTCCGGCCGGAGTATAGGGAGCGGCCCGGAGCGCGCCTCTGACACGAACATACGTTCGCTATCATTCAGGCATGCGAACCCAGTACCGTCGAGTCCAGTACCGAGCGGAGCCGTGCCGCAACGCCCTCAACCGGGTGCGCGGCATGCCATTCGCCTGGTCGCTCAACCCGTACATGGGCTGCGCCCACCGCTGCACGTTCTGTTACGTCCGTGCCTTCGAGGCCCGCGCCGACCGGCCGTGGGACGACCGCTACGGCGCAAGCATCCGCGTCAAGACGAACGTCGTGGACGTGCTGAGGCGCGAGCTCGGGCGCGCTTCGTGGCAGCGCGAGCCTGCTGCGATCGGCGCTGCCACCGACCCGTACCAGCCGGCCGAGGGCCGCTACCGCCTGACGCGCGGCTGCATCGAGGCGTTCGCCGAGGCTACGAGCCCGTTCTCGATCATCACGCGAGGCCCGCTCATCGTGCGCGACGTCGACGTGCTCGTCGAGGCGGCCCGCCGCGCGGACGTGTCCGTGACGTTCTCCGTCCCGACGCTCGACGCCGAGATCTGGCGCCGCACCGAGCCGGGCACGTCTCCCCCGCGCCAGCGGCTTCGCGCGCTCTCGCGGCTCGTGGAGGCGGGAATCGACGCGCGGGTCGGGATGGCACCGATCCTCCCGGGTCTGAGCGACCGGCCCGAGCTGCTCGCCGACGTCGTGCGCGAGGCGCGGGCCGCAGGCGCGACCGGGATCTGGGCCAACCTCCTCTATCTGCGGCCCGGCACGCGCGAGCACTTCCTCACCGCGCTCGAGCGCGACTGGCCGGAGCTCCTGCCCAGGTACGAGGACCTCTACCGTCGCGGCGCCTATCTCCCCCGGCGCGAGACCGACCCGGTGCGGGAACGCGTCCGCTCGCTCGCGCGCAGTCACGGCGTCCGCGACCGGCGGCGCGTACCGCTCGAACCCGCCGCGCAGGCCGAGCAGCTCCAGATTGGGGGGCTTGGCGGGACGGTATCTGGGTAACCCGAAGCGCGCTGTGCGCCGCGAGGCGGCGTCCTCGGTCGCGCCGATAGCACCGCTATCGGCGCTCCCTGCGTCCTTGCCTCGCGGTGCCCATCGCACTACGAGTCACGAGCACCGTCCCGCCAAGCCCCCAGCGATGTGACAGCAGATCCCCGATCTATGATCTGCCAGCCATAGCCGCCGCCGAGATCACTTGTCTGATCGTGGACGACCACGAGGTCGTGCGCGAAGGGCTTCGCCTGTCGCTCAGCCGAGCGCCGCACATTCGTGTGATCGGCGAGGCCGCCGACGGTGAGGCCGCTGTTGCGCTCGCCGAGCGGCGCCGCCCCAACGTCGTGATCATGGACGTCCGCATGCCCGGCATGGACGGGCTCGAGGCAACGAAGGCGCTGATGGAGAAAGTGCCCGACAGCTCCGTGCTCATCTTCACCGCCTACAGCGAGCGGAGCCTGCTCAGCCGCGGCCTCGAGTCGGGCGCCAAGGGCTACGTCCTCAAGGAGGCTCCGCACGAGACGCTCCTGCGCGCGATCGAGAAGGTCGCGAGCGGCGAGGGCTATGTCGATCCGGCGCTCATGCCGGCCTTCCTGACGGGCCGCGACAAGGACGACATGCTGACCGGGCGGGAGCGCGAGATCCTCCAGCTGCTCGCCGACGGGATGTCGAACGCCGACGTCGCGACGCAGCTCTTCATCAGCCAGGAGACGGTGAAGAGCCACGTTCGGCACATTCTCGCCAAGCTCGAGGCGGATACGCGCACGCACGCTGTCGCCATCGCACTGCGCGAAGCGATCATCGACTAGTGAAGCCGTCGGCCGGCACCGAGAACCACGCGGTCGTCGCCGCGAACGGCGAGCCGGCCGAGCAGGTGCTAGCAGCGGAGCAGGACGAGCGACGGCGGATCGCCCTGTTCCTCCACGACGGCCCCGTGCAGTCGCTCGCGGGCGTGGCGCTCATGCTCGACGCGTCTCTCGACCTCATCGGACGCGGCGAGTCCGACCAGGCGCGGGAGATCCTCGACCGCGCGCTGGCCCGTACGAGGACGACGGTGGGCGAGCTGCGTGACCTCTCCTTCAACCTCGAGCCGGTCGCCTTGCGCGACCACGGCTTCACGGCCGCCGTCGATGCGCTCGTACAGTCCCGCGGCCGCGAGCACCGGATCGCGGTCTCGCTCGACGTCGCGCTGATCGACGAGCTCGGCGAGCGGACCCAGGCCGCGCTCTACCAGATCGTGCGCGAGGCGCTCGAAGAGGCAATCCGGCGCGGTCCTCCCTCCCGCTTCGACGTCGCGGCTACCTCGGACGCGCCCGGCACGCTGAGCCTCGTGATCAAGGACGACGCGCCGACCGAGCGACGACGGCGCGCCCTCGAAGTGCTCGGCGAACGGGCCAGAACGCTGGGTGCGACGCTCACGCTCGACCACGAGGCCGACGGCACGACGATGAGTCTCGAACTGCGCGGCCAGCCAACCGGCGACGAGTAATCTTCCGCGCGTGGAGGGCAACGGCGCGCAGCAGCATCTTCTCTTCGTCTGGAAGCCGTCGGGCTACGAGCTCGTCGAGCAGGACGGGGACGCGCCCTCCATCGGCTCGCAGGTCGAGGTCGAGGGCGAGGAGCTGCGCGTGACGAAGCTCGGCCCGTCGCCGCTGCCCGGCGACCGGCGCGTCTGCGCATACCTGGCCGGCTAAGCGACGCCCGCGATCGATTCGGCAGCTGCGAGGCCGAGCACGAGTGCCTGCGCAAGGCCGCTTGCGTAGCCGCCGGTCGCAACGCCGCCCACGTCGACTCCGGCCGCCCAGAGGCCGTCGACGCCGACGACGCGCGCCCGCGTGTCGACCTGGAGGCCACCGATCGTGTGCGTCACCGCACCCGCGACGTGGACGGCGAGGCCGAGCTCCTGGTCGATGACGGTTCCCCCAGCTGCCCGGGCGGCCTCGATGCGGTCATTCGTCTCGCGGACGCAGTACCACCCGCGGCGGCCGATCATCTGCGCAAGGTCGTTCTCGTGCCACGCCACGCGCCGGGGCGTGATCTCGCTCCAGTCATCGGTGAAGACTCGCGCCTCTCGACCGTAGAGCTGCGCGAGCGAGACGAAGTCCTGTTCGGTGATCCGAGCCGGCGGCGCCGGCATGACGCGCCCGTAGAACTCCTCCATCCCGGCCGTGGTTCCGGCGCCGCGGTCGACTGCGAAGTCGAGGCCGTCGCCTTCGCTCCATGGATTCGCCCGCAGGAGCAGGTCCCGCTCGCGCGCCAGCCGGCCGCCGAACCCACCGGTCGCGAGGAGTACGGGCGGCTCGGCATCTGCCGGGAGCCGCGTGTCGAGCTCAAGCTCCCCGGCGGCTTCGACGAGGAGCCGCGTCAGCGCCTCCGGCTCGTAGCGACGACCGGTGGTGACCGGGTTCTCGGTGTCGTCCCAGACAGGCTCGGCCCCGAGTGACACGAGCCAGTCGAGCCCGTCGTCGAGCCGCTCCCAGATCGCCCGCTGAAGTTGCTCGTCGCCGCCGGGGCACTCGGCGCGGAACTGTTCCCACTCGAGGTGCCGCCAGACGACGCACGAGGAGAGAAGCATCGAGCCGCCGGGCCGTGTCCCTTTCTCGAGCACGCGCGGCTCGTGCCCGAGCTCGCGCAGGCGCGCGGCGGCGACGAGACCCGCCATCCCCGCCCCTGCCACCGTGACGCGCAACGAGGAGCTACGTCAGCGAGAACGTCGGCTTGTGCTCGACGTACTCGATCCGCACTCGCTCCGGCCCCCAGACGAACACGGCGAGCGTGTTCGGCGCGTCGACCACATCGTCGATCTCCACGCCGAGGTCTCGCGCGGCGGCCTCGTGCTCGTCGGCCGAATCCACGAGTACGGCAAGATGGTTGAGGAGCGGCCGCTCGGGCGCTCCAGGCTCGCCGCGCCGGAATTCGATCCAGGCGCCGCCTACCTCGACCCGCGGACAGCCGGAGCTCGACGGCGGCACGGCATGGAAGCCCAGCGAGCCGTACTCGGATGCCGTGGCCTCAGGGGCCGCCGAGCGCAATGCGACGTGGTCGAGGTCGTAGTCGAGGTCGGTGTCGGCCTCGACGAGCCCCAGCACAACTCCTTCGCCGACCTCGAAGTACGCCTCGCCTTCGCGCCGCTCGACCTCGAGGCCGTCGGGCAACTCCGCGAGCGCGCGCTCGAGGTCGCTGACGCGCAGCGCGACGTGCTCGAGTGCCCCGCGCTCCCGCGGCCCGTCTGCCTGGAACAAGGTCAGCTTCCCGCGCCGGGCGTCGGCGCCGACGAGCGTGAAGGCATCCGTCCGGTCGATGACATGCATCCCGAGGTGGCGGACGGCGAAATCAGCGACGGCGTCGCGGTCGGCGAGCCAGTACGCGACATGGTCGAGCGTCTTCGGGTTCATGGCGTCCGCTTACCCCGAAGTGCCGCGATTATTCGATCGGCTCGTTCTGGACGTTGTTCTCGTCCGCGTACTTCTGCGTGAGCCCGTTGATGACGTCGGCGCCCTTGTCGAAGGCGTAGTTGATCTCGACGAACGCGTTCCATTTGTCGGGCAGCGCGTCCTCGGGAAAGATCGCTTCGACCGGGCACTCCGGCTCGCACGCCCCGCAGTCGATGCATTCCTCGGGATCGATGATCAGGATCCGGTCGAACTCGTGGATGCAGTCGACCGGGCAGACGTCCACGCAGGAACGGTCTTTGATGTCGATGCAGGGCTCGGCGATGATGTACGTCACAGCGCCCTACTGTAGATAGCGGCCGGGGACGGACGCACCGCCAACCGTCAGCGCTCTGGAGATCCTGAGAGCTCTGCCACGACGTCGGCAAGCCGTTCGGACAGCGCCGACTTCGCAAGTACCTGGTCGAAGCCCGCAGCATGCGCAGCGCGCAGCCCTGCTGTGTCCGTGTGGTTCGTGAAGCCGACGATCGGGACGTCGGGATACGCGTCCGCGACCTCTTCGGCGTCGATGCGCGAGACGTCCGCGAGAACGAGCTCCGGGTCCTCCGTATGGTCGGTCGTGATGAGACGATGCCCGGGCAGGAGCGCCTCGAGCTTCCCCCGCATGAACAGATCGACCCCACAGAGCAGGATCGTGGCCATGAGGGAAGGTTAAAGCGAGATGGAGGCTGCGTTCAAGCGCGGGCTCGAGGCAATCCGCGACGGACAGTACTTCGAGGCGCACGAAGAGCTCGAAGCAGCGTGGCGCGAAGCGCCGGCCGAGGAGCACGATTTCTTCCAGGGTCTCGTCCATGTCGCCGTCGCGTGGTACCAGGCGGGCCGCGGCCGTCCGGTCGCCACCGCGTCGCAGCTGGAGAAGGCGGCGCGCCGCCTCGCCCCGTTTGCGCCGGAGCATCGCGGTGTCGACGTCGAGGCGATGCTCACCCAGGTCGCGGCGGCCCGGACTCGCGTGGCCGAGGGCTCGCTCGACCTCGCTCCTCCAAAGCTCACCTTGTAACAGTCTGTTACTAGGTCGGTCAGTGCCGGTTCGGCCATGGCCCGGAACGAAGTTCCAGGCCCAGCAACGCACCTAGTAACAGTCTGTTACTAGGAAAGACAGGACCGGCCTGTCGGTGGGTGCCGTTCTAGCTAGGGCTTCGCGAGACCGAGATCGATCAGGGCGCGGTTGACCCCGACCTGGAGCCACCATTCGCGATGGAAGAAGAGGAGCAGGCCCAGCGCGATCAGCATGCACCCGCTCACCACCTGAATCAGCGTGTAGCGGTCCCGGAGCCAGCGGAACGCTCCCATCGCGCGCGCGAACGCGAGACCGGCGACGAGGAATGCCGCTCCCAACCCGAGCGCGTACGCAGCGAGGAGCACGGTTCCCTTCAGCACCGTTCCGCTCGTGCTCGCGAGGACGAGCACGGCGCCGAGCACGCTGCCGATGCACGGGGCAGCGCAGACGGCGAACGCACCGCCGAGCAACGCGCCCGAGCCGCGCCGCCGCGCGCCCGTCAGCAGGCCGGGCGCCAGTACGCGTTCGGGCACCGGCAGCAGGCCGACGAACGCGAGGCCGAGCACGATGAGGATGAAGCCGGCGAGCTGCGTGCGGAGCGTCGCCGAGAGGACGCTGCCGACCGCGGCGGCGCCGGCGCCGAGGACGACGAAGACGACCGTGAAGCCGAAGATGAACGGCAGGCTGGAGACCACGACGCGCCTCGCCGTGCCGCGCTGGCCGAGCTGGCCGGCCTCGACGCTCGAAAGCGCCGCCAGATAGCCCGGGACGAGCGGCAGCACGCACGGCAGGACGACCGAGACGAACCCGGCAGCAAACGAGATGCCGAGGCGCCCTCCCATTACTCGAAGCGCGCCAGCACCTCGTCGAGGCGCTGCTCGGTTTCCGCGTCGAGCCCCGAGCCCGCAGGCTCGGTGGGCTCCTCGGGATCCCGCCCGCGGCTCCAGCGCCAGACGCCGAAGGCGAGCGCGAGCGCGCCCGCGAGAACTCCCACGATCGGCAGCCACCAGGCAAGCAGGTCGAATCCCTTGTGCGACGGAGCTGCGAGGATCCCCTGCCCGTAGTTCGCAACGAGCGCGGACTCGATCTGCTGGGCCGTCCAGCAGGCGGCGATCTTCTTCGCGATGAAGCCCTTGATCTGCAGTGCGGCCTGCGAGTCGGACATGTCGAGCGTCGTGTGGCAGGTCGGGCACATGACCTGGCCGTCGAGGTACGCCTGAGAGGTGCGCGGCTGCGTGCACGCCGCAGCGGCCGGGCCCGCGAACGCGAGCGCGACGACGACCACGGCGGCGAACCGCAGCATCACGCGTCGGCCTTCGCGAGCGCGTCGCGGAACTTGCCGGCGAAGCCCGGATCCGTGATCGGGCCGGCGAGATGCAGAACGACCTTGCCCTGCCGGTTGAGGACGTACGTCTCCGGCACCTGCGACACACCGTAACTCCCCTGGGTCACATTGCCCGAGCCGTCCTCGAGCATCGGGAACGTCAGCCCGTGCGCGATGACGAACCGCCGCGCGTCGGAGTCGAGGTCGTGGTAGTCGACGCCGAGGAAGACGACGCCGTGTCGGCGGTAGCTCGTCCAGTCACGCTGGAGCACGGCGGCCTCGCTTTTGCACGGTTCGCACCACGACGCCCAGAAGTTCAACACGACCGGCTTGCCCCGGTACGAGGCGAGCGAGATCTTGCCGGGGCCTTCGAGCCGGTGCAGCGTGAACGCCGGCGCCACCGAGCCCACACTGGGCGCGTGCTGCTGGTGCGAGACCTGCCAGACCAGCAGCGCGAGCAGCCCCGCCACGCACGCGAGCGCAATCAGCTGGGCCGTCCCTTTCAGCCGCTTCGTCACGCCGTCTTCGCCGCTTTCAGCTCACGAGTGAACTGCTGGCTGTACCCGTTGTCGTTGACCGGCCCGATGACCGGCGAGCCGACCACCTTCCCGGCAGGGTTGATCACGTAGGTCACCGGGAGCCCGGGGACCGCGTACGCCCCGAGGGCGAGCTTCTGGCCGGGGTCGAAGACGATCGGATACGTCACGCCGTGCGCCCGGAGGAAGCTCCGCGCGGCGCCTCTCGTATCGCCGCTGTCGACGCCGAGCACAACGACGCCGTGGGAGCGGTTCTTCCGCCAGACCGCCTCGAGGTCGGGTGCCTCTCGCTTGCACGGCCCGCACCACGAGGCGAAGAAGTTGAGCACGACCGTCTTCCCGCGGAACGACGCAAGCGAGACGTCGCCGGTACCCGCGAGGCGCGGAAGCGAGAACGCGGGAGCACGCGCGCCGGCCTTGGGAGGCGGCGTCTGGTGCGTCAGGTGCCACACGAGCAACGACGCGAGAAATCCGACTCCTGCTACCGCGAGCGCCTGTCCCCCGAGCTTCAGCGGCCCGATCACGACAGCACTACGCCGGAATGATGAATACCGGCGTCCCGACTCGCACGCGGTTGAACAGCCACTCCGCGGACGCCACCTGCATCCGGATGCAGCCGTGCGACTCGGAGTGTCCGATCGACCAGGGCTCGTCGGTTCCGTGAATCCCCACGCCCGAGGCGCTCAGTCCCATCCAACGCGTCCCGAGAGGGTTGCCCGGGCCGGGCGGAACGGGCTTGGCGCCCGCTGCCCACGAATCCTGGGTTGGCGGGAACCACCACGGGTTCTTCTGCTTGACGCCGATCTGGAACTGGCCGAGCGGAGTCGGCCAGGCCGCTTGCCCCGTCGCCACCGGGAAGACGCGTACGAGCCCGGTGCCGTCGTAGAGGTAGAGGCGATTGATGCCGCGATGGATGACGATGACCGGCTCGGACTTGACCGAGGCGGCCTTCAGCGTGTCTACCGGCGCAACGATCACGGCGCGCGTGCCCGCGTCGATCGCGTCGCGGATCAGCATGCGCGTCGGGAACGTCCGCAGGGCGCGACCCGGATGCGCGGTGCCGAAGAACGGACGGCTGTTGCGCAGGCGCAGCGTGCCGGCCACGGGTGCGCGATACGTCTTCGCAGCCAAGGTCTTCACCCACTTCGCGACGAGGGTCTTGTCCAGCGTCGGCTTGAGCGGAATGGCCGTGTCCGGCGCCGCCGTGAGTGCCGTCTGGACGGCCGGGGCGACAGGAACCGCCGCGTGAAAGCGATGCGGCGAGACCGAGTAGTTGTGGTGCCCGACGTGAACTACGACCGGAGCGAAATAGGCGTCTTGCACGGCAGCCGTCGCCTCGTCGGCCGTGAGCCCGCTCACGTCCACCGAGCCGATCTGGACATCGGCGGCGATGACGGTCGGAGCCGGCGGAGTGTCTCCGCGCGCATGCCCGGCCCCCACGCCGAGGGCGCAGACGACGAGACAGAGGATGAAGCCGGCGCGCTTCGCCACGGAACGCCTCGATTCTAGCTTTCGGACGGGAAACCTCCGCTCAGGGAGCGGTCGGGAGCAACGGCTCGTGAAGGTTCGCCCCGCGTGCCGCGTACTCGAGGATCATGCGATCGGTGACCCACTCGACCGGCGCGCGGTCGTCGGTCCACGGGTCGGCGCTCGGAGCCGCCGGCTGGGCATGACCGGTGAGCAGCCGCGTCAGCACGCGGATCCGTGCAGGCGTCCGCCCGACCGCCGCACCGAGGCGAGCGTTCGAGATCGGCCGGTCGAAGCCGAGCACCAGCTGGTTCAACTTCAGCGCCTGCCACGTGAGCACCTGCGGGAAGACGGTGCGCAGCGTGCCGGCGATTCCGTCGGCCAACCGGTGATCACCCGGCACGGTGGCGACGTTCAGCGCGACGATCCCGCCGGGCCGCAGCCGCGAGCGAACGAGCCGGAAGAACTGCTGCGTCGCGAGGTAGAAGGGCACGTACGGCTGCCGGTACGCGTCCACGAGGATGAGGTCGAATCGGTCGTGGGTGCGCTCGAGGAACGGCCGGGCGTCCGCCGTGACCACGTGCAGGCGCTTGATCTGGCCGAGCCCCATGTACCGCCGGGCGGCGGCGGTTACGACCGGGTCGAGCTCGACCCCGTCGATCCGCGCCGAGGGATAGAAGGCGCCATACGCGCGCGCGGTGGTGCCGCCCGCGTTGCCGAGGATTGCGACGCTGCGAACCGGCCGGCCGAGCAGCGGCGGCACGGCAAGGAACATGTCCCATTCGTCGCCCGTGAGCACCGTATGCCGACGCCATTCCGAGTGCACCGCGATTCCTTCGTTGAGATAGAGGTCGCGCACTGAACCCCTCTGCACAACCTGGACGAACTGGTACTGCGACTCCTTCTCGTAGAGGAGTCCCGCCACAGGCTTGACGATTCCCGCGGGCACGGCGAGCACTGCCGCGAGCGCAATTGGCGCGACGATCCAGCGCCGCCGAAGGAGCAGCGAGCCGCCGAGTGCGACGACGACGGCGGTGCAGACGAGCGTGCGCTGCGTCCCGATGAGCTCGATGGTGATGATCGCCGGCACGAACACTCCGGCGATGCTCCCGACCGTCGAGAGCGCGTACAGACGTCCCGCCACGGCACCTGCAACCGCGACTTCGGGCACGGCGAGGCGGATTGCGAACGGCGCCGCCATCCCGAGGAGAACGACGGGCGGCGCAAAGAGCGCGAGCGAGCCGAGGAACGAGCCGACCACGGCTCCCGCCGAAACGTTGTTGAGCCCCTGCACCGTCAGGTTGAGCAGCGGCTGGGCGACAAACGGGATGACCGCGATGAGCGCTCCGGCCGAGACGACGATCCCGCCGAGGACGCGCGGGTACGGGTGCCGATCGGCGATCCGGCCGCCGAGCCAGTAGCCGACCGAGAGCGCGGCGAGGATGAGTCCGATCACGTTCGCCCACACGACCGTCGAAGCGCCGAAGTACGGCGCGAGGAGCCTCGAGGCGCAGATCTCCGTCGACGTGGAACCGGCTCCGGCTGCGAGCACCACCCACTGCAGCCTCGCCGGTGGAAGGCTCACGTCTTGCGGATCACCACGACGGCGAGGTCGTCGGAAAGGTCGCCGCCGGCGAACTCCCGCGCATCCTCCGCGACCGCCACGGCGAGCGCACGAGCCGGGAGCTCGTTGCGCTGCGCGAGAAGTGTGTCGAGCCGGTCGTCTCCGTAGAGCTCACCCTTGCGGCGCGCCTCGACGACACCGTCGGTGTAGAGCACGAGGGACGCGCCCGGCGGGAGATCGGTCCCGGATTCGGCGTACTCCTGGCCACTGTCGATACCGAGCACGAGCCCATGCGCCTCGAGCGGCCGGGTCGTCCGGTCGGGAAGGACGATGCGAGGCGCGGGATGACCTGCACTCGCGCCTGTGACCCTGCCGCTCCGGCCGTCGACGACGACGTAGCTCATGCTGATGAACTTGCCGGCACCGATCTCGCTGCAGATCACGTCGTTCGCGGAGGCCAGAAAATCGGCAGGCTCCGGATGCTCCCGTGCGAGCGACCGGAAGACGAACTTCGCCATCGCCATGTCTGCCGTCGCGTCGACGCCGTGCCCGGTCACGTCGCCGAGCACGACCGCGAGCCGGCCGTCGTCGAGCTCGAGGAAGTCGTAGACGTCGCCGCCGACATCCACGCGCGCCGAAGGCTCGTACACCTCGCCGACCTCGAGGCCCTCGATCACGGGCCGAGAGCGCGGCAGCAGCGAACGCTGCATCGTGTCGGCGAACTGCTTCTGCTGCTGGTAGAGACGAGCGTTGTCGATCGCGAGCGCCGCCTGGGCCCCGAGGGCGGTGGCGGCTTCCACCGTCTCCTGCGAGAGCGGGCTGCCCGGGCGGAAGGAGTAGATGCCGAGCGAGGCGACGACCTCGGTCGGCAGCGCGACGGGAACGACGGCCGCCGTCCAGCCCTTCTCGAGAAACGGCACGAGCGCCGGGAGGTACTGCTCGGGCGCGCTGCTGCGGGGGTTGAGACGGAAGGCACGCCGGTCGCGAAAGAGCCGCTGGACGTTCCGCTGTCCAAACGGGACAGGGTGGGTGAGGATCGCGCCGACCGCGTCGGCGAACGGAGCGTCCCGAATGTGGACGGCGTGCGGGACAAGCTGCTCGCGGCGCTCGTCCGGCATCCGCACGACGGCTGCGTCGAGATCGAGCACCTCGACGACGGTGCGGGCGAGCGCGTCGAGGGTCTCGTCGAGCCTGAGGCTCTGGGCAAAGGACCGCGACACCTCGTAGAGCGCGCGGATCTGGCGCGCGGCGGCGCGTTCCGCGGCGAGCGCCGCTTCGCGTTCCTGGCCCAGGAGCGTCGCTTGTTCGTGGAGCTGCGCGTTCCGGACGGCAATCGCGAGCTGTCCGGCGAGAGCCGCGAGCAAGGCCGTCTCGTGTGCGCCGGCGGCCGGCCGCCCCTCCGGGTACGCCGCGAGAAGCCCGACGACGTCGCCGCGCGCCGTGAGCGGAACCGCGAGCGCCGAGCCGATTCCGGTCTCCAGCGCAGCATCCGACGCCTCCGCGAGCCGAGGGTCCCGCACGACGTCCGCGATCTCCAGCACGGAGCCGTCGCGTGAAGGCCCGAGGGCGACGTCGAGCAGCGTGTCGGCAACGCGGGCGTGCGGGCCGGCCAGGTTGCGGCTCGCCGCCTCCTCGAGCGCACCGTCGCCCACGCCCCAGAGATAGACGGCCACGCGGTCGACCTCGAGTAGTTCCGCGACTCGCTCGACGGCTGTCTCCAGCGTGTGCGAGACAGAGAGCTCCGCCGTCGCCTGGACGATGACCTCGAGCAGTGCCTGCGTCCGCTCGAGCTCGAGCGTGAGAAGACGCGCCCGCTCGCCGGTCCGGAGCGCATGCGCCGCGCGGACACCGAAGGTCGCTAGCAGTGTCAGCTGCTCCGCGTCCGGCTCCTCGCCCGCGCGATGGAACAGCTGCAGCACACCGAGCGGCGGCCGGCCGAGCGGCAGCGTCGTCGAGACCGCACAGTTCTGGGGAAGCCCGACCACCTGCTCCGAAACCGGTCCGGGCCCGGCGAAAGCACGTCCCGCGACCTCGCGGGCCGTCTCGAGACTCGCGGTCAGGTCGATTCCCCAAGAGGTGGCGGGCGCGAGCGAATCGTCGCGACTCTCCCAGAGGACGGCGGCGGCGGCCCCCGCGACGCCGGCGGCAAGACGGACGACCTCGGCCGCAGCGTCCTCCTCTTCCAACGCGACCGCGAGCGCCTCGCCGGCCAGCTCGAGCGCCGGCCGCGCGAGCGACGAAACGTCTCCAACGCCGGCGAACGCGCGGAGGACTAGAGCGGCCTGCGCGGCACACAGCTCGGCGGCGACCCGCTGTTCTGCCCCGAACGGCTCGCTGCATCCGTACAGCTCGACCGAGACAGCGAAGCCGTCCGCACGGGCCGGCATCAACAGAAGCCGGGTGGCGCCTACACGCTCGGCGACTCGGCGCACGGCATCCGGAGCCCGCGCAATGTCGTCGAGCGGCGTTTCCGGGAGGTCCGAGGCCGGCAGCGCCGTTCCGTACAGCTCCGCCGCGAGCGCCTGTGACGCTGCGACCGCTACGACCTCGAGCCGCGTCGCGCCGTCGTCGAGCGCGCGAACGAGCGCGACCTCGGCTCCCGAGACCGTCTGTGCGGCCTCGGCCAGCGTCCGCAACGCGTCGGCAGAGCCGGACGACCCAGCGGCAGCGGTCACCGCGCGGACGAGCGCGGCAAGCGACGCGGCCCCGAGCCGCGCATCCCTCGAGTCGAGCAGAGTCGTCACCGTCCGAAAGTATTCCGGTCGGGCGGTGTCGGCGACGAGCGCGCCTCAGTCCTGCAGGCGCGGTGGCCGGCTCTCCCAGAACGTGCCGCCACACATCGGGCATGGAGGAAGCGAACGGCGGATGACCGCTCCGTATCCGCAGTCTGTGCACCGAAACTCGCCCGAAACGTCGGTTTCCGTCACTGGGAAGTCGACGAAAACAGAGTCGTCGACGTGAACGTCTGTGTCCTGCAACTGTTCTGTTGTCCTCGGAGAAGGCGCGACCCCGTGTGCGCCGTTGCGCTTTTGTGCCCATACTGCGCCTGTGCAAACGCCGGAGCCAGCCCGCCCGTTTCGGGGGCGACCGGAGCGCCGGCCGGCGCGGCCCGAACGCGCAACGCCGCTGGCGGGAAGCTGGGGAGCGCGGCTCGCCTGGGTCTCCGGGCTCGTCCTCACGATCTCGGCGTTTACCGACTGGTACTCGGGAACGCTGCCGAACGGCCTGACCTTGTCGGTCACCGGCTGGCACACGGGAACGCTCGGCAAGCTCGTCTTCTTCGTCGGGCTTGTCACGCTGATCCTCGAGGCGTCTCGGGAGGCGGGGCTTCTGCTGCCCGCGGCCATTCCCGACCGGCTGCTCCTGATCGCGCTCGGCGCGCTCGCCGTCATCTTCGTCCTCGTCCGGCTGATCTCCGTCCCGGACACGTACTTCGTCGACCCCGCACGCGGGATCGGGCTCTACATCAGCCTGCTCGGAGCCCTGGGCCTGCTGGGCGCCGGGATGCTGCGCACCGCCGAAGAGCTTCCGTAGCCCCGGCGATCAGTCCGCAATGACGACGGCGCCCGACGCCGGCCCCGGCGCGTCTGCGCTCGGCGCGCTGCGGGCGAACCGGAACTTCCGGCTGTTGTGGATCGGACAGATCCTGTCCGACCTCGGCACGCAGATCGGAACGCTCGCCTACCCGCTGCTCGTGCTCGCGCTGACGCACTCGGCGCTCGTCGCGGGTGCGGTGGGAACGGCGGCCGAAGCGTCGGCTTTCGTCGTGCGGCTCCCGGCGGGAGCACTGGCCGACCGGATCGACCGGCGGCGCGCGATGATGCTCGTAGACGCCGCGCGGACTGTCGCGCTGGCGACGCTCGCGGTTCTCGTCGCGACCGGCGCGGTGAGCTGGCCGATCGTGATGGTGGTCGCGATCGTCGATCGAGCCGGAGACACGCTCTTCACGCCCTCGTCGATCGCCGCCTTGCCGCTGATCGTCCCCGACGAGCACCTCGAAGCCGGCTGGGCAGTCAGCGAGGGCCGCCAGTACGCCGCCAATCTCGTCGGTCCGCCGCTCGGCGGGTTCCTCTACGGGCTCGGACGGGCGATCCCGTTCCTCGCCGACGCCGTCTCTTACGGCGTCTCGGTCCTGACGTCGCGAGCGATCACCGGCGACTTCGCGACGAAGTCGACGGGCACCGAGCGCCGTGGGCTCTGGACCGAGTCGCTCGAAGGCTTGAAGCTCCTTTGGCGCGACTCGTTTCTGCGGGCCGTCCTGATCCAGGCGCCGCTGATCAACTTTGCCTTCAGCGGAGCGATCTTCACGGTCATCCTCGGGCTACGGCGCAACGGCGTGTCTGCCGTGGTGATCGGCACGGCGGAGGCAGCGATCATGGTCGGCGGAATCGTCGGCGCGGTCGTCGCCCCGCGGATCCGGGCGCGCCTGACCGTGCGGCAGGCGCTTCTGCTCCTCACGGGAGGCGGGACGATCATGTTCCTCGTCGCCGCGGCGATCATCCCGTCGCCGGCCGTTGCGATTCCGCTGGCAGTGCCGCTCGTCCTCTCGCCGGCGACGAATGCTGCGCTGTTCGGGATCGTGCTTCGCCGCGCTCCGGCGTCGCTGCACGGGAGAGTCAACGCCGGGCTCTTCCAGGTCGCGACGGCGCTCGCCGCGGTCGCACCTCTCGTCGGAGGCCTCGTCGTCAACGAGGCTTCGGCCGACTGGGCGATGGTGCTGTTCGCCGTCGCGCTCGCCCTCTCGGGCGGCGTCGCGCTCGTCTTCCCGCTGCCGCCCGAAGTGGACGCGAACCCGGGCTAGACCGGAACGATCGCCTTCGCCTGTTCGACGAGCTCGTTCAGGTCGAAGCCCTTCCCCACGAACGCACGGGCACCGCTCGAAGCCGCCTGGCGCCTCGCCTCGTCGTCGACCTGGCCGCTGAACATCAGTACGGGAATCGCGCCGGCGCCGTGGCGTTCCTGGATGCGGCGCAACATCTCCCAGCCGTCGACGTGGGGCATCATCACATCGAGGAGCACGAGCTCGGGCCTGCGGCCCTCGATCGCCGCGAGCCCTTCGTCGGCGCTCGCGGCCTCCTGCACGGCGTAGCCCTCCCGCTCGAGCTCGAGCCTGACGAGCTCGCGCATCCGGTCGTCGTCGTCGACGAGAAGAACACTCGGACCTGACTGCTGGCGGCCTGGCCCGGAGCGTGCGAGGAAGGTCTCGAGGTCACCGCGCCGGAACCGCCGGTGGCCGCCCGGTGTGTAGAAGGCGGGCACGCGACCCTGGTCCGACCACTTCCGGATCGTGCTCTGGGCGACGCCGAGGAACCGAGCGGCCTGCCCGAGGGTCAGCCACTCCGGCTCACGACGCATGCTGTCCTCGCGATAGGCCATGAGCGAATTTGACCAAAACTGACGCTTATTACACCTGGATGTGGCTCAAGACTCACATCCTCATGGTTCGTAATCGGTAGCTCCGCGCTGATATGCGTCGAATGCGGCCGCGACGACGATCGATAGATCACGCGCCCAGCCGGTCCTTTCGGCGCGTTCTTCGAGCACCTCGCGAGCCCAGCGGTCGGAGTCGCCGTAGACGACGACGAGCTCGCGGAGCGCATATGTCTGACCGACCCGCTTCCGCAACTCGTCGAGCAGGAGCTCGAGGGACTGGAGCAGATGCCGGTACCGGCGCTCGTCGTCGCGGGCGCTCTCGAGTCGACGGGTTCCCTCCTCCCACTCCTGGCGCGTGACCTCGACCTGGCTCATCGACTGCAGCACCGCTGCGGCCAGCGCGGCTCGATCTCGGCGAGGATGCGTTCGCCGAGCTCGTAGCCGGGACGCGCGAGAGCGAACGCGACGTGCGCATGGAGGCATTTGAGGCTGCCGCTCCGCCGCGAGCCGCCGATGCCATAGTCGAGCGAGGCGCCGGCATCGCTGCCGGTCGTCTCGCCGGCGAGCTCTCGGCGCAGGCTCCGCTGCTCCTCGTCGCCAGCGGTGAGGCTCGCGGCCAGCGCAGCGTCGGTGCGTGTCGCGTTGCTCCAACGCTCGACACCGCCCCCGGCTTCGAGCCGCGACACGGCGGCGACCAGATACCGGCACGTGAGGTAGTACGTCGTCGGGAACGGCTCGCCGTCCACCCCGTACGGGCTCTGCTCGGTGACGGCCGGAGCGCCGAACGGGCACCGCACCGCGACCCGCCGCAGCGTCCGCGGCTCGCGGCCCAGCTGTCGCGCTACGACAGCTCGATCCTCGTCAGTGACCACCGGGCGCAGCATGACTGGCTTCATGCTGCCTGCGCCGCCACTGCGGGATGTCCTTGACGATGAAGAGATGCTCGCCCGGCCGGATGTAGCCGAGCGCCCGCGCCTCAGCCGCGAGCGCGGTGAGCGACGACGCGTGGTGGAGGCGCTGCTCGAGCCTTGTCTGCTGCCTCTGCAGCTTCTGTACCGCCGCGACCCGGACGGCGCGCTGCGAACGGGCATCGAGGTAGTCGTGCAACGGGCGGTAGTAGAGGAGCGCCACGAGCACGAGCGCGCCGACCGCGAACCACCTGCGTGCAAGGGGTCCGCCAATACGCCGGCTCTTCTTCCTGGCAGCCATCCAGCCGGAGTTCTCCGGCCGCGGTCGGGGTCCTTCGGCTGGGACTAGGGAACGACGTCGACCTTGATTACGTTGGTCGTGCCGGGGATGTTGACTGCCGTCCCCGCCGTGATCACGACCGCATCGCCGCTCTCGACGATGCCGGCGTCGCGCGAAGCCTCGACCGCGAGGCGCCAGAGCTCCTCGACGTCGGACGTCTCGGAGATCAGGAGCGGCGTGACGCCCCACTCGAGCGCGAGCTGGCGCATCGCCCAGTCGACGTGCGTCAGCGCGACGACCGGCCGCCGGGGCCGCAGCCGCGCGACCGCGTTCGCTGTCCGGCCGGTGAAGGTCGGGATGAGGATCGCCTTCGACTGCAACGCCTCCGCGATGTCGCAGGCCGCGTTCGACATCGCCTGTCCGATCGTGGGGTTCTCGTGCGCTTCGGGCAGCTCGTGGCGGTAGTCGAGGCTCGGCTCGACTGCCCGCGCGATCCGATCCATGTAGGCGACCGCCTCGACCGGATACTCGCCGACTGCCGTCTCGCCGGAGAGCATGACGGCGGACGTGCCGTCGAGAATCGCGTTCGCGACGTCGCTCGCCTCGGCCCGCGTCGGCTCGGGCGAGTGCACCATCGTCTCGAGCATCTGGGTCGCGGTGATGACGGGCTTCCCGCGCTCGAGCGCTTTCAGGATGATCCGTTTCTGGATGAGCGGCACGAGCGCAGGGCCGATCTCGACGCCGAGGTCGCCGCGCGCAACCATCACTGCGTCCGTCTCGGCCAGGACCTCGTCGAGGACGTCGATCGCCTCCGACTTCTCGATCTTCGCGATCACGTGCGCGTGCGAGTTGGCCTGCTCGAGCAGCGCGCGCAGGTCGCGGACATCGGCGGGCGAGCGGATGAATGAGAGGGCGACGAAGTCGACGCCGGTCTCGATGGCCCACTGCAGATCGGCCAGGTCCTTCCGCGTCAGCGACGGAATCGGCACCGGCACGCCGGGAAGGTTGACGCCCTTGTGCGAGCTGACGAGACCGCCCACCACGACTGCGCAGGTCGCGCCGCCGCCCTCGACCCGTTCGACTCGGAGTCGTACCCGGCCGTCGTCGATCAGGACGTCATGGCCGGGCTCGAGCACGTCTCCGATCACTGCGGGCGCGATCGGCAGCTCGCCGTCGGAGGCGGCCTCCTCCGCGCAGACCTTGATCCGGCCGCCGGTATGGAGGAGGACAGGCTCCTCGAGCTCGCCGATACGCAGCTTCGGCCCCTGCAGGTCGGCGATCAAGGCGATCGGGCGACCGACCTCGGCCGCGATCTCGCGCACGAGCCAGGCGCGCGCGGAGTGCTCGTCGTGCTTGCCGTGCGAGAGGTTGAAGCGGACCGCGTCGACTCCGGCCTCGATCAGAGCGCGCAGGCGCTCGCGCGAGTCCGAAGCCGGCCCGAGCGTCGCCACGATCTTGGTCCGGCGTTCGATCGCCATCTGACTCAGGGTACTAACGAGCGGTACGCGGGAACGCCCCCCACCCGGGGTACACCGCTTCGTCACCGAGCTCCTCCTCGATACGGAGCAGCTGGTTGTACTTCGCCACGCGATCGCTGCGGGCGGGCGCGCCGGTCTTGATCTGGCCCGTGCCGAGCGCGACGGCGAGGTCGGCGATCGTCGCGTCCTCGGTCTCGCCCGAGCGGTGGGACATGACGGCCGTGTAGCCGGCCTCCTGCGCGAGACGCACGGCCTGGATCGTCTCGGTCAGCGTTCCGATCTGGTTGACCTTGACGAGGATCGAGTTGGCGACGCCACGCTCGATACCCAGCTGGAGGCGCTCCGGATTCGTGACGAAGATGTCGTCGCCGACCAGCTGCAGACGGTCGCCCAGGCGCTCGGTCGTGGCGCGCCAGCCGTCCCAGTCGTCCTCGGCGTTGCCGTCCTCGAGTGAGACGAGCGGGAATCGGTCGGCGAGGTCCGCGTAGAAGCCGGGCATCTCGCCGGGCGCGAGCTCACGCCCCTCGAAGCGGTAGCGGCCCTCGGAGAAGAACTCGCTCGAAGCCGGGTCGAGAGCGATGGCCACTCGGTCGCGATGGCCCGCGCGCTCGGCTGCCTCGAGGATCGCCTCGATCGCGAGCTCGCTCGAGTCGAGGTCCGGCGCGAACCCACCCTCGTCGCCGACGCCCGTGGACAAGCCGCGTTCGTGGAGAAGAGACTTGAGTGCGTGGTAGGTCTCGGCGCCGATCCGCAGGGCCTCGGAGAAGCTCTCGGCGCCGACCGGAACGAGCATGAACTCCTGCAGGTCGATCGAGTTGTCGGCATGAACGCCGCCGTTGATCACGTTCAACATCGGGACGGGCAGCGTCGTCGCGGCGTCGCCGCCGAGGTGGCGGAAGAGCGAGACGCCGGAGCCGGCGGCCGCTGCCTTCGCGGCCGCGAGCGACACGCCGAGGATTGCGTTCGCGCCGAGCCGCCCTTTGTTCGTCGTCCCGTCGAGCTCGATCAGCGCGCGATCGAGCCCCTCCTGGTCCATGACGTCGCGGCCGAGGACGGCGTCGGCGATCTCGCCGTTGACGTTCGCGACCGCGGTGGAGACGCCCTTGCCGCTCCAGGCCTCGCCCCCGTCGCGCAGCTCGACAGCCTCGTGCACGCCGGTCGATGCGCCGGACGGGACGATCGCCCTGCCCGACTCGCCGGCGACGACCTCGACCTCGACCGTCGGATTCCCGCGCGAGTCCAGAACCTGCCGCGCCTTCACCTCGGTGATCGCGCTCATAGCTGCTCCTTGGCCTTGTCGTACCACTCGTCCTGCCGCTCGAGCGGCAGCTCGGTCCAATTCTCACCCGTTCGCGCCGCGAGTTCCTCGGCAACCTCGACCCGGCGGCGGAAACGCTGCGACGCACGCCGCACCTCGAGCTCGGGATCGACCTCGAGCCTCCGTGCCACGTTGACGGCCGCGAAGAGGACGTCGCCGAGCTCGTCACCCGACGGCTCCTCCTGCAGCTCTCGAAGCTCGTCGGCGAGATCGGCCAGCGCGCCGGCGAGATCCGGATACTCGAAGCCCACGGCCTTCGCCCGCACCTGGGTCTTTCGCGCGTAGAGAAGCCCGGGCAACGCTTCCCCGACGTCGTGGAAGATGCCTTCGCGGCCTTCCTGCTCGACCTTGATCCGTTCCCAGTTCGAGCGCACCCGTTCGGCGGTCGGCGCCTTCACGTCGCCGAAGACGTGCGGATGCCGGCGAACGAGCTTCTCGTGCACGCCGCGGGCGACCTGCGCCAGGTCTCCGGCACCCCGCTCCTCGAGCAGGAGGGCGAGAAAATAGACCTGGAAGAGAAGGTCACCGAGCTCGTCGAGCAGCTTGGCGTCGTCGGCCGCTAACGCGGCATCGGCGACCTCGTACGCCTCCTCGACGGTGTGCGGGACGATGCTCTGGGCCGTCTGCTCGCGATCCCACGGGCACTCGCGCCGCAGCCGCTCGGTCAGGGATTGGAGTTCGAGGAGGGCCTCACTTAGGCTGGAAGCGCCGGCGGCAGAGCCGCCGGCGCCGAGCGAAGACTTCCCGCCGTCCGCGGCGGGGCCTTCCATCTCAGCCGGTAGTGGTCGCGGGCGTAGTCGCGCTCGACGTCGTGGTCGCCGCCGGCGTATAGCCCGTCTGGTACGAGACCTTGTTCTTGTAGTCGCTCGCCATCTTCGCGAGCCACGCCGTCCACGCCTTCTGCTTCTGCTGCGACTCGAGGTTCGCCTTGATCTGCGAATCGACCTCGGGGAACGTCTGCGTGTGGGCCGGCTTGACCGCGCCGATCGGCTGGATGACATGCCAGCCGTAGACGCTGTGCACCAGCGAGATCTCGTTCGTCTTCAAGCCGAACGCAGCCTTGTCGAACGGCGCGACGGTCTGCGTGCAGGCTCCGCTCGTGCCGCCGTGCGCGACGCAGAGCTTGCCGCCCTGAGCAGCCGAGCCGGTGTCCTTCGAATACTTCTTCGCCAGCTGGGCGAAGCTCGCGCCGTTCTTCAGCTCCTTCTCGATCTTCTCGGCCAGAGCCTTGTTGTTGACGAGGATGTGCCGAACCTCGCGCGTCTTCGGCGTCGTGAACGACGTCTTGTTGTCGTTGTAGTACTTCTGCGCAGCGGCGTCGGAAACCTGGACGTTCGACGTCACCTTCGACTGCAGCTTCGAGCTGAGGAGGTTCGGGCGCAGGTTGTACTGCTCGAGCTGCGCGAGCGAGATGTCGTCCTTCTTCAGCGCGGCCAGGAACTTCGCCTTGCTGTTCTTGTAGTACGTCTTCTGGATCTGCTGGACCTGCTTGTCGATGTCGCTCTGCGTCACCGAGACGCCGAGCTTCTTGGCCTCCTGGCCGAGCTCCTCCTGCTGCACGAGGAACGTGACCGCCTGGTCGCGAAGCTGCGTGTACGTGTCGGATCCGGGCTTCGGGCAAGCCTGCCCCTGTGCCTTGTAGCGCGCGCACGCGACGGCGATCAGCGAGGTGAAGTTCGCCTTCGTGATCGGCGTCGAGCCGACCGAGGCGATCGCGTTGTTCGGCACGGTGCCGCCGCTGCCGCCTCCGCCGCACGCGGCGAGAAGGGCGACGAGCACAAGAGTCAGGAGCAGGAGAGGCAGGCGAGTCTTCATTTCCATCCAGTGAGGTAGATGTCGCGGGAAGCGCCGGCGCAAGAGCCGGTCTCAGGCTGCTCGGCGCGCGTCCAAGATAGCATCGACCAACTGAACCGCTTGGGCTATTTGCTCCTGCCCACGAATGCTTACTTCCTGCTTAGACGAGACGTAGACAGCCGTTTTCGCGCGGTCGCGGAGCTCGCGCAACTCGCCCGATCCGAGCACGAGTCGACCGACTGTGGACCTCCCGCCCTGGAAGACGAGATAGTCAGCGCCCAGCACCGCGACCTTGATCTTCGCCTCCTGGATCAGGAAGAGATTCTCGACCGGCTCCGGCAGCGGCCCGTACCGGTCCTCGAGCGCCGCCTGCAGCTCGCGCAGCTCGTCTTCGGTCTCGGCGAGCGCGAGGCGGCGGTGAACGTCGATGCGCAGCGCCTCCGAGTCGACGTACGCGGCCGGGACGTAGGCGTCGACGCGCGCGTCCACGCGCACGGGCCGGGCAGCGGTCCGCTTCTGCCCCTGCAGCTCGGCGACCGCCTCGTTCAGGAGCTCGACATAGAGCTCGAACCCGACAGCGGCGACGTGACCCGACTGCTCGGCGCCGAGCAGCTCTCCCGCGCCGCGGATCTCGAGGTCACGCATCGCGATCGCGAAGCCGGCGCCGAGCTCGGTGTGGTCGGCGAGCGTCGAGAGCCGCGCCCGCGCCTCGGGGGTCAGCTCGTGAGCGTCGGGATAGAAGAGGTACGCGAACGAGGTGGCGTCGGACCGGCCGACGCGGCCGCGGATCTGGTAGAGCTGGGAGAGCCCGAGCATGTCGGCGCGCTCGACGATCAGGGTGTTCGCCTGCGGGATGTCGATCCCCGACTCGATGATCGTGGTGGAGACGAGCACGTCGGCGTCGCCGCGGAGGAAGGAGTGCATTCGCTCCTCGAGCTCCTTCTCGCGCATCTGCCCGTGCGCGACGAGGAAGCGAAGCCCCGGGCACAGCTGCTGCAGCTGCTCGGCGCGCTCCTCGATCGTCTCGACCCGGTTGTGGAGGAAGAACGCCTGGCCCTCGCGCTCGCCCTCGCGCTCGAGCGCGAGCTTCACGAGCTCCTCGTCGTACTCGCCGACGGTCGTGCGGATGGGCCGGCGCCCTTCGGGTGGCGTCTCGATGATCGAGATGTCGCGCATGCCCGCGAGCGAGAGATGCAGCGTGCGAGGGATCGGCGTCGCGCTGAGGGTGAGCACGTCGACCTCGAGCCGCAGCGACTTCAGGAGCTCCTTCTGCGCGACGCCGAAGCGTTGCTCCTCGTCGAGGATCACGAGCCCGAGCTCCTTCGGGATCACGTCGCGGCTGAGAACCCGGTGAGTGCCGATGAGGACGTCGACCTTGCCCGCGCTGAAGTCGGCGAGGATCCGCTTCGTCTCCTTCGGCGCCACGAACCGCGAGACCATCTCGACCTGTACGGGAAAGTCGCGGAAGCGGTCGCGAAACGTGTTGTAGTGCTGCTCGGCGAGAATCGTGGTGGGCGCGAGCAGCAGCACCTGCCGGCCGTTGACGGCGACGGCGAACGCGGCGCGCACCGCAACCTCGGTCTTGCCGAAGCCGACGTCACCACAGACGAGCCGATCCATCGGCCGCGGTGCCTCGAGGTCCTCCTTGACGGCCTCGATCGCCGCCTCCTGGTCGGGCGTCTCGCGATAGGGGAAGCTCGCCTCGAGCTGCGGCAGCCACTCGCTCGAGAGGTCGTACGCGATGCCCTCGCGAGTCTGGCGCTGCGCGTAGATCTGGATCAGGTCGCCGGCGAGCTCGCGAACCGACTCGCGGGCGCGCGACTTGAGCGTCTGCCACGCCTTGCCGCCGAGCTTCGAGAGCGCGGGTGCGTTGGCGTCGGCGCCGACGTAGCGCGAGACCTTGCCGAGCTGTTCGTGCGGGACGTAGAGGCGATCCTCGCCCCGGAAGGCGAGCAGGAGGTAGTCGCGCGTGATCCCGGCCACCGTGTTCGTCTCGAACCCGAGCAGACGCCCGACGCCGTGATCCTCGTGCACCACGTAGTCGCCCGTGCGGAGGTCGGCAAAGGACTGCAGGGCGCGTCCGCCGAGGCGGCGCTCGCGCGGCACGCGGCGCCGAAAGACCTGGTGGTCCGGCAGCAGGACGAGCCCGAGATCGCGCCAGACGAAGCCGCGCCGCGCGGGCGCCACCGCGAACAGGAGCTCGGGCTCCTCGGGCAGCTCGTCTCCGGGCTCGAGCACTCGCGCCTCGACCCGGCGGAGGAGGTTCTGCGTCCGTAGCGCCTCGCCGCGATGCGGGAACGCGACGACGATCCGCTGGCCCGAGCGGATGAGCGCCGCGAGCTCGTTCTCCGCCTCCGCGAGCCCGCGCGCGGCAATCGCGGGCCGCTGCGCCTCGAACGAGAAGGGCTGCGCCTGCGGGAACGGATCGAGCTCGGTCGACCCGGCGAGCGACGGCGGTTCGGGCACCCCGTCCTCCTCCCAGACGCGGCGCACGTCGTCGGGCTGGAAGACGAAGTCGGGCGACCGGTCGAGCGCCGGGACGAGGTCGTCCGGAACCCCCAGCTCGACCGACTCCTCCCCCTCTTCCGCAAGTAACAGACTGTTACTAAGTTCGACAGTGTCCAGCCGGCGCTCGGTTGCCGGGTACAGGGTCGCCTCGGTCACCGGATGGAGCGCGCGCTGCGTGAAGGACGAGAAGGCGCGCACCGACTCGATCTCGTCGCCGAAGAACTCGACGCGGAGCGGCTCGCGGCCGGTGGTCGGGAAGACGTCGACGATGCCGCCGCGCACCGCGAACTGGCCGCGGTCGTCGACGCGGTCGATGCGCTGGTAGCCCGCAAGCGCGAGGGATTCCGCCAGACCGTCGACGCCTACGCTGGAAGCGTCGCCGGCAAAGCCGCCGACGCCCGGCGGATGGACCCTGCCACCTCCGGTGGCAGTGGGCTCGAGGCCCGGCCGCAGCTCGATCGGCTCCGGGCGCGCCTCTGCCGGCGGCAGGCCTTCGGCCAGCGCTCGCGCCGACGCGCAGACGAGCCCGCCGCGCGCGAGCACGTGGAGCGCCCGCGCCCGCTCGCCGACGAGATGCGGCGGCGGCGCGAGCCCCGACTCCCAGGTGACGCCGCGGCTCGGCAGCAGCCCGACCGTCTCGTCGCCGAGGAACCAGGCCGCGCTCTCGGCTGCGTCGCGCGCATCCGCGTCCTCCGGCAGAAGCACCACGAGGCCACGCTCGAGGCGCTCGTGGAGCGAGGCGAGCAAGAGCGGAAGCGCCGACTCCGACACGCGAGCGCGCGTAGGGAGCGCGTCTGTGAGCTCGACGAGGCGCTCGTACTCGACGAGCTGCTGGACGAACGCGTGAAGTACGGGACGGTCCATGACGAAAGGCGGAACGGGACGTTCCGCGTCACTCGATGGTAACCAGAGTCATCGAGGCGTAGATTTCGAAGACGTGCGAGGGGTCGGGCGCTTCGGACCGCTGAGGGAACGGCAGTTTCGGCTGCTGTGGCTCGGGCGCACGGGCTCCGCGATCGGCGACTCGCTCATCCCGGTCGCCCTCATCTGGGCCGTGTCCCACGACCTGCACGGCGGTGCCACGGGGGTCGGGATCGTCCTCGCCTGTTACACGGTCGGCGGCGCGTCGGTCACGCTCGCGGGCGGCGTTTGGGCTGACCGGCTGCCGCGGCGCGCGGTGATGATCTTCGCCGACCTCGTTCGCCTCGGCACCCAGACCGTGACCGCGGTGCTCCTCTTCCGCGGGGAGGCGCACGTCTGGCAGCTTGCGGTGCTGCAACTGCTCGCGGGAGCAGCCGCCGGCCTCTTCAATCCGGCGTCGAGGGCGCTAATCCCGCAGACGGTCGGCGCCGAATCGCTGCAACAGGCGAATGCCCTGATCTCGCTGCCCCGGAGCGCGACGAACATCTTCGGGCCCGCTCTCTCGGGAGCGATCGTGGCGGTGGCGGGCGCGGGTTGGGTCTTCACGATCGACGCAGCGAGCTTCCTCGTGAGCGTGATCTTCGTCGCGGCGATGAGCGTCGTGCCCTACGCGCGACCGGTTGCGAGCCGCTTCTGGGGGGATCTCGCCGACGGCTGGCGCGAGGTTCGGCGCCTGCGCTGGCTCACCGCCGGGTTCGCCGGATACGCCGTGGGCAACTTCGGAGTCGGGCTCTACATCGTCGTCGGATCGCTCGTCGCCATCCACCGTCTCGGCGGTGCTCCGGCGTGGGGCCTGATCGTAGGAGCTGCCGCGCTCGGCGGTGTGCTCGGCGGCTTGGTCGTGTACCGGATCCGCCCCAGCCATCCGGTGGCCGTGGCGTTTGCAGTCTGGACGCTCTGCGCGCTGCCGCCCTTTGCGCTCGTCAGGCCGTTCCCGCTGCCGGTGGTGATGGTCGCCGCGCTGCTCTTCGGCGGCGCGATCCTCGTCGGCAACACGCTCCTCGAGACCGCCATGCAGCAGGAGGTCGAGCCCGGCCGGCTGGCCAGGGTTGCGTCGATCGACCTGCTGCTCTCGCTGTGCCTGATGCCTGCGGGCCAGGCGCTGGCGGGGCCGATCTCCGAGGCGATCGGGATGGACGCGACGCTCGTCATGGCCGGCACGCTCATGTGCGTGCCGAACCTCCTCGTGCTCGGGCTCGTGCCGGAGGTGCGCCGGGTGCGCCGCCGCGAGCCCGCAGACGTCAGCTCTCTAGCACAGGCGAGCGCGCCTGCTCTTCCCCGATGAAGAGCACGCGGCGCGTCCAGTGCGGCAGCCACCAGTTCGCATCGCCGAGCAGAGTCATCAGCGCAGGCACGAGCAGGGCGCGGATCACGGTCGCGTCGAAGATGATCCCGGCGGCGAGCCCGATCGCGAACTCCTTGATCTCGAAGCCCGGGCTGGACGAGAGGACGAGGAACGCGAACATCAGGATCAGCGCCGCGCTCGTGACGAGCTTGCCGGTGCGCGCAAGGCCTAGCTCGATCGCGCGCGGCGTCGAGCCGGTCTCGTCGTACGCCTCGCGCATCCGCGTGAGCATGAAGACCTCGTAGTCCATCGAGAGGCCGAAGAGGAAGGCGAAGATCATCAACGGGATCCAGGCGGTGATCGCCTGCGTGGCCGTGATGTTCCAGAGCGACGAGCCGTGTCCCTCCTGGAAGATCAGGACTACGATCCCGAACGCCGCGCCGAGCGAGACGAGGTTGAGGATGACGGCCTTGATCGGCAGGACGATCGAGCGGAAGGCCCGCGTGAGGAGCACGAGCGTCAGGATCAGGACGAACGCGAGCAGGTACGGGAAGTTGTCGTATATGGCGTGCACGAAGTCGCGGTCCTGCGCCGGCACGCCCCCGAGCGTCGCGGTCGACCCCTCGAGCGCTCCGTTGACCCGGCTGATCACGCCCTGAATCCCCGGCGCCGCGCCGTCGATGGCGGGGAACGCCTCGACGAGCGTGTCCTGCCCACGATGCCAACCGGGGCCGGGCGGCACGGTCGCGCCCACGATCCCGGCCACGTGACGCTCGCGGGCGGCGACGGCCTGGCCGCTGCCGCCGTCCTCGACGAGAGTCACGAACGGCTTCATCACTCCCGGAGAGATACCGGCGTCGGCGAGCATCGTCCGGCCCGCGATCGCAGTGCCGGTGCCGGGGAAGTTCTTCAGCTGCGACTCGTTCGGGTTCAGCCGGATGCCGAGCACGACGAGGACCGTGACGATCGAGATCCCGGCGGCCGCGACCGGCCACGGGTGCCGCAGCACGAAGCGTGCCCAGCGTCCCCACGCGCCGTCCTCGGGGTGGCCGTGATCGACAAACCGCTTAGGCATCACGCGCACGCTGTTGATCCGCTCGCCCAGGACCGCGAGCAGTGCGGGCATCAGCGTGATCGCGGCGAGCACCGAAACGGCCGGGATCAGCATGCCGCCGATCCCGATCGAGCGGATGAACGGCAGCGGCAGGATGATCATGGACAGGAGGCCGACGGCGACGGTAGAGCCGGAGACGATCACCGAGCGGCCCGCGTGAGTCATCGTCTCGACGAGCGCGGTCTCGACGTCCTTGCCCTCCCGCAGCTCGTCCCGGTAGCGGAAGATCATCAGGAGGGAGTAGTCGATCGCGACGCCGAGACCCACGAGCGCGATCAGGAACTGCACGATGATCGACACGTTCGTGACGTAGGTGAGCGCCCAGACGAGCGTGAACGTGTTGAGGATCGCGGCTGCCGCGACGCCGATCGGTACGAGGACGGCCGGCAGCGTGCCGAAGACGAAGAGCAGGATCACGATCGCGCCGAGCGCGCCGATCACCGCCTCGACGAGGACGTTGCTGCCGCCACCGCCGTGTGTGCTTGCTTCCTCGAGCGGGTCGTGCCCCGTCACCTCGACCTGGATCCCGGCGGGAAGCCCGCGCGCGGCGGCCGCGCGCACCGACGTGGCGCCGCTTGTCGTCGAGAACGTCGCCGGCCCCGGTGGATAGATCTCTTCGAAGGTCGTGTGCCTGTCCTTCGAGACGTACATCGGGTCGCGGGTCGAGAAGTACGAGCTCGTCCGCGAACCCGGCACGGCGGCGGCCGCCCGCTTCATCGCAGCAATGATCGCCGGGCTCTTCGTCGCATCGCCGGAGGTGTGGAAGACGACGACATCCGGGGGCCGAACACCGGTGCCGAACGTCTTCAGGGTGCGCTGATTCGCTTCGTAGGCGGACTTGCCCGGAATCGAGAAGCTCTGGTACCAGCGCTTGTGCACCTGGCCGGCGGCGAACGCGCCGAAGAGCGTGAGGACGATCCAGACGGCGATGACCTTCCAGCGATTCCGGGCCACCAGGTGAGCGAGCCTGCCGAGCATCGTTTAGTCCGCCTGCGTCATGCCATCGCCTGTCATCCAAAACACCTCGTTCGTTCGCTTCTCGATGAACCGTTCGGTCACTGAACTGTTCGGTAGCTGTAGCATATGCGCATGGCGTCGCGCAAGCCTGTAACCGACCCGACACCCCCGTTCCGGAGCGTCGCCTTCCTGCTGTCGAGTCTCGGCTACGCGGTCTCGCGGCGCTTTCACGAGATCCTGCGCCCTCTCGAGCTCGAGCCCGGCGAGTTCGCGCTCATGCGCGCCGTCTCGGCGAGCGACGGCGCACCGCAGAACGCGCTCGCGGAGCGCCTGCACATCTCCCCCAGCTGGATGGTCGCCGTCGTCGACGACCTCGAGCGGCGCGAGCTGCTCGAGCGCAGGCCGCACGAACGCGACAGGCGCGTCCGCACTCTTCATCTGACCGCCGCCGGCACGAAGCTGCTGCGGCAGGCCGAACGCAGCGCGCGGCAGTTCGACGGACGGGTGACCGAACCGCTGAGCGAGCCGGAGCTCGAGCAGCTGCTCGAGCTACTGCAGCGGGTCGCCGTGGGTCTCGACCTGCAACCCGGAGCCCACGCCGCCCTGCGCGAACGCGGCTAGCGCCGGTTGATCTCGAGCTGGGCGCGCTCGACGCCCTCGGCGAGCAGCGTCTCGACGGCGTCCGCCGCGCGCTCGACGAGAACCTCGGGGTCCTCGTGCGACTGGAAGTCCGCGAGCACCCAGTCGGCGAGCGGCCGCGGATCGCCACGTTCGGGGCGGCCGACACCGATGCGCAGGCGAAGGAAGTCCTGGGTGCCGAGCTGCTGCGCGATCGAGCGCAGGCCGTTATGGCCCGCGAGGCCTCCGCCCACCTTGAGCTCGAGCCGCCCCAGGTCGAAGTCGCCCTCGTCGTGCACGACGAGAACCTCGTCCGGCTCGAGCTTGAAGAACGCCGCCGCAGGCCCGACCGAGCGACCCGAGTCGTTCATGTAGGTCTCGGGCTTGAGCAGTGCCAGCCGCTCCTCGCCGGCGCGCACCTCCGCCATCTGGCCGGCGAACTTCCCCCGCCAGGATCCGCCGTGCCGCCGCGCAAGCTCGTCGACGACCATCCAGCCGACGTTGTGACGGTTCCGGGCGTGCTCTCGGCCCGGGTTCCCCAGACCGACAACGAGGAACAACTAGCCCTCGGAGTCGCCTTCGTCGCCGGAAGTGTCCGGCTCGGCGCCGCCCTCGGCAGCCTCGCCCTCGGCAGCCTCCTCGCCCTCGACGCCTTCGCCCTCCGCCTCGAGCGCGGCGAGCTCCTCCTCGGTCGGCTCGGGCTCGACGACCTTCGTCGGGGCGGTGACGGTGGCAACGACCATCTCGAGATCGTCGAGGAAAGTGACGCCTTCCGGCGCTGCCAGGTCCGCGATGCGCAGGGTCGCGCCGATGTCCATTCCCGAGACGTCGAGGTCGATGTGCTCGGGCACCTCGAGCGGGAGGGCCTCGACTGTCACCTCGCGCAGCGGCTGCGAGAGCACGCCGCCCTCGCGCACGCCCGGCGCGTCGTCGGCGCCGAGGAGCAGCACCGTGACCGAGGCCTGGATCGTCCGGTCGAGTCGCACCTCCTGCAGGTCGACGTGAGTGACCTTCCCGCGGACCGGATCGACCTGGTACTCCTTGAGGATCGACGCGTGCGTCTCGCCCTTGCCGTCGATCTCGACGTCGAGGATCGAGTGCAGGCCGGCGGCGCCCGTGAGCGCACGCCGCAGCTCGCGCTCGGCGATGCTGATCGCGACCGGCTCGCCGGTTCCGTAGAGAACGCCCGGGATGAGGCCGTCCTTGCGCAGGCGGCGCGATTCGGCAGAGCCGAGACCTTCGCGCTCGGCGACGATGAGCTTGGTGCGTTCTCCGGCCATTCCGGCGGCGGAGTGTACCGTCACGGCGTGGACTTCGAGCGGCTGCTGTCGGGCTGGGACGGCGAGCACGCCGTCGTCCGCTACGACGTCGAGAGCGAAGCCTGGATCTTCGTCTGCGTCCACTCCACCGTGCTCGGGCCTGCCGGCGGAGGCACGCGGATGCGCGTCTATCCGGCTCCGGCCGACGGCCTCGCCGACGCGATGCGCCTCTCGGCGGCGATGACGAGCAAGATGGCCGCCGCGGGGATGCCGCGCGGCGGCGGCAAGGCGGTGCTCGCGGTGCCGGAGCTTCCCACCGGCGAGCCGCGGAAGCGCCTCCTCCGCCGGTACGGGGAGCTCGTCGCCTCCCTCGGAGGCAGCTACCGCACGGCCGGCGACATGAACATCTCCCCCGAGGACCTCGACGTCGTGGCCGAGACGTGCCCCTGGGTCTACGGCACGACGGGACGCGGCGGGAACAGCGGGCGCGGCACCGCCCGTGCCGCGCTTCATGCTGTCCGCGCGACGGTCGAGCACGCCTTCGGCTCGCCGGAACTCGCGGGACGAAGCGTCCTCGTGCAGGGTGCCGGCTCGGTCGGCGGCATCCTCGCGCGCGAGCTCGCGGCCGCCGGCGCACGAGTGCTGGTCAGCGATGTCGACGAGCAGCGGGCCGCCGCGACGGGCTGCGAGACCGTGCCGCCCGAGCGCGCCCTCGAAACGGAGGTGGACGTCTACTCGCCCTGCGCCGTCGGCGGAACGCTCGACGCGGAGTCGATCCCGCGCCTCGCTTGCCGGGCCGTCGCCGGCTGCGCGAACAACCAGCTCGCCGAGGCCGGCGACGCTGAGCGGCTGCGCGAGCGCGGCATCCTCTTCGCGCCCGACTACGTTGTGAACGCCGGCGGCATCATCCAGCTGATCGGCCTCGAGGACGAGGGCTGGGACGCGGCGCAGCTCGAAGCGCGACTCGCCGGAGTCGGCGACACGTTGCGGACGCTGTTCGCCGAGGCCGACGCGGAGGGGATCACGCCGAGCGAGGCGGCGGAGCGGCTCGTGCGGACGCGGATCGAGCGGGGCGGCGGCTCGGTCCGGATAAACCCCTGAGTTGGTTGGTCCGGCCGAGACGGCGCCGCCCCTTCTCCGCCTCCGACGGTGCCGAGCGGGTGTGATGGGGATGTGAGCTTTGGAGGTTCAGCCGACCGCTGACCCCAGGCCGTAACAAGACCGCCGCCCACTCGCCTCCAATACCGCAGTAGCGTCGGGATCGACTCCTGCCGACAAGCCTCAGAGCTTGCGAGTCACGACCAACGCTGCAGCGCCCTGGGACACCCTCCGACCCCGGGGCGCTTCGCGGCGCGCCCGCGCTAGAAGAGCTGGTTCTCGCCGCCGAAGATCGCCGAGACCGAGTCGTCGGCGAAGACGTTCATGATCGCCTCCGCGAGCAGTCCCGAGACGCTGAGGACGGTCATGTTCTCGGGTCGCCTCCGCGGGTCGACCGGGATGCTGTCGGTGACCACGATGCGGTCGATCTCCGAGTTCTCGATCAACTCCAGCGCAGCGTCCGAGAAGAGGGCATGGGTCACGAACACGTTGACCTCCGAGGCGCCGTGCTCCTTGAGCGCCTTCGCGCCGGCGACGAGCGTGCCGCCGGTCGTGGAGACGTCGTCGCCGACGATCGCCCGCTTCCCGCGCACCTTGCCGGTGACCTCCGTCACCTCGACGTGGTCGGCCGCGACCCGCATCTTGTGCATGATCGCGAAGCTCGCCTCGATCATCTCCGCGAAGCGCACCGCGTGCTTCGCGCGGCCCGCGTCGGGCGCCACCGCGACCACGTCCTCGCCGGTGAGCCCGAGGTCGCGGAAGTGCGTCGCGAAGAGCTGCAGCGCAGTCATGTGGTCGACCGGAATCGTGAAGAAGCCCTGGATCTGGCCCGCGTGCAGATCCATCGTCAGCACGCGGTCGACGCCGGCGAGCTGCAGCATGTCGGCCACGAGCCGCGCCGAGATCGGCTCGCGCGGCTTCGCCTTTCGATCCTGCCGCGAATAGGGGAACCAGGGGATGACGGCTGTGATCCGCTTGGCGGACGCGAGCTTCGCCGCCTGGATCATCAGCACCAGCTCCATCAGGTTCTTGTCCACCGGCGGAGCGCCTGTCTGGACGATGAAGACGTCGGCTCCGCGAATCGACTCGAGATACCGGCAGTACGTCTCGTCGTTCGGGAATGTGCTGAGCTCGACGTCGCCGAGCTCTACGCCGAGCTTCTCGGCGATTGCGGCGGCCAGCTCCGGGTGCGAGCGGCCGGAGAAGACCATCAGCCGCTTCTCGGGTCCGCGCACGATGTAGTGCTGCGGCGACGGGTCGCTCATCGCGACGCCGCCTTCCAACCCTGGAAGAGCCAGCTCAGTCGCCGTCGGGCTTTCCATGCTCGTCGTAGACCCATCCTTCCTTCGTTGTCTGCCGCGGGGGAAAACCGGCCAGCGAACCGGGAGGGACATCATCCGTGATGACGGACCCGCCTGCAATCCAAACGTCGTCGCCAATCTCGACCGGAGCACCGAAAACAGTGTCCACACCTGTCCTGACGTTGCGGCCGATCTTCGTCCGGCCCTTGGGCTCGTCCGGCACGTGCGGGTAATTGGCGGTGATGTTGCCGGCCGCCACGTTCGTTCCCTCCCCCACTTCGGCGTCGCCGATGTACGAGAGATGCGGGATCTTCGCGCCGGCGCCGAGCGCGAGGTTCTTGACCTCGACGAACGTGCCGACCTTGGCTCCCTCGCCGATCACGCTCACCGCACGGACGTACGCAAAGGGGCCGATCTCGGCGCCGCCCTCGATGCGGACGCCGCCGCGGATCACAGTGAACGGATGCACGACGACGTCGGGCTCGATCTCGACGCCGGCCTCGATCCACGTCGTGGCCGGGTCGACGATCGTCACGCCGTCGAGCATGTGCTCCTCGTTGATCCGGTCGCGGAGGGAAGCCGCGGCCGCCGCGAGCTCGACGCGGGTGTTCACCCCCTCGGCCTCGAGCGGATCGTCTGCGAGCTGGACGGCGCAGGTCGCGCCGTCGGCGACGAGCAGGCCGAGCGTGTCGGTGACGTAGAGCTCGCCTTGCGCGTTGTGCGCGTCGAGGCGCTCGAGCGCCGGCCAGAGCTTGTCCGCCCGGAAGACGTAGATGCCGGAGTTGACCTCGCCAAGTGCCAGCTCTGCCGGCGACGCGTCGGCAGCCTCGACGATCCGGGCCAGCCGGCCGTCGCCGTCGCGGACGATGCGGCCGTAGGCGCCGGCGTCGGCCGGCTCGAAGGAGAGGACGGTCGCCGCAGCGCCGGCGGCACGATGCGTCTCGACGAGGGCGCGAATCGTCTCGGAGCGCAGCGCCGGGACGTCGCCGTTCAGCACGAGCACGTCGCCGTCGAATCCCTCGAGCGCGGCACGCGCGGCACGGACGGCGTCACCGGTCCCGCGCGGCTCCTCCTGCACGGCGACCTCGACATCTTCGAGCAGGCCCCGCGTCTGCGGCGAGGCGACGACGACGAGCCGCTCGACGCCCGCGCCGCGCGCCGCGTCGATGACCCAGTCGACGAGCCGGCGTCCGAGGATCGGATGCAGGTGCTTCGGCGTCGCGCTCTTCATGCGCGTGCCGATTCCGGCGGCCATCACGACTGCTGCGAGCTCGTCTGCCATGTCAGTGAGAAGTGGCTGGGGCGCCAGGATTCGAACCTGGGATCACGGGACCAAAACCCGTTGCCTTACCACTTGGCTACGCCCCAGGGGCACGGAAGTCTATCGGCGGTCGAGGAACAGGAACGCGAGTGCGATGACAGCGCAGGCGATGAGACCGAGGATCAGCAGCCACTTGAAGAAAACGGCGAACAGGACGAGGATCACGGCCACCAGCTGCGAGACGAGGAAGATCCAGAGGCCCTGACGTAGCCCGACCGAGCTGGTGTTCCGGCCCAGCAGCCAGGCAACCGCGGCGATCGCGGCGAGCGCGACCACCGTCCACTTCGTGAGGTCGTGGGAGAGCAGCACGACGATGCCTTCCGCCGCGGCAATCCAGAGCGCAATTCGGTGGCGGCGGGCCTTCAGCCAGACGCCGGGCCCGTGCTCGACATGCTGTGGTGGCGTCTCGGTAACCACCGTTCAACCGTACCACGCAGGTGCTGCGAGCCAGGTGCGCCCGAGGCCTCCGAGAGCCCGTTTTGCTGCGTCGGCATCCGAGCGCTGGTGGAACAGGCCGTAGACGGCCGGGCCAGCTCCGGAGACGTCTGCGCGGAACGCTCCCGCTGCTTGCATCTCCTCTGCGAGCGGAGATCTCGCGAGGTCGTTGCGTGGAAGCGCGACGAGGTCGCGCGGCCGCTCGATGCGGGCAAGGCCGTCGAGGAGGGCCTGCCGCCGCTCGGCGAAGCCGGCCACGTCCTTGCGCTCGTCGAAAGCCGCGTAGACGTCGGCGGTGGAGGTCTTCTCGGCGCCGTGCGGCAGGAGAACGACGACCCAGAAGTCCTGCGGGATCTCGACCGGCTCGAGCTCGCTCCCGTCACCCGTCCCCAGCTGCGGGCCGTCCGCGAGGAAGAACGGAACGTCGGAGCCGAGACCTGCGGCGATCCGCTGCAGCTCCTCCGTCGCGAGCGGCTCGGGCAGCGTCGCGTTGGCGAGCCGCAGCGCCGTCGCCGCGTCGGAGCTGCCGCCGCCGAGGCCTGCGGCGACCGGGATCTTCTTCTCGATTCGGACGCGCCAGCGCGGTTCGACGCCTGCAGCGTCTGCGAGCTCGCGCAGCGCCGTCGTCACGAGCGTGTCGCCCGTGAACCCGTCAACCGTGAGCGCCGTCGCCCCCTCGATCTCGATCCGGTCGACGAGGTCGATCCGCTGTAGGACGGTCAGGACCTCGTGCTTGCCGTCATCGCGCGGCGGGCCGACGACCAGCGCGAGATTGATCTTGGCGGGAGCGGGCGCGCGGTTCATCTCAGCGCCTGCGCGAGCTCGACGAAATCGGCGGGTTCGAGCGCTTCCGCGCGGGTCTCCGGCGGGCGGCCGATCGCGGCAAGCGCCTCCGCCGCCTGTTCACGCGATCCCACGCCTGCGAGCGCGAGCGAGTTCGGCAGCGTTTTCCGCCTGTGGGCGAACGCCGCTGTGACGATCCTCTTCACGTGCGCGTAATCGGCAGGCAGCTCCGTCCGCCTGAACGCTACGAGCGCGGAGTCGACGTTCGGCGGCGGGCGGAAGACTGTCCGTGAAACCGCGTGGAATCCGGTCCGCTCGGCCGCGAGCTGGACGAGGACGGAGACGGCACCGTACTCCTTTGTTCCCGGCCCGGCGGCGAAGCGATCGGCGACCTCCCGCTGCACCATCACGCACCAGAGCCGAATGTTCGGGAGCCCGTCGAGCGACTCGACGACGAGCGGGGTCGCGGCGTTGTAGGGCAGGTTCGCGACGAGCTTCGTCGCGTCGTGGGGCAGCTCGAGCCGGAGCGCGTCCCCGAAGACCAGGTCGACGTTGTCGGGGAGGCCGTCGAGCTCGGGCTCGAGCGCGCGATCGATCTCGACCGCGTGGACCTGGTGGACGCGCCCGGCGAGGTAGCGCGTGAGCACGCCCTGGCCGGGCCCGACCTCGAGCACGACGTCGCCGGGCCCAAGCTCGGCGAGCCGTCCGATCACCTCGAGGATGTTCGGGTCGCGGAGGAAGTGCTGGCCGTACTCCTTCTTCGGCCTCGCGCTCACGGCAGACGAAAGCATTCCGTGGCGTTCCGCTCGATCTGGCGCTCGAGCTCCGCCGGCTCCTCGCCGCGGGCCTGCGCCAGCGCGGCGAGCGTGTGGACGACATTCGCTGGCTCGTTTCGCCGGCCGCGAACGGGCTGCGGCGCGAGGTACGGCGAGTCGGTCTCGGCGAGGATCCGCTCCGTGGAAACCTGAGTTGCAGCAAGGCGGAGATCGACCGCCTTCGGGAAGGTGGCGTTGCCGGCGAACGAGACGTACCAGCCGCGCTCGAGGGCAGTCGGCAGCATGTGAGGCGACGAGAAGCAGTGGAGAACGACGGTCTCGTCGAATCCGGCCAGCGCGGCGAGCGTGTCCTCGTCGGCAGCTCGCGTGTGAACCACCACAGGCTTGCCGAGCTCGGCAGCGAGCTCGAGCTCGGCGGCGAAGAGCCGGCGCTGCTCATCCGGCGGCGCGTAGTCGCGGAACCAGTCGAGCCCCGTCTCGCCCACCGCCACCGCCTTCGGGTGGCGGAGTAGCTCACGCAAGGCCGCGAGATCGTCGGCTGTCGCGGTCGCTGCCTCGTGTGGATGGATCCCGAGGATCGCGAACACGCCTTCGTGCCCGTCGGCGAGCTCGAGCGCGCGCCGGCAATCGTCGACGTCGGTGCCGACGGTGAGGATGCGCGTGACCCCGGCCTCGGCGGCGCGCTCGACCGCCTCGTCGGCGTCGGCGAGCGCGGTGAGGTGCGCGTGGGTGTCGATCACGCGAGCTCGGACGCGAGAACGGCTTCGGCGTCGAGCTTGCGGAACAACGGATGCGGCTCCCGCAGCGTCTGGCCAGGCGGAAGCTCGCTAGGCGCCCAGGTGCCGACCCAGCCGGCGTAGTCGCCGGTGAGGATCTCGTGCGTGGAGCCGTCGTCCTCTTCGACGATCCGGCGCTCGAGCGGGCCGGCGATCCAGCCCTCGTAGCCGAGTAGCTCGTGCAGCGCCTGCGAGCTGAATGGGAGGAACGGCGTGAAGAGTGTCTTCAGCGAGTCGACGGCAGACAGCGCGACGTAGAGCACGGTGGCCGCCCGCTCGCGGTCCGTCTTCACGACGGCCCACGGCGCCTGGTCGGACAGGTACTGGTTCGCGAGCGCGCTCGTGGCCATGCACTCGGCGAGCGCGGCTCGAAAGCGCGCGTTCTCGATGTGCTCGCCGACCGTGCCGAATGCCTTCTCGACCGCGGCGAGAAGCGCGCGATCGCCCTCGGTCAGCGAGCCCGGCCCGGGAACCTCTCCGAAGTTCCGCTGCGCGTTCACGAGTGTCCGGTTGACGAGATTGCCCCAGTTGGCCAGCAGCTCGTCGTTCGTGCGGCGGACGAACTCCTCCCACGTGAAGTCGCTGTCCTGCGTCTCGGGCCCAGCAGCGGTGAGGTAGTAGCGCAGCGCGTCGGCCTCGTAGCGGTCGAGGAAGTCCTTGACCCAGATTGCGTGGCCGCGACTCGTGCTCGCCTTGCTGCCGCTCATCGTCAGGTACTCGCTCGAGACGACGTTGTACGGAAGCTGCAGGTCGTCGCCGTACCCCATCAGCATCGAGGGCCAGATCACGGCGTGAAAGACGATGTTGTCCTTCCCCATGAAGTAGAAGCTGCGCGCGTCCGGGTTCTGCCACCAGTCGCGCCACGCCTCGGGCCGGTCGACATTGTGCGCCCACTCGATGGCGGCGGAGAGATAGCCGATCACCGCGTCGAACCAGACGTAGATGCGCTTCGTGTCCTCTGGGTAATCGTCGACCGGAACCGGCACGCCCCAGTCGATGTCGCGGGTCATCGCGCGCGGCTTCACCTCTCGCGCGAGGTTGAGCGCGAAGTTGCGGACGTTCGGCCGCCAGTGCGTCTGCGCCTCGATCCATTCCACGAGCCGCTCGCGGAACGCGGGCAGGTCGAGGAACAGGTGCGTGGTCTCACGAAACTCGGGTGTTGAGCCGTCGACGATCGAGCGCGGATCGATCAAGTCGACCGGATCGAGCTGGTTGCCACAGTTGTCGCACTGGTCGCCGCGCGCCTCTCCGTAGCCGCAGATCGGGCACGTTCCCTCGATGTAGCGGTCGGGGAGCGTGCGGCCGGTTGCCGGGGCGATCGCCCCGAGCGTCGTCTCCTCGATGAGAAAGTGCTTCTCGTATAGCACGCGGAACATGTCCTGGACGACCGCGTAGTGGTTGCGGGTCGTCGTCCGGGTGAAGCAGTCGAACGACAGGGCGAGACGGACGTAGTCGTCGAGGATCAGCGCGTTGTTGCGGTCTGCGAGCTCACGCGGAGTCACGCCTTCGCGGTCGGCCGAGACCATCACCGGCGTTCCGTGCTCGTCCGTCCCACTCACCATGAGAACGTCGTTGCCCTTGAGCCGGTGATAGCGGGCGAAGATGTCCGACGGCACACCGGGACCGGCGACATGGCCGAGGTGCCGCGGGCCGCTCGCGTAGGGCCACGCGACCGCGACGAGGATCTTCTGCGGCGTTTCCGCCACCGGCGACAGCTCCTTCCAAGGCTCGGGGAAGGCTCGAAATCATACGAGGCCCCCCGACGTTCTACGCGGCACGCGACATGGACCGACGTTTCGCCGCGGGCAACGGCAGCCGGAAGACCTGCGCCGCAGCGGTCGAGCTCACGTCGCGGCGCCGTCGTCGGCCGCGTGCGGCCACGAACGCGGCGGCGAGAGCGACTATCCGGCGGAGCCGTTGAGGATCAGCGGTAGCGGCGTTCCCCGCGCCGATCTTCGCGCCGGCGCAGACCCGCTGACCCGCACGTGCGGCTCGATCTCGTGGCCGGCGCCGAGACGAGTCGGCTCGACAGGAGCCGCCGTCCCGACAACCGGCCGCCGGACAACGCTCGCGGGACGAACCGTGTGCGAGGTCACTTCACGCCCTGGCTGGCTTTTGGGCCGACGCTGCGTGCTACTCGTCGACCGCGTCTCGACCCGGGGGCGCGACAGGCGTTCGCGCACATGGCCCG
>DASXKE010000129.1:0-3065 GCA_036496985.1 Gaiellaceae bacterium | reverse complement strand
GGCGCAGCGTCGCTGCGCGTGTCTCCCTGAACTAGGTAAGAAGCAGCTCCTGCATTGGGATCCCGATACTAGCAAGGTGCTCGAGCTCCTTCCCGAAAGCGCACTGGTCTCCGACGGCGAGCTGACGCTCGGTGGTGTCGGCACGAGCGAGCTCGCGGCAGAGCACGGCACGCCGCTTCTCGTCTACTGCGAGCAGACGGTCCGCTCGCAGGTTCAGGCGTACCGCGAGGCTGCCCCCGGTGCGCTCGTCGTCTACGGGACGAAGGCGTTCGCGAACGTCGCGCTGCTGCGGCTGCTCGCGGACGAAGGCGTCGGCGCCGACGTCTCCACCCTCGGCGAGCTCGCATTCGCGCGAGCGGCAGGAGTTCCAGGCGAACGGATCGTCTTCCACGGCAACAACAAGTCGGCGGAGGAGCTACGCGCGGCCGCGGAGACCGGAGCCCTCGTCGTGCTCGACGCGCCGGGCGAGGCCGAAGCGGCTGCGGCCGCCGGCGTGCGTCGCGTGCTCGTGCGCCTGACGCCGGGTGTGGAAGCGGTGACGCACCGCTCGATCCAGACAGCCCACGAGGAGTCGAAGTTCGGACTTGCTCCCGACGCTGCCGAGCGCGAGATCGAGCGGGCGCGCGAGCTCGGGCTGGAGGTCGAGGGCCTCCACGTCCACGTCGGTTCGCAGCTCGGCCGGGTCGACGAGAGCGTGCTCGCGCTCGAGCGAGTGCTCGCGTTCCTCGAGCGGCTCGCGTGGCAGCCGCGCGTGCTCGACCTCGGCGGCGGGCTCGGAGTCCCACACAATCGCGACGAGCAGCTGCCGTCGGTTGCGGAGTTCGTCGGCCGACTCGTCGAACTGGTGCGCGAGGGCGTGTCGTTGATTCTCGAGCCGGGCCGCTCGCTCGTCGGCCGCGCCGGCGTGACGCTCTATCGCGTCGGGTCGGTCAAGGAGTCGGGCGGCGTCACCTACGCGGCGATCGACGGCGGGATGTCCGACAACCCGCGTCCCCAGCTCTACGGCGCACGCTACGAGGCGCTGCTCGCGAACCGTGCCGACGAGCCGGCGAGCGGCGTCTACCGAGTCGCCGGCAAGCACTGCGAGTCGGGCGACGTCCTGATCGAGGCGGCAGAGCTGCCGGAGCCGCGGTCGGGGGATGTGCTCGCGGTGCCGGCGACGGGCGCCTACACGCTCGCGCTCGGCTCTACCTACAACGGCGTCCCACGCCCGGCCGTCGTGCTCGTCGCGGACGGAGAGGCGCGGCTCATCCGCGCTCGGGAGACCGTGGACGATCTTCTACGCTTCGAACGCACATGAGCCGTCGCATGGCCGCCATCCCCGGAGTGCTCCTGATCGCGGTCGCGGCGGCGCTGTGGGGCACCGATCCGATCATTCGCAAGACGATGACGCCGACGACGTCCGCGACGACGATCGTCTTCGGCGAGCACGTGATCCTCGTGCTCTGCACGTTGCCGTTCCTCCTGCCCGCGCTGCGTGCCGTGTTCCGCGCCGGCCCGCGCTACGTCGGGGCGGCCGTGATCGTCGGCGCAGGCGCATCGGCGGTCGCCACGATCCTCTTCACCGACGCGCTGATCGGGCACTCCGACTACATCACTCCGGTCGTGATCCAGAAGATCCAGCCGTTCATCGCGATCGGGGCTGCGGCGCTCCTCCTCGGCGAGCGGCCGCGGCAAGGCTTCTGGTGGTTCTTCCTTCCCGCCGTGGCGGGCTTCTGGCTCGTCAATCAGGCGCATCCGCTCGAGCCGTCGGCGAAGGGCCTCGTCGTGGTCGCAGAGGCGACGGGAGCGGCCGCGCTCTGGGGCCTGGGGACGGTGCTGGGCCGGTACCTCTCCCGCGAGCTCGAGTTTCAGCACGTCCTGTCCCTTCGCTTCTTCTTCGGGCTGCTCGCGAGCTCGCTCGCGCTACTCGTCATGCACTCGCCGGCGTACTCGAACGGCCACGACGCGTCGCTGATCCTCTACCTCGCACTCGTCACCGGGCTGCTCGCGCTCGGGCTCTACTACTACGGGCTGCAGGGGACTCCGGCGATGGTCGCGTCGGTCGCCGAGCTCACGTATCCCGCGGTGGCGATCGTGGCCGGCATCTATGCCTACGGCCAGCACCTCAGCTGGACGCAATGGCTCGGCGTCGCGCTGATCGTCGGATCGGTCACGCTGCTGCCACTGCGACGGCGCCGCGTCGTCGCGGAGCCGCCCCACACTCGGCACACCGAGCTGGTTCCCGCAGCAGCATCTGCGTAAGCTCACGCGGTGGACCTGCGCGACACCCCGCAGGAGGCGGAGTTCCGGGCGGAGCTGCGCGCGTGGGTCGACGCGAACCTTCCGGAGGACAAGCGCGGCGGCCGCGGCGGTGCACAGCGCTTCGACGATCCGTTCATGCGCGAGTGGAGCCGCAAGCTCTACGAGGCCGGCTACGCGGGGCTGACCTGGCCCAAGGAGTACGGCGGCGCGGGAGCGCCCCACAGCTTCCAGGCGATCCTCTACGAAGAGCTCGCGGCCGTGCAGGCTCCGACCCATGTCGGCGTGATCGGACTCAGCATGGCCGGGCCGACGATCATCGCCCACGGCAGCGACGAGCAGAAGTCGCGGTACCTCCAGCCGCTCCTCGCCGCCGAGGAGATCTGGTGCCAGGGCTTCTCGGAGCCGGACGCAGGCTCGGACCTCGCGGCCGCACGCACCCGCGCCGAGCGCCGCGGCGACGTCTACGTCGTCAACGGGCAGAAGGTGTGGTCGTCGTTCGCGCACATCGCCGACTTCTGCATCCTCGTCACACAGAGCGACCCGGACGCTCAGCGGTACCGGAACCTCACCTACCTGCTCGTCGACATGCACGCGCCCGGCGTCGAGGTCCGGCCGCTGCGCCAAATCACCGGCGAGGCGGAGTTCAACGAGATCTTCTTCAGCGATGTCGAGGTCCCCGTCGAAAACCGCCTGGGCGACGAGGGCGATGGCTGGCAGGTGGCGATGACCACGCTGTTGCACGAGCGAGCCACCCTCGGCTTCGCGCTCACCGCCGCACTCGACGCACTCTTCGGACGGCTGCTCGAGGAAGCGCGCGAGCG
>DASXKE010000128.1:0-4625 GCA_036496985.1 Gaiellaceae bacterium | reverse complement strand
CGCGCTACGGCGTGCCGACCGTCAACTACGGCACCTCGACCGGGCTGATGGACGTCGAGCTCGGCGAGAACCTCGAGATCGACGGGCTCGTCAAGACCGCAGAGGTCTACGCGCGCGTCGCGATGGAGATCTGTGGCGTCGACTGAGGAGTGGACTGTCGAGCGGCACCTGGAGGTCGGCAGCGAGGCGGGCCGCGCGCTCTGGCACCGCTTTGCCGACCTCGTCGCCGGCTACGGCGAGCACTCGCTCTCGGTCGCGAAGAAGACGGTGACCTTCAAGGGGCCTAAGCGCGGATTCGCCGGCGCGCGGCCGAAAGGAGACGAGCTGATCGGCTACTTCGACATCAACTATCGGGTCGAGGATCCGCGCATCCGCAGCGCCTCGCCGTACCAGAAGGATCTGTTCGTCCACCACTTCCGCGTCTCGTCGATCGACGACGAGTTCGCCGGCTGGATCCACGACGCATACGAGCAAGTGGGGTGTGGCCGCCGATGAAGCTCGTCACTTACGACGACGGGAAGGTCGGGTACCTCGACGGCGAGGAGATCGTCCGCCTCGACGCTCCCACGATGCGCGCCTGGTTCGAGCGTGGCGGCGCCGACGAGACCGGCGAGCGGACGCCTCTCGAGGACGCGGCCCTGCGCGCGCCGATCGTGCCGAAGAAGTTCTTCCACACCGCGGGCAACTTCCGCGAGCACGAGGAGGAGTCGAAGAACGTCAACTGGGCGCACCGGATCGCGCCGTGGATCAACTTCTTCCAGAACGTCGACGCGATCATCGGCCCCGACGAGCCGATCGTCTATCCCGAGCATCTGACCGAGGAGCTCGACTACGAGCTCGAGCTCGCGGTCGTCCTGAAGAAAGCCGGCAAGTGGTTCTCGCCCGAGGACGCCGAGGACTACATCGGCGGCTACGTGATCTTCAACGACATCACCGCGCGCGACATCCAGCGCGGCGAGATGCGCTCGGGCGTGTTCAGCTTCTGCAAGGCGATCGACACCTTCTGCCCGCTCGGGCCGTGGATCGTCACGCCCGACGAGATCCCCGATCCGCACAACCTCGCGATGGAGCTGCGCGTCAACGGCGAGACGCGGCAGGAATCCAACACGAACCACATGAGCGTCACGATCCCTCAGATCCTGAGCAACTTCTCGGCGCTCGGCTATAGCGCGGGCGACGTGCTGTCGACCGGCACCGTCGCGGGTGTCGCCGGCTTCAAGTCGGAAGAGGAGCGCGCCCTGCTCTATCTCAAGCCGGGCGACGTCGTCGAGGCGCAGATCGAGGGAATCGGCGTGCTGCGCAATCCGGTGATCTCGTGGCAGCAGGGCCACGGCGAGCCGACGCCGCCGCGCATCCGCCCCTGGGGCGACTAGTCGAAGTCGAACTGAGTCGCGCTGTCGGGGTAGTCGCGCTCGTTCCATGCGTACACGCGCTTCGGTCTGACGACGAACCACGGGTCCTCGCCGGCTGCGTGCGGCGTGAGGTCGTACTTCGGGCCGTACACCTCAAGGACGCGCATCAGGAGATCGTCGTCGGAAACGGATTCAGCGAGGCCTTCGAGGATCACCGTCTCGTCGCCGCTCTCGAGGTGGACGACGCTCGCAGGGTTCGCGGCGAGGTTCCGCGACTTCGCCGACTCGCGGCCGCTGCCGAAGAAGAACGCGTCATCGAGCCAGACGCCCCAGACGGGCATCGCGTGCGGCCGGCCGTTGGGACGCGTCGTCGACACCCAGTAGTTCCGCGCCCCGGCAAGCCGCTCAGTCGCCCAGCCCCACTCCAGCATTCCCTCGTCGCTCTCCTGCAGGCCATAGCCCTTGAACGGTGGACGACGACGACGTGGCTCCACGCGGCTGAGCCTACGTAAGATCGCTCGCGTGCCATGGCCGCGCGACGATACGAAGCTCGACCGCGTCCGCCGGCTGATGGCAGAGGCCGAGCTCGACGCGCTCGTCGTCCGTGCGCCCGACAACGTCCTCTACCTCACGAACTTCTGGGGGATGAAGGGCTACGACGCATGCGTCTTCCCGCGCGAGGGCGAGCCGGTGCTGATCACGATCGAGGCGTCGGAGGAGGACGCGGCTCGCATGGCGTGGACCGGGGACGTGCGCCTCATCCGCGGCTACGACCCCGAGGATCCGCGTCCGCCGCTGGCGCGCACGCTCGACGGGGCTGTCGCGGCGGCGCGGGACTACGAGCGCGTGGGACTCGAGCTGTCGCTCGGCACGCAGGCTTCCGATCGCATGGTCGGCGAGCCGACCACATTCACGGCCGCCTGGTTCGACGCATTTCCGGAGGCGGCCGACGCGACCCCGGTACTCGTCCGCGCTCGCTCGCTCAAGACGGAACAGGAGCTCGAGCGGCTCCGCCTCGCCAACGAGCTCGCGGCGGCCGCGATGGACCATGTTCGCGAGCTGCTCCGGCCCGGCATGCGGGAGGCGCAGGTGGCGGCGCTCTGGCAGGGCTTCGTGCACGGCGAGGGGACCGGCTATCACGGCCAGGTCGAGCTCGCGCTGCCCTTCTCGCTGATCTGGGCCGGCCGCGGGATCAAGACCTTCACGGCCACCGGCGATCTTCCCGTCGTCGAGGGCGAGCCCGTCCTCTTCGAGATCTGGGTCTGCGCCGACGGCTACTGGGCCGACCACACGAAGAACCTCGTGGTGGGCGAGCTGAAGCCCGAGTACGCCGAGCTCGAGTCGATGCTGATGGACGTGTACGACGGTGCGCTCGACTGCATCCGGGCCCGTGCATCCATGCCCGCGCTCGACCGCCAGGTCCGCGAGCAGCTGCACGAGGCGGGCTATGCGGGACAGCCCACTCATCCGATCTGTCACGGCGTCGGCGCGCGGGCGCACGAGCCGCCCTATCCGCATCAGGCCGGCGGCGGCGAGTTCGAGGAGGGGATGGTGCTCGCGGTCGAGCCCGGCGTCTACTGGCCGGGCGGCGGCGGGCTGCGCGTCGAGGACAACTTCCTCGTCACCGCGGACGGCATCGAGAAGCTGTCGCCCTTCCCGGACGGGGTGGTGAGGTGTCCGACCTGATCTGGACCGGCTCGCTCAACGACGCCTACCGCGTGGGCGGCCGCGTCGGCCTCTACGACACGACGCTGCGCGACGGCGAGCAGACGGTTGGCGTCGTCCTCTCGCCCGAGGACAAGCTCGAGATCGCCCGTCTCCTAGACGGGCTCGGCATCGAGCGGATCGAGGCGGGCTTCCCGCGCGTGTCGGACGACGACCGGCGCGCGGTCCAGCTGATCGCGGGCGCGGGTCTGACCTCCGAGGTCTGGGGCTTCTCGCGCGCGGTTCCGGCAGACCTCGAGCTGCTCGTCGAGCTTGGCGTCGAGGCGTCGGTGATCGAGTCGCCCATCTCCGACCTCAAGCTCGAGGCGATCGGCGTCGACCGTGAGAAGATGCTCGGCCGGATCACGGCCGCGATGCGCTTTGCGTCCGAACACGGGATCCGGGCGGCGTTTTTCGGTGTCGACTCGACGCGCGCCGCGCCGGATTTCTACGAGCGTGTATACGCGAGCGCAGTCGAGGCCGGCGCCGGCGAGGTGGTCGTCGTTGACACGCTCGGGATCGCATCGCCCGAGGCCGTCGCCGACCTCGTGGGGAGGACCATCGAGACGGTCGGCCCGGACGTGCCCGTGCACTTCCACGGGCATAACGACTTCGGGGTCGCCACCGCCTCCGCGGTCGCGGCCGTCCGCGCGGGTGCGACGTGGATCCACGGCACGATCAACGGGATGGGGGAGCGCGCGGGAAACGCCGACCTCGGCGAGATAGCAATCGCGCTGCGCGCGCTCTACGGCGTCGAGACGGGGCTTCGCCTCGACCGGATCCGCGAGGCTGCCGCTCGCATCCAAGAGCTGTCGGGCTACGGGCTCGCGCCGTGGAAGCCGCTAACCGGCGAGACGCTGTTTCGCCGCGAGTCGGGCGCGGTCGCGTCCCAGTTCCACGATCCGCCCTCGATCGAGCCGTACTCCTCCGAGCTCGTCGGCGCCGATCGCGCGATCGTGCTCGGCAAGAAGAGCGGGCTCGACTCGATTCGGATCAAGGTGGAAGAGCTCGGCCTCGAGGTACCCGAGGAGCGCTGGCCCGAGCTGCTCGCCCAGGTGAAGGAGCTCGGCACGCGCAAGCGCGGCCTTGTCACCGACGACGAGTTGCGGGAGCTCGCGGGTGGCTGAGTACGACGCGATCATCGTCGGGAGTGGCGTCAACTCGCTGGCGTGCGCGGCGCTGCTCGCGCGGGCCGAGTGGCGCGTCTGCGTGCTCGAGCGCAACGACTGGTTCGGCGGCGCGATCAAGACCGAGGAATTGACCGAACCGGCGTTCCTGCACGACGTCTACAGCGCCTGGCATCCGCTCTGGGTCGGCGGCGCGGCGCACGCGGAGCTCGGCGACGAGCTCGCGACCCGAGGGCTCGAGTACCTCAACACGGAGCTGCCCACTGCCACGGCGTTTCCGGACGGAGGCTCGGCGTTCCTTCTGCGCACCGCGGAAGGCAATACGCAGGAGCTCGGCCCCGAGTGGCCGGGCGTGCTCGAGCGCTTCTTCCCGAACGCCGACCTTGCGTTCGGCGTCCTCGGCACCGAGCTGTGGTCGTCCACGGGATTCGGCCTAGGGGCG
>DASXKE010000127.1:0-11535 GCA_036496985.1 Gaiellaceae bacterium | reverse complement strand
GCCGCGAGCAGGCGGTGTGCGGTGCCGAGTCCCTCGGCGCCGGAGATGACCGCGAGCAGCGTTCCGCCTGCCGCGAAGATCGCGGACAGGCGAAGCCACGGGCCGGGCGCGAGCTCGGTCCTCACTGTGCCGTCCTCATTGCGGCTGCTCCGCGAGCCTTCGCCGCAGGTCACGCAGCGGCCGCGCGCTCGTCACGTACGGGACGGAGTCGAAATTGTGCGGCGGCGGCGGCGAGGTCGTGTACCACTCGAGTGTGTCCGCGAGCCACGGGTCGTTCCCGGCCCGGACGCCCTTGCGCAGGAAGTGCGCCTGCCAGACGTTGACCAGGAAGATCAGGATCGAGACCGCCATCACGAACGAGCCGGCGGTCGAGATGCTGTTGTAGACCTCCCAGATCCCGCCGTGGTGGTACGTGTAGACGCGCCGCACCATCCCGAGCAGCCCAAGCATGTGCTGCGGAAGGAAGGTCAGGTTGAAGCCGACGAACATCAGCCAGAAGTGCCACTTGCCGAGCCCCTCGTCGAGCATCCGGCCGAACATCTTCGGCCACCAGTAGTAGAGCCCGCCGAAGAAGCCGAAGACCGAGCCACCGAACAGCACGTAGTGGAAATGGGCGACGACGTAGTACGAGTCGTTCAGCTGCCAGTCGACCGGGAACGCGGCGAGGAAGATCCCCGACAGGCCGCCCATCGTGAAGAGGGCGATGAAGCCGAGCGCGAACAGCATCGGCGTGTCGAGGATGACGTTGCCGCGCCAGGTCGTCGCGAGCCAGTTGAAGATCTTGATCCCGGTCGGCACCGCGATCACGAGCGACGAGATCATGAAGAACGAGTCGAGGCCCGTTCCGAGGCCCGTCGTGAACATGTGGTGGGCCCACACGAGCATCGAGAAGAATGCAATGCCGAGCGTCGAGAACGCGACCGCCTTGTAGCCGAAGATCGGTTTGCGCGCGAAGACGGGGATGATCTCCGAGATCATCCCGAAAACGGGAAGCACCATGATGTAGACCTCGGGATGCCCGAAGAACCAGAACATGTGCTGGTACAGCACGATGCTCCCGCCGTGCGAGGGGATGAAGAAGTGTGTCCCGACGGTGCGGTCGAGCAGCAGCAGCGTCACGGCCGCCGAGATCGCCGGCAGCGCGATGAGGAGGAGGATCGCGTAGGTCTCGATCGCCCAGACGAAGAGCGGCATCCGCATCCAGGTCATCCCCGGAGCGCGCATGTGATGGATCGTGACGATGAAGTTGATCGCACCTGCGAGCGACGACAGCGCGAGAATGTGCATCGAGAGGATCCAGTAGTCCTGGCCGTGGCCGGGGCTTGCGAAGGGGAGGTTCTCGGACAGCGTCGGGTACGACCACCAGCCGGCGTGCGCCGCGCCGCCCTTGGCGAACCAGCTCATCCAGAGCACGAGGCCGCCGAGCAGAAAGAGCCAGAACGAGAGGGCGTTGAGGCGCGGGAACGCCATGTCCTTGGCGCCGATCATCAGCGGAACGAGGAAGTTCGCGAACCCGGCGAGGATCGGGACGACGACGAGGAAGATCATCGTCGTGCCGTGCATCGTGACGACCTCGTTGTACGAGGTCTTCGTCAGGAGCTTCTCGCCCGGCGTCGCCAGCTGGGAGCGCATCAGAAGCGCGAGGATCCCGCCCGCGACGAACCAGAACAGCGAGACCGCGATGTACATGATCCCGATCCGCTTGTGATCGACCGTGACGAGCCAGCTCGCCACGCGGCCGTTCTTCCAGCCGACGGGGTAGACCGCTTCGCTTCTAGCCGCCACTCGTCGCTCCCGTCGCCTGCGGGTTGTAGATGTGCTTTCTCACGTAGTCGGACAGCCCCAGGAACTCCGCCGAGGTCCAGGTGTCGCCGACGGCCGGCATCGAGACGGTCCCGATGACGCCGTTGTGGACGATCGACCGGAGCGCGGCCTCCGACTTGAGAACCGGATTGCCGCGAATATCCGGGCCGTAGCCGCCCTGCCCGAGATTCCCGTGGCACGTCGCGCAGACGCCGTTCCAGATCTGGCTGCCGATCGTCTGCTTCCAGGTCGCGAGGTAGTGCTGGTACTGCTGCTGCGTCCCCGAGGCCACCGCGGCGATCATCGAGGCGTGGAACGGGCCGCAGAGCTCGGCGCACTGTCCCTCGAAGTTGCCCTGCTTGGTCGCCTGGAACCAGGTTGTGTTCGGATGCCCGGGGATCGCCTGGATCTTGCCGCCGAGGGCCGGGATCCACCAGCTGTGGATCACGTCCTGCGAGGTGACGGCGAGATCGACGACGGCGCCGACGGGCACGTGCATCGTCCCGATCGAGCGGGCGCCGTTCGGGTAGTCGTACTGCCAGTAGTACTGATGACCCTCGACCCCGATGTGAATCGGGTCGGCGGCGGCGGGCGCCGAGCTGACATTGGGGAGCTGGTAGAAGACGAAGCCGGCGATGATCGCGAGGATCACGACGGGGATCGCCGTCCAGATCAGCTCGAGCCGCGTGTGCCCGTGCACCTGTGCGCCTTCGACCGTGCGCGCCCGGCCGCGACTCCGGTACTTGACGACGAAGACGACCAGCAGCGTCTCGACGAGGATGAAGATCGCCGCCGTGAAGCCGAAGATGAGGAAATAGACGTGCCGGATGTGCGTCGCGTTCGGAGACGCGGGCGAAACCGGCGCAAAGCCACCGTTCCCGGCTGCGGCGACGCCCGCCGCCGCAAGCGCGAGCAGCACGGCGAAGACGAAGGACGTCAGCTTACGGCGCACCCGAAGGGCATTCTATGAAGGTGCCTCAGCGCTCGCGGATTGAACTGCCGGACCACGTGCCGCAGGCCTTCGAGGTCTACGTGAGCGGTGTCCGCCAGGTACCCGGCCGGGACTTCGAAATCGAAGGACGATCGCTCGTCTTCCCGCGCCCTCTCGAGCAGGAAGGCCGGCTCGGCTTCTGGCGCTGGCTGTCGATGTGGCTCGGGATCGCCGGGACGTACCGCAAGAACGACTTGGTCGACGTGGCATACGAGGCCGACGGCCGCCGCGAGGTCGAGACGGGCCTGCAGCCGCAACCGTACGAGTCAGACTGACGCCGCGGCGAGCTCGCGCCGCTGCACGCCGTCCTCGAGCAGCGCCGCGACGGTGTCCGCGAACACGTCGCGCCCCGGCGCGTACTGGGGACGGAAGTCGACAGCACCGTTGATCTCGATCACGACGAAACCGTTACGGGTCGGGAGGAGGTCGACACCGACGAGATCCGCGCGCGCCGCGCGCGCGGCCGCGAGGGCGAGAGCCTCGGCGACCGGCGACGGCTCCACTCCCTCGATCTGTGCGCCGAGAGCGACATTCGTGCGCCACTCGCCTTTCCGGGCGACGCGGCACGCGGTTCCGACGACGCGACCGCCCGCGACGACGAGACGGAGGTCCCAGCCGCGGGGCTCGACGAGCTCCTGCGCGAGCGCGCCATGCTCGCGGAACCACGGCTTCCGCTGCACGCGAAGGAGCGCCGCGTCGAGCTCGTCGGGGGTCGAGCACCGCTCGACGTCGCGGCCCCAGCTGCCGAACCGCGGCTTGAGCACGACCGGAAGCTCCGGGATCGCGGCCGGCACGGCCGGGCTGATCAGGGTCGTGTGCGGGTGCGGCAGGCCGGCGAGCCGGAGCGCGCGCGCGGTCAGCAGCTTGTCGTGCGCGACGACGAGGGCTGCCGGTGGGTTCCGCACGTCCACGCCGCTGGTCGCGAGCAGCTCGAGCTCGCCGGTGCCGCGTTCGATGCCGTCGAGCCCTTCGCGCACGTCGAGCCTCGCGAGGGCGAGGTCTCCGGGCTCGAGCCGGGTAAGCGCCTTGTGCGGGTCGAGCAGCTCCGCCTCGAGCCCCCACGACTGGGCTGCGCTGACGAGCGCGTTGTTCGTCGCGCTGCGTCGGTGAGCGACGACGGCGAATTTCATGCCGAAATCGTGCGGACGAAACGGGCTGCGATGGGCCTCGATCCGGTGACGCGCTGGTGTCGGACTAGCTAACGGACGCAGCGGTCTTCGGAACCGGCTCCAGCCGGTATCCCACGCCGTAGCGCGTCTGGATGAAGGTGTGCGTCGACGATTGTCTGTCGACCTTCTCGCGCAGGCGGCGCACGAAGACGTCCACCGTCCGGTCACGGTGCGACTCGCGTCTTCCCCAGAGCTTCTGCAGGAGCTCGTCGCGCGTCACAACGCGGCCGCGGTCGAGCGCGAGCTGGTAGAGGAGCCGGAATTCGGTCGGCGTCAGCTCGGCACTCTGGTCGTCGACGTACGCCTGCACCTCGAGCGGATCGATCCGCAGCTCCTCGATCTCGATCGGCTCGCCACGCGGTGTCTCCTCGCGCCTCAGCGCGCGCCGTGAGGCGGCGCGCACGCGCGCGACGAGCTCCTTCATCGAGAACGGCTTCACGAGATAGTCGTCGGCCCCGATCTCGAGCGCGTGCACGCGATCGTGCTCGGTGCCGCGCGCGGAGACGACGACGATTGGCGTGCCGATCCCCTCGTTGCGCGCCGTCTCGATCAACTTCCAGCCGTCGATGCCCGGCAGCATCAGGTCGAGCACGCAGACGTCCGGCCGCTCGTAGCGGAGCCGCGCGAGCCCCTGCGTGCCGTTGCCGACCGATACGGGATCGAACCCTGCGGCGCCGAGATGCCGCGCCATTCCCTGCGCGATGACCTCGTCGTCCTCGACGATGAGAACCTTGGGCATGCTTGTCTCCATTATCGGCAGCGGCTCCGTTGGGGAAGGGTAGACGCATGGTGAAGAAGTGGTGAACGAGGAACGTGCCAGGGCTGTCGTAGCGAGCTGGCTGGAGCCGATCGTGATCCTCGACAGCGAGCGGCGAATCGTGGCCGCGAGCGCGGCTGCGGCGCGGGCGCTGGGCGGCGCCGAGACGGGCCGCCGGCTCGACGAGGAACAGGTCGCCGCGCACTCGGATCTCCTCGTCCTCTTCCTCGAATCCCCGCCCGAGCTGCCCGCATACCAGGAGCTGCGCGCGGGCTTCACTGCCGCGGTCTCGCACGAGCTGCGCACGCCGCTCGCCCGGCTGCTGGCCCTGCTCGAGAGCGCGACGCTGCCCGGCTCCGACGTCGCCGAGCTAATGGAGCAGGCGCGCCAGGAGGTCGAACAGGCGCGCGAGCTGATCGACGACGTGCTCTTCCTCGGCGAGCTCGAGACCGGCCGCGAGGTCGTCTCCCTCGGCCGCACGCAGGCGAAGCCGATCGTCGAAGAGGTCGCGACCTCGTACGCCGAGCGCGCGAACCACGCGGAGATCTCGCTCGAGGTGCGGGCCGACGGACGCGTCGAGCTGCCGCTTCGGCCGCGGATGCTGCGCGTCGTCCTCGACAACCTGCTCGCGAACGCGATCCGCTACGCCGGCCCGGGAAGCACATGCACCGTCGAGGTGAGCGGGCCTGCGAGCGGGCCGGTGCTCGTCGTCTCGGACGACGGCAAAGGCGTCGACGCGATCGATCTCCCCCGCCTGTTCGAGCGGTTCTACCGAGGCGACCAGGCGCGCACGAGCCGCGGCACGGGCCTCGGCCTCGCGATCGTGAAGCACGTCGTCACGTCCGCAGGCGGCGAGATCGAAGCGACGAGCGAGCCTGACCAAGGGCTCACGATCCGCGCGCAGTTCCCAGCCCGAGGCTAAGACTCCGCGCAGCGGGACTTAGCCGGAGGCAATCCCGCTCTTCGCGCGACTCCTAACCGAAGCGGCCGGTGACGTAGTCCTCCGTCCGCTTGTCGGACGGAGCGGTGAAGATCTTCTCGGTCGCGTCGTACTCGATCAGCTCGCCCCAGCGATCGCCCTCGCCGCCGCGGGAGATCGAGAAGAACGCGGTCATGTCGGCGACGCGCGCGGCTTGCTGCATGTTGTGCGTGACGATCACGAACGAGTACTCGCTCTTGAGCTCGTGGAGGAGCTGCTCGATCGCCTGCGTCGCAATCGGGTCGAGAGCCGAGGCCGGCTCGTCCATGAGCACGACGTCGGGCTCGACCGCGATGGCGCGCGCGATGCACAGACGCTGCTGCTGACCCCCCGAGAGCCCGAGCGCGCTCTGCTTGAGGCGGTCCTTCACCTCGTCCCAGAGAGCCGCCTGAGTCAGCGCCTTCTCGACACGCTCGGACAGGTTGTCCTTCATCCCGAGCACCTTGAGGCCCCACGCGACGTTGTCGTGGATCGACTTCGGGAAGGGGTTCGGGCGCTGGAAAACCATGCCGATCGTGCGGCGGACGGCGACCGGATCGACGTCCTTGGACGAGATGTCCTGACCGTGGTAGCGGATCGTCCCCGTCTGGCTGAAGCTCGGCACGAGGTCGTTCATCCGGTTGAAGCAGCGGATGAACGTGCTCTTGCCGCAACCCGACGGGCCGATTACGGCCGTGACGAGGTTCTTATGGACCTCCATCGAGACGTTCTTGAGCGCCGGCTTGGAGCCATAGATCGCGGTCAGGTCCTGGACCTCGAAGACCTGTTCGAGCCGGTCGCGAGACGGCAATGGCTGACGCTTCATCTCGACGCGCACGGCGTTTTCGATCGTACTCGACGGCGTGGACACGGAATCTCCCCTCACTTGGCTCATCAGGCGGCCCGCCTGAGCTTACGACGAGTTCGCTCAGCGAGCCAGCGGGCAGTCAGGCTCGTGACGAGGATGAACATCAGCAGGACGAACGCGGCCGCCCAGGCGCGCGCATGGTCTGCTGGAAGCGCCGATTCGGACAGCTCGAAGATCGCGGTCGGCACCGTCTGCAGCGGGTGGGTCGGGTTGAAGTCGGCGTTGTTGCTGACGCCGACCGCGCAGGTGAGAAGGAGTGGAGCCGTCTCTCCGGCCACCCGGGCCACGGCGAGAACGGCGCCGGTGATGATTCCCCCGATCGCCTGCGGCAACACGATTCCGAGCGTGGTGCGCCAGCGCGGTACGCCGAGTCCGAGCGAGGCCTCGCGGAGCGAGCCCGGCACGAGCAGCAGAACCTCGATCGACGTGCGCGCGACGAGCGGCAGCATCAAGACCGCGAGGGCGAACCCGCCCGCATAGCCGCTATAGCCATGACCAACCACGAGCAGGCCGAAGACGAAGATCCCGATCACGATGGCGGGAATGCCGTTCAGGACGTCGAGCGTCAACCCCACGAAGCTGCGAATCGACGGCGGTGCGAATTCGTTCACGTAGATCGCGACGAGGATCCCGACCGGCAACGCAATCAAGGTCGCTAGCCCCACGACAACGAGGGAGCCCGCGAACGCATTCGCCAGCCCGCCTTCCGCCGCGCCAGGAAGAGCGAACTGCACCTGCGACTTCGTGATCAAGCCGAGGTTGAGCGCAGCCGCGCCTCTCTTGGCCACCGACCAGACGACGATCCCGAGGATCCCGACGGCGATCGCGGCGGCGAGCCAGGCGAGGATCTCCATGCCGCGGTTGGCCACCCGCCGCCGGCGCAGCCGGTCGTTCGGGCGCTGCAGCGCGCTGAAGTCGGCAGCGCTCACTGGGCGAGTCCCTGCTTCTTGGCGACCCGGCGCACGATCCACTGGGCGAGCAGGTTCACCAGGAGCGAGAAGACGAGCAGGATCAGGGCGCAGTAGAAGAGCGACGAGAGCTCGAGGCCGGCCGCATTCGAGAACTCGGTCGCGATCCAGGCTGCAAGCGTGTTCCCCGGCCCGAAGAAATTCGCGTGGATCGGGCCGTTGAAGGCGCCGATGACCTGTGCGACGGCGATTGCCTCGCCGAGCGCGCGGCCGAGGCCGAGGATCATCGCCGCAGCGATGCCGCCGCGTGCGTAGGGGAAGATGACCCCGCGCACCATCTCCCAGCGCGTGGTTCCCAGCCCGAGCGCCGCCTCCTTGAGCTCACTCGGCACGCCGAGGAAGAGCTCGCGCGAGATGCTCGAGATGATCGGCAGGATCATGATCGTCAGCACGACGATCGCCGTGAAGATGGTCGCGCCGGTGCTCGAGGGGCCGAAGATGGGGATGAAGCCGAGCCCCGAGTGCAGCTTCGGCATCACGTCGTCGCGCAGTACCGGGCCGAGCACGATGATCCCCCAGAGCCCGATCACGACGCTAGGAACCGCCGCGAGGGTCTCGACGAGCGCCGTCACCGGGCCGCGGATCCAGCTCGGCGCGAGCTCGGTGAGGAAGAGCGCGACGCCGAGCGCGAGGGGTGTGGCGAGGATCAGCGCGCCGATCGACGTTACGACCGTGCCGAAGATGAGGCTCGCGGCACCGAACTGGTTGTGGACAGGGTCCCAGGTGGTCGTCGTGAGGAAGCTCAGCCCGAACGTCGAGAGCGACAGCCGGGAGCCCTCGATGACCTTGTAGGCGATCAGGCCGACGAGAACGACGGAGCCGAGCGCCGCGAGCCCGGCGACGACCTGCAGGATGAGGTCCCCGGGACGAACCCGCCGCCCCGAGAAGGGGCGGCGGGTCGCGTTACCGGTCGCGTCGTAGGTGCTCATGCAGCTCCGACGCGCATTCCTACTGGATCTGCTTGACCCGCTGCTTCGCCGCGTTCACGACGAGCTTCGGCAGCGGCGCGAAGATCAAGCGCTGGATCGACTGCTGCTGCGCGGGCTCCAGCGCCCAATCGATGAACGAGCGGAGGTCGGCCCCCTTGGCACTGTTCGCCGGCACGATGATGTACGTGAAGGTCGCCATCACCCAGGCGTTCGCGTACTTCTTCGTCTTGGGAGGGTCGGTGATCGAGATCCCCGCCGTCTTGCTCGGTACCTTCTTGAGCGCCCGTGCCGCGGACTCGATTGACTTGACGCTCGGATAGACGTAGTGGCCTGCACGGTTGAGCATTCTCACCATGTGCAGGTGGTTTTGGACAACGTAGAACGTGGAGACGTAGCCGATCGAACCAGGCGTGGAGTTCACCTGAGCCGACACGCCGGCGTTCCCGTTGCCACCGATACCCGTGGGCCAGTTGACGGTCGTCGCCTTGCCGACCTTCGTGGCCCAGGTCTTGCTGATCTTGGACAGGTAGTCGGTGAAGACGTAGGTGTCGCCGGAACCGTCACTCCGGTGCACCACCGTGATCGACTTGTTCGGCAGGTTCAGACCCTTGTTGAGGGCCTTGATGGCCGGATCGTCCCAGTTCGTGATCTGGCCGAGGTAGATCTTGGCCAGCACAGCGCCGGTCAGCTTGAGCTGCAGACCGTTGATCCCGGGGATGTTCTCCACCGGCCCGGTCCCGGCCAGCGCCCACGGCACCTGGACGCACCCGTTGCACGCTGCGCCCTGGGGCTGCGTCAGCGGCGCGTCGCTGGCACCGAAGTCGACGGTGCGGGCGGTGATCGCAGCGATCCCCTTCCCGGAGCCGATCGACGAGTAGTTGACGTTGACGCCATGTGCAGAGCTGTAGGCCGGGCCCCAAACTCCCGAGACCGCAGGAGCGACGAGCGACGAGCCGGCACCGGTGAGCGTCGTCGCCGAGCTTTTCGCCCCGGCGGCCGACGCGGCCGCAACTGCAACGACTCCTAGAAGAGCCGCAGCGGCGACAACAAGTGTGATGCGAAGCGCTTTGCCGTTTCTCGGCATCTGACTTTTCCTCCTCCTCAGGGGTTCGCGGGCAAGGTACGACCGGTCCCGTGAGGGGTGGGATAACCCCCCGTTGCGAGGTGGAGACGAAGTGGTTACGGGGGCTGGCGCGGTGCCGGATACGACCTAGTACTCTGGCTTCGAGATGTCGATAGACACCGCGCTAGAGCAGATCGAGGCGCAGCTGCAGGAAATGGGGCAGCGCGTCGTCAGCGCCGTCCACGGCGCGACTCGCGCGCTCGAGGAGCGGGATCGCGAGCTCGCCGCCGAGGTGATTGCGTTCGACGACGAGGTCGACAACCACTTCCTCCGCATCGAGCAGTCGATTCAGGGGCTGCTGGCGCTGCAGACGCCCGTCGCGCGCGATCTGCGGCTGCTGCTCGCGATGATCCACATCAACCTCCTGCTCGAGCGAAGCGCCGACGGGTGCGTGACGATCGCGAAGCTGACGCAACTCGTGGCCGACGTCGAGCCCGATCCGGCGCTCGTCGAGGTGTTAACGGAAATGGGCGAGCGCGCCGAGGAGATGCTGCGGGTGGCGCTCGACTCGTTCAGCAACCGTGACCTCGCCGGGGCGGAGAGCCTCGTCGATCTCGACGAGCTCATCGACCGCGCGAACCGCCGCTTCGTCGAGCGGCTCGTCGACGTGATGGCCGAGCCCGAGTTTCGCGAGTGGGGCCTGCGGATGGTCGTCGTGGCCCGGACGATCGAGCGGATCGGCGACCGCGCCGTCGACATCGGCGAGCAGACGGCGTACCTGCTGACCGCGGAATTCCGCGAGTTCACGGACGCCTCACATCCCGTCAGTTAATACTCTGCCGCGATGGCCGCGAGAGACACGTTCGTTCGGTACCGGAAATGGCTCGTCGCGCTCGCGGTCGTCCTCGGTGTGGCGCTCATCGTCGTCGCGGTCATCTACTGGGTGGAGCCGGCCGGATCGCTGCCCTCGTTCTTCCCCGGACACGAGGCGGGCTCCTCGCACCATCACGTAAAGCACGGGATCGCAGCCTTCTTCGTCGGGCTGGCGTGCCTCGCCTTCGCCTGGTTCAACACCGGGCCGAAGAAGAGCGGCGCCCAGACGAGCGACGCCGGCTAAGTGGACCCGATCAGCTACTTCCAAGCCGCGATCCTTGGACTGGTCCAAGGCGTGTCCGAGCTCTTTCCGATCTCGAGCCTCGGGCACAGCGTCATCATCCCGAAGCTCTTCGGCTGGAACGTGCACCAGAACGCGTCCTACTTCCTCACGTTTCTCGTCGCGCTCCACCTCGCGACCGCGCTCGTACTGCTCGGGTTCTTCTGGGACGACTGGGTGCGGATCGTGAAGGGGCTCGGCCGCTCGCTGCGCGACCGCGAGATCGCCGACCCCGACGCGAAGCTCGGCTGGCTGCTGATCGTCGGGACGATCCCGGCCGGGATCCTCGGTCTTCTGCTGCAGGACTATCTGCGGAAGCTGTTCGCCTCGGCGGAGTACGCCTCGATCTTCCTCGCGCTCAACGGGCTGATGCTGTTCGGGGCGGAGGCACTGCGACGGCGGGCTCCGGAGGTAGCCGAGGACGACGACGAGCGGATCGCCAAGACCGTGAGCTGGTGGCAGGGGTTCACGGTCGGCGCCGTGCAGTCGGTCGCACTCATCCCGGGCTTCTCGCGCTCGGGCGCCTCGATGGGCGGCGGCCTGCTCGTCGGGCTGTCGCACAAGGACGCGGCGCGCTTCGCCTTCCTGCTCGCAACGCCGCTCATCCTCGCCGCCGCCGTGCTCAAGCTGCCCGAGCTCGCCGGCTCCGAGGGGAACGGCGTGCGGGGTCCGGCGCTCGTCGGCGCGCTCTGCGCCGCGCTCACCGCCTATCTCTCGGTGCGGTTCCTGATGCGCTATTTCGAGACGCGCACGCTGACGCCGTTCGGCATCTACTGCGTCTGTGCCGGCACGGCCAGCGCCATCTACTTCGCGGTGACCTAGGACCGGCGGTGCTGCTCGGCCAGGCCGCGCAGCCGCTTCGCCAGTGCCGGCGTG
>DASXKE010000126.1:0-8037 GCA_036496985.1 Gaiellaceae bacterium | reverse complement strand
TCGACGACGGCGAAGATGCGTGCGCCGAGCGGGATGCTCTCCTCCGAGAGCCTGTCTGGGTACCCGTTCCCGTCCCACCGCTCGTGGTGGGAGCGGATGACGCGCGCGCCTTCCTGGTTGAGCAGCGGTACGTGTGCGAGCAGTCGTTCGCCGAGCTCGGCGTGCTCCTGCATCCGCCGGCGCTCGGCCGCGGTGAGGCGCCCGGGCTTGAGGAGGATCCCGTCGGGGATCCCGATCTTGCCGACGTCGTGCAGCAGGAAGCCCCATTCGAGGCTCGGGTCGTCGAGCAGGCGCGGCGCGACCTCGAGCGTGAGCCTCGTCGCGTAGGACGTGACCCGGCGCGAATGACGGCTCGTGCCGAAGTCCCGCGACTCGAGCGCCGACGCAAGCACGGAGACGGTCTGGGCATAGGCCTCGGTCAGCAGTTGGTGCTGGCGGCGGCCGATCTCGATCAGCCGGTTCAGGTCGGCCACGTCGACGACATCGTGACGCGCCTCGATGGCGCCGAGGCTTTCCGGGATCAGCGGCGTGACGAGCGCGATCAGCTCGAGCGGGCTGAACGGCTTGCGCAGGAACGCCTGCGCACCGGCCGCCTTCGCCGAGCGCCCGGCTTCCTCGGAGCCGCTGATCGCGACGATCGGGAGACGGCTCGTCTGCGGCGTCTCGCGCAGCCGCTCGAGATAGAAGATTCCGTCGATTCCCGGCAAGCCGATGTCGAGCAGGATCGCGTCCGGGCGCGACTCGACAAGTGCGCGCTCGGCCTCGATCACGTCGTACGCGACGTCCACCTCGAACCCCTCCAACTCGAACGTCGTTCGCACCAGCTCGCAAAGCAACCGGTCGTCGTCGATGACGAGAACGCGACGTGTGCGGCTCATTTTCGTACCCCCTGACTTGCTGACGGCAACTACTGCTGTGTCTGTCGGCAGTCGCGGCGGCGGCGATAAGAGGGAATTCCGGCGGCGTGTAGGGAGCGGAAGGAGTTTCTACCGAAACCTCACGTGCGCTCCCTCGTTCGAGGTGTCTCCTAGCGTTGACCCTGGATCAGGCGAACGCCGAGGAGTTGCTGCAACCGCCGAACGAAGCTGTCGCCGACGCCGCTGTCGATCAGCGGTTTCTCGGTGTGGCCGTCGATCTGGAAGGCGATCGTGTCGCAGATGTTCGCGCTCGTCGGAGGCGCCTCGGCCTGCGCGAGCCATGCGCCGTGGGCGTTGCGGAAGGAGATACCGATGCTTTGAGCGAGCGCCAGCGGACAGGCGATGGCAATGCCCGGCGGCGAGATCGGGAGCGCGTCGAACCAGCGGCTGATCCGCGCGACCGTGGCTGGATCCGTGACTTCCCTGGAGACCTTGGGCGAGGTGACGACGATCTCGCGCGTCGCTGCCGGGACTCGTTCGCTCTGCGAGCGCGGGTAGATCCAGAGAACCTTCGCGTCCAGGCGCACTATCGTCCGGCCCGGAAGGGCGACCGCCGTAACGTTGAGGTAGCGGCGTTGCGATGAGAAGCTCCACATGAGGTAGTGCGGGACGTTGGATCCGTAGGTCGCGCCGGAGTTACGGAGCCCGGGCGGCCGGTGAGCCCGCACGAAGGCTGCAACAGCTGGGAGCTGCCTGCGCACGCTCCAGAATTCATGGGCGTCGGCGGTTTCGCCGAGCGGTCCCGACCCCGACTGGCGCAGGACGCCGCCGTATCCACGCGGTTTGGGGATGGAGCGTGCGCCCGGCGGCGGCACGAACTCGTGCAGCAGCAGCGTTGCCTCTCGCAGCGCGGTCGCTTTCCGTCGTACGGCGACGAGGTTGATGCTCTGGACGCGCGCCCCGACCTCCGTCACCCGCGGCGCCGACGTCGCGCCGGCGCCGCAGGCGGTGACGACGAGGACGAGCGCGCTCGCCGGGAGGAGTGCGCACTTCATCCTGGCGCGTATACGTCGCAGGCGCCTGGAAACGTCACAGCGTCCCTCTTCACCCGGACCGGGTGATGCCGCCCGAGACCGCGCAAGAGATCCTCAGCGGCAGTGGACGGTCCCGGGGCCAAGTGGTGGTTCAAGATGGCCGGTCTCCTCGTACTCGGGGGGATCGCGCTTTTCGTCGTCCTGGCGATCTTCACCAAGTTGATCTTCGCCTGGAGCTTCCTCGGCGCGCTCATCGTCCTCGCCGTGCTGGCGTGCAGCTTCGGCTGGATCGTCGACCGCAGAAACGCCGGCGCCCGCCAAGAGTGATGCCGCGCTACTGCAGGCGTTCGGCCAGGTAGCGCAACGCGAGCGGGTACCGGTACTCGATCCCGCCGTGGCCCGCGTCGAAGAGCTCGAAGAAGACGTCGGTGATCCCCAGAGCCTCGAGCTCGCGGCGAAACGCGTCGGCTCCCAGGTCGAGGAACCACTCGTCGCGCTTGCCGGCGTCGATGTAGATCGCGCGCTGGCTCCTGAGCGCGTCGGCGTGACGGCGCGCCATCCGCACCGGATCCCACGCGAGCCAGCGCTGCCAGACGTCGTCGCGCAGCATCCCGGTCGCGGTGTCGAACGGCAGGTCGACGGAGCCGTCCTCGTTGGCCGAGTAGCAGGCGGCCATTGCGTACGTGTTGAGGAGGATGTGGTCGAAGCCCTTCGTGAAGGCGGGCCGTGAGCGGAAGTCTTCCCAGAAGCGGTCGTACGAGCCGTCGAACTCGTCCCGCAGGACCCGCACCGTGTCGCGGAACTCGGACAGGTAGCAGAGCTCGAAGAGCGCGTCGCCGGAGTGGGTCGCGAGCCCACCGAACACGTCGGGCCTCAGCATCGGCACGACCATCGCGCCGTAACCGCCGCTCGACTTGCCGGTCAGGCCGCGATGCGGGGCTTCGGGCAGCGTCCTGTAGCGCCGGTCGACGAACGAGACGCATTCCTCGCAGAGGTACTCGCCGTAGCGTCCTGTCCCGGGCGAGTCGATGAACTGGGAGCCACCGTACGACGTCCAGGCATCGACGAAGACGACGATCGCGGGCGGACACTCGTCCTCGGCGAACAGCGCGTCGATCCGCTCCGGCGTGCTCGGCCGGAATGCAGTGCGGTTCCGCCACATGTCGATCTGGCCGGTCATCCCCTGGATCAGGTAGATGGAGGGAAAGCGGCGATCCGGCTCGGCGTCGTAGGCGGGCGGGAGATAGACCCAGAGCGGGCGGACGTGCGGGTCGCCGAGCGGGTTGCCGCGGAGCAGTTCGCTCTCGATCTCGAGCTCTTCGAAGCGTCCCACCGGCTCGCGCGACCACGGCTCCATGCGCCGGTTCTATCAGGTCACTGCTGGCTACACTCACGCCGATGGCCGAGTACGGGACGATGCGGGTCAAGAGCGGGCTGGCCGAGATGCTCAAGGGCGGCGTGATCATGGACGTCGTCGACGCCGAGCAGGCGAAGATCGCCGAGGAGGCAGGTGCCTGTTCGGTGATGGCGCTCGAGCGCGTGCCGGCCGACATCCGCCGCGACGGCGGCGTCGCGCGCATGTCCGACCCGGAGAAGATCCAGGAGATCCAGGAAGCGGTCTCGATCCCGGTCATGGCGAAATGCCGCATCGGCCACTTCGCGGAGGCCCAGATCCTGCAGGCGCTCGAGATCGACTACATCGACGAGTCGGAAGTGCTCACGCCCGCCGACCTATTGCACCACGTCGACAAGTGGCAGTTCACCGTCCCCTTCGTCTGCGGGTGCACGAACCTCGGCGAGGCGCTTCGCCGCATCGCGGAGGGCGCCGCGATGATCCGCACGAAAGGCGAGGCCGGCACGGGCGACATCGTCAACGCGGTCACGCACATGCGCGAGGTCTTCGGCCACATCCGCCGGCTCGGCACGCTGCGCGAGGAGGAGTTGTACGCGGAGGCAAAGGAGCTGCGCGCCCCGTACGAGCTCGTCAAGTGGGTCGCCGAGAACGGAAAGCTCCCGGTCGTGACGTTCACCGCCGGCGGCATCGCGACCCCCGCCGACGCCTCCCTCTGCATGCAGCTCGGCGCCGACGGCGTCTTCGTCGGCTCGGGCATCTTCAAGTCGGGCGACCCGGAGCGGCGGGCGAAGGCGATCGTCGAGGCGACGACGCACTTCGGCGATCCGGAGATCCTCGCCCGCGTCTCCGCCGGTCTCGGCGAGCCGATGGTCGGCATCTCGACGCAGTCGCTCGATCCGAGCGAGCTCCTCGAGACGCGCGGCTGGTAATTAGTCCGTCCGATCCAGGGAGGACGATCTCCGCGTGCGCGCGCGGAAACCGGTCTGGAAGACCTCGTCGTTCCTCGTCTACACGGGCGGGCTGACCGTCCTCGGCGCGGCGGTTGCCGCGCTCGCATATCTCAGCGGCCACTTCGGCAAGGGCGCGCTCACCGGCTGGGCGCTGCTCATGCTCGTGGTGCTGCGGTTCATCGCCGAAGTGCTGCGTTTGCGGGGACGGTGGGTCGCGGGAGGCATCTTCAGCTTCGCTTCCGTGATCGCCTGGGGCGTGTTCGTCGGGCTCGCGTGGTCGTGGCTCGGCTGGCTGAACGACTGGCACTCGGCGTTCGGCGGCTGGTCGCTCTCACACCTCTCGCTCGAGTTCCTGATCCTCGTAGTGGCGGGCGCCGAGATGGTGCGCTCGGGCTTCCCGTTCATCGCGCTCATCTCCACGGTCGTCGGCTGGTTCTTCGTCACCGACTTCATCTCGAACGGTGGTACGTGGACGTACATCGTGTCGCTCGCGATCGGGCTCCTGTACCTGCTCGCGGGCAGCGTCAGCCGCGCGCCGGCTACGTTCTGGCTGCACTTCGTCGGAGGACTGCTGATCGGCGTGCCGCTCCTGCATTGGTGGCACACGAGCACGTTCGACTGGGCACTCATCTCGGCCGTGGCCTTCGTCTTCGTCGGGATCGCATACGCCTCGAGACGCTCGAGCTGGGCAGTTTTCGCAACGATCGGCTTCTTCGCCGCGACGATCCACTTCGTAGGAAGCTCGCCGACCCGGTTTGCCGAAGGGCCGTTTGGTCTCGGCAGCAGTGGTGGACAGGAGTGCACGAGCACGGCGACGGGGCAGGTCTGCCACTCGCTCGGCTCGACCGCTCCTTCGGTTGCGTCGTGGTCGTGGGCGCTCGCCTTCGGGCGTCTCGGCCTCTGGCTCGTCCTGCTCGGCCTGATCGGCCGACGCCAGGCCACCGTTGCGCCAGCCGTGTCGCCTGCCGTCTGAGCCTCGTTACCATCGAAGCATGGCAGAGTCGCTCAGGATTGGGCCGCTCCGGATCGGTGTCCTCGCCGTGCAGGGGAACTTCCGTGAGCACGCGGCCGTGCTCCGGCGCCTCGGCTCCGAGCCCGTGGAGATCCGGCTGCCAGAACAGCTCGAAGGCCTCGACGGGCTGGTCATCCCCGGCGGGGAGTCCACCACGATCGGCCGGCTGATGCGGCTGTACGGGCTCGACGAGGCGGTGCGCGCGTTCGGCAGTCCGATCTTCGGTACGTGTGCCGGGATGATCGTCCTCGACCGCGACCACCTCGGCGTCGGCGACTACACGACGAAGCGCAACGCGTTCGGCCGCCAGGTCAAGAGCTTCGAAGCGGATCTCGAGATAGGAGATGGGGACGATCCGCTTCGCGCCGTATTCATCCGCGCGCCGTGGCTCGAGGAAGCGGGGCCGGACGTCGAGGTGCTCGCCGAGATCGACGGCCACCCGGTGCTGGCGCGTGAGGGGCGGCTCCTCGTCGCCGCTTTCCACCCGGAGCTGACCGACGACACGCGCGTCCACGAGCGGTTCCTGAACATCGTGAGGGAGGAGCAAGGTGTCAGGGCATAGCAAGTGGTCGTCGATCAAGCACAAGAAGGGCGCCGCGGACGCGAAGCGCGGCAAGCTTTTCTCGAAGCTGACCCGCGCGATCATCGTTGCGGCGAAAGAGGGCGGCCCCGATCCGGCCGGCAACCTCGCGCTCCAGAACGCGGTCGAGAAAGCGAAGGCAGCGTCGATGCCCAAGGACAACATCGACCGTGCGATCGCGAAGGGCGCGGGCACCGACTCCGACTCCGCCGCCTACGAGACCGTGGTGTACGAGGGCTACGGCCCGGCGGGCGTCGCGGTGATCGTCGAGTCGCTCACCGACAACCGCAACCGGACTGCCGGCGAGGTGCGGCACACCTTCGACAAGAACGACGGCAACCTCGGCACCCCCGGCTCGGTCGCGTGGCTGTTCGAGCGGCGCGGGCTCGTGCTCGTCCCGGCGGAGGGGACCGACGAGGACGAGCTGATGCTGGCCGCGGCCGAGGGCGGCGCCGACGATGTCTCCCTCGACGGCTCCTCCTACGAGGTTCTCTCCGCCGGGGAGCAGCTCGCGGCGGTTCGCGAGGCGGTGACGGGCGCCGGCTTCGAGATCGAGTCGGCCGAGCTGACGATGCTGCCGAAGACGACCGTCGCCGTCGAGGACGAGAGCGAGGCGAAGAAGATCCTGCGCCTGATCGACCAGCTCGAGGAGAACGACGACGTGCAGGAGGTCTACGCGAACTTCGACATCCCGGAGCGCGTCCTCGAAGCCGTGGCCGGCTGACGCCCGATTTCGCGTTAGAGCGCCGTTAGCGGCGCGGCGTACTCTTGCGAGCATGTTCCGGTGGGTCCTCCTGGCGGTAGTCGTTCCTCTTGCGCTCCTCGCAGCGACGAGCCGCGCCTCTTCCACGACTGTCTCGCCGTGTCGGCAGGTGAGCCAGCCGATCTGGTCGCCGAACGGGCAGCAGATCGCCTACTACGGCAAGCGTTGGCCTCCGCCGACGCATCCCCACCGCAACCCGAACGACATCCTGCAGGCGCTCTGCACCGCGAACGCCGACGGCACGGGCACCCAGCCGCTCCGCTACACCGTCTGCAGCGAGAACTGCCCCGACCCGCCAGACGTGCTGGCCTGGCTACCGAGCGGGATCCTCTACCTGCGCGACGGAGACATCTTCCGCATCGTGCCCGGGAGCAAGCCGCAGAGGATCGCCCGGACCGATGCCGTCTCCGTCGTCTTGAATCCGGCCGGAACTCGCATCGCGGCCGAGAAGTACTACTCCTCTTGCGTGACCTGTGCGGCCCCGGTAACGATCTACAACGCGCAGTCGGGAGCCGTTGTCGGCACGGCCGGCGGGAACAAGTTCGACAACGTCAACCCGTCTCTCTCGCCCGCCGGAACCGAGGTCGCCTTCGAACGCGACCCGTCCAGCGTCTCCGGCAAGCCGCTCGGAATCTGGACGGCGAAGGCGAACGGCAGCCACCTCCGGCGCTTGGTGAAGGTCGGCCAGAGCCCGCTGTGGTCGCCCACGGCCGGACAGATCGCGTACGTAGCCCCCGCGGGGAAGGCGTTCGTGCTGCGGGTGATCTCGGCCGGAGGCGGCAAGAGCCGGGCTCTCGTCCGGAGCCCCTCGGCAGTATTCGGCTGGTCGCCAGACGGCAAGTCCATCGCCTTCGACAACGGCACCGGCACCGGCACCGGCACCGGCACCGGCAGGCTGGCGGTCGTCGACATCGCGACCGGAAAGGTGCGGAGCCTGCTCCGGCTCCGCTTCGCACCCACCGCCGCCTGGTCGCCCGATTCGAGCGAGTTGGTCGCAAACAGCGTTCCGAAGAACCAGAAGTGTTGGTCGACCTGGCGCGTACCAGCGAACGGCACGAAGCCGACCCTCATCTCGACCTGCAGCTAGCCATGCAATCAGGCCGCAAAGGATTCGTCCGACCGGGTCCGTAGCTTTCTCTCGTGAAAGTCGTAGGCATCGATCCGGGGACAGCTGCTTGCGGGTACGGAGTAGTCCAAGAAAACGGAGGCCGCCTCAGGGAGGTGGCGCACGGATGCTGGTCGACGCCCGCCGGGCAGGACACCGTCCTCCGTTTGAAAACGATCCACGACGCGGTGGCGGAGCTCATTGCCGAGCACGAGCCGGATGCGGTGGCGCTCGAGGAGTCGTACGTCGGCGCCGACGCCCGCATCGCACTCTCCGTCGGACAGGCACGCGGCGCCGTGCTCGTCGCGGCCGCCAACGCGGGCCTCGACTGCCGGGAATACGCGCCGGCGAGCGTGAAGCAGGCGATCTGCGGCTACGGCCG
>DASXKE010000125.1:0-18064 GCA_036496985.1 Gaiellaceae bacterium | reverse complement strand
CCGTCGCGACCGAGCAACTCGAGAGACGCCGGCGCGGCCAACCGCTCACCCACCGGTTGCTGCTCCTCCCCCACGTCTCCCGCCGCACCGACGCGCTCCGCGGCCCGCTCAACGGCCTGCTCGTCGACGGCTGAACCGACCGGCCCCCGTTCCTGGGTATCGCGGCTGGGACCTACTCGTCGGCGTCGGCTTGATCGTCTTCGTCGGCTGGCTCTTCCTCTTCGCCGCCGTCATCGCCGTCAGCGCCGTCATCGCCGCCTGAGCCGATCGCGGAGGAGGCTGCGGCCGCGGCCGCTCCAGCCGCTGCCCCGGCTGCCGCGCCGAGAGCGGCGCCCTTCGCGACGTCCTGGGCGAGGTGCGAGCCGCCATCCTCCTGCTCGGTCGGCTCCTCCGCCGACTCCTCGTCCTGCTGCTGCTCGTCCTGCTGCTCGTTCTCGTTCTCCGCCATCCGGGTGCTCCTTCCGTCGGTGTCAGGGGACAGAGGAGCTTCCCGGGCACTGGGGAAGCAAACGTGGAGTGAACCGGCGCGGTGCTAGGCGGTGCTCAGGCCGGGATTGGCGACTTCGGCCAGCTCCGCCGAGAGCGGCTCGTCACGAGCCTCGACAGCCTCCATCCGCTCGGCCAGCATCTTGGCGCGCACCACCACCTCGTGCTCGAGGCAATAGGTGCTCAGCGTGCGCGTGTCGCAACCGGTGAAGCTGCAGCTGTGAAGCATCGGCATGGAGACATCCTATTACATTTTTCAAACAATATGAAACCCGGCGCGGATGGCCGACCGCATTCGGGTCTCGTTCACCCAGGAAGAACGCTCTCGCGGCTCTGGATGATCTCGGCCAGACCGCCGAGCGCCTCTGCGAGCGTCGGCTCGGGCAGCGCTCCGTAGCCGATCACGAGACCCGCCCGGCCTCCGAAATCCGCGAACGTGTGCTGGTCGATCGAGTCGATCTCGACTCCCTGGGCTCGCGCTTCCATGCGAATCCCCGCCGCAGCCGAGTGCGACGGCATGCCGAGCACGGCATGGAGGCCTCCGGCGATCCCGTGGACCTCGTGGTCCGGAAGGAGCCTCGCCAGCAGGTCGGCGGTGAAGTTGCGACGGGCGCTGTATACCTGCCGCATGCGCCGGAGGTGCCGGTCGAAGTCCCCGCACTGCAGGAAGTTCGCGAACGCGAGCTGATCGAGGCCCGAGACGTGCAGCATGCTGCCCGCGAGTTCTCTCGAGACGTCCTCGACCAGAGCCTCCGGCAGGACCATCCAGCCCAGACGAAGCGCGGGAGCGAAGGTCTTCCCGGTCGAGCCGAAGTAGACGACGCGCTCGGGCGCGAGGCTCTGCAGCGCACCTGTGGGAGCTCGGTCGTAGCGGAACTCTGCGTCGTAGTCGTCCTCGAGAATCAGGACGTCAGCGTCGCGTGCCCACTCGACGAGCGCCTTGCGACGCTTGGGCGCCAGGACGACTCCCGTCGGGAACTGATGCGCCGGCGAGACGAAGAGCGAGTCCGCGTGGTCGATCGTGTGCGGAAGTACGCCGGAGTCGTCGAGTGCTGCCCCGACGACCGTCTGGCCCGCCATCGAGGCCACGGCCCGCAGGCCTCGGTGGCTTGGATTCTCGAACGCCATCCGCGTCTCCCCTCTGCGAGCCAGTGCTCGACCGAGGAGGCTGAGGGAGTGGGTCGAGCCTGCGGTGATCAGGGTCTGGGCCGGATGCGCGACGACGCCTCGCGCGCGGGAGAGGTAGTTCGCGACCGCGACGCGAAGATCCCAGAGTCCGGCCGAGTCGCTGTAGGTGAGGTCGGCGACGCGCGCCTGCGCGAGCGACTCGCGCACCGCTCGCAGCCATGGTTGTCGCGGGAATGTCGCGACGTCGGGAAGATGCGGCCTGAGGTCGTAGACGATTCTGGGGTGCCCGTTCGGAGGGCGAATCGTCTCCGAGTCGAGATGCACCGCGGCCCGGACCGTCGGGGCCGCGCCCTGGCGTAGGGAGATGTATCCCTCGGCTGCGAGCTGGCCGTAAGCGCGCAGGATGACGCCACGCGAAACGCCGAGATCTTCCGCGAGTACGCGAGTCGAGGGAAGCTGCTCGTCGGCAACCCACGCGCCGGACCGGATGGCGCCGCGCATCTGCTCCTCGAGCTGTCGCGACACGGACGCAGGCCGCGAGTGGTCAAGCTCGAGCAGAAGATCGCGTGCTTGGACTTTCCGTGGGCTCATGACCGCCTTCGATCGCCTCTTCATGTCTCTAGACGTAAGGCGGCGCAACTTGGCGAAGACCAGTACGGACGTCGCGGGTGATGCCAGTGCCCCGGCGCGGCGACTGGTACCGCAGACGCGCGGCGAAATGGTGCGGACTACGACGATCCGGGCGCGTCTAAGCACGCGATGGACGCTCTTCGGAGCGTTGGAGCGAGTTGGCGCCGCCGTCCGAGGCTCCCGGCACTCACCGAACGGGAGGGTTGACCTCATGCATAGACGGGTCTTGTTCTTGGTGGCCGCGACCGGCATTCTGCTGCTCGCCGGCTCGGCTGCCGCGACACGGGTCGGCAGCTCCAGCTCGCACATGCGAGTTCTGGCTGCCGCCCCGTACGCAAAGGCAGCCGTGAGCATTCCGCGCACGCCGGCCGCTCGAGCCGTGAAGAAGGACATGGTCTTCGGCCTCGAGCAGACGGTCACCGGCTTCAACGTCCTCGATCTGAATGAGTCGGCGTTCTACGCCGCGATCGTCGCCGGTACGCCTGTCATCCGCGGCTCCTACGTAATCGACCAGAAAGGCCACTATCACCTCGACCTGGCCTCCAAGGTCGAAGCGAACAAGAAGTTCCTCAAGGTCTGGATCCGCAAGAACGCGAACTGGAACTGGGTCGGCCACAAGCCGGTGCCGGTGACGGCTGCGGACTACATCTACACCTGGAAGCAGCTCATCGCTCCGGCCAACAACGTCGCGTCGTCGACGGGCTACACCAACATCGCCCGGGCGAAGGTGAGCGGCAAGGGCAAGATCGTGACCTTCTTCTGGAAGAAGGGCCAGGCGTTTGCCGACTACCGCGACATCTTCGGCGAGGTTCTGCCCGGGTTCGCGCTCAAGGGTCAGAGCTTCAACACGTACTGGACGAACTGCGTGTGCGGCAACGACGGCCACCCGATCTCGGACGGCCCGTTCTACATGTCCGCCTACACGCCGGGTCAGGGCATGGTGCTGAAGTCCAATCCGAAGTGGTACGGCGCAAAGGCCGGCCTCAGCACCGTCGACTTCAAGATCATCACCGACACCAACTCCGAGGTCGAGGCGATGCGCGGCGGCGAGGTCGACGCGATCGCTCCGTCTCCCGAGTCGTCTCTGACGCAGCTGATCGGGCAGAAGAACCTCGTCTACAGCGCTATCCCGAGCTTCACGCAAGAGCACTGGGACATGCAGGTCGGCAACCCCGACAACCCGCTCATGAAGAAGCTGTACATCCGGGCGGCGATCGCCGAGGGGATGAATCGGCAGTCCCTCATCGCTGCGGTCTACGGCACGGTCGCTCCCGGCCTCAAGCCGCTCAACAACCCCGAGTACGAGCTCGGCGCCGAGGCCAGCGGCAAGAACGCGTTCTTCGCGAAGTACAACTACAACCCAAAGAAGGCGATCGCGCTCCTGAAGAAGAACGGTTGCACCGGCGGTCCTTCGACGCCGAGCGCCAACAACCACAGCGTGTGGACATGTGGCGGTCAGAAGACCGAGTTCAGGTTCGACACCACCACGAGAGCTTCTCGTGAGCAGAGTGGTGCGATCTTCACCCAGCAGCTGATGGCGATCGGGATCAAGCTCGACCCGACGTACCACGATGCCTCGAGCTTCTTCGGCACGTTCCTGCCGGCGGCTCACTTCGACATCGGCGAGTACGCGTGGACGTTCCCCAGCCCGGATCCGTCGGGATGGGACTCGATCTACCAGTGCTTCAACGCTCCGAAGAACCTGGGCGGCTCGAACTACAAGCGCTACTGCAACCCCAAGGTGGACGCGTTGATCAAGAAGGGCGACGCCAACTTCAACCCGGCGGCTCGCCAAGCGCAATACGAGCAGGTCGCGAAGATCCTGGCCGACCAGATCTCCGTCATCCCGCTCTATTCGAGCCCGCAGATCTTCGTCTTCAAGAAGGCCCTCAAGGGCGCGACCGCGGCGAACAACCCGACGAGCGAGGGTCCGACGTGGAACATCCAGAACTGGCACTGGTAAGCCGGCTGCGCTCCTAGATCGAACAGCCAGGCATTTGGGATCCGCGCCCCGCCCCTCCAGACCCGGGGGCGCGGATCCCCGGCGGGGAGAAGCTAGAGCGCCGGCCCCTTGACCAGAGTGGCGATCGGAAAGAACTGCGGCTCGGGACGTGCGCCCCCACCGGCTCCGATCGACTCCATCGCGGGGCCGAGCTTGTCGGCGACGAAGCGCTGGAAATGCTCCTGCGACTCCCAGACGTCGTAGATGTACCAGCCCTGCTCCGACTGGCCCGCCGTGTGCAGTAGCGCACCGTCGGGCGCCTGGTCCTCGCGCATCGGGAAGTTCCCGAACATCGCCTCGGTCAACTGCCGGTAGCTGTCCTCAGTGACGCCTTCTCCTGCAAGCAACATTCCTACAGCCATTTCGCGGCCTCCTTGTCGTGGATCTTCCGTCGATCCTCTCAGATCTCGGCTCGCGGGCCGACACGAGCAGCGCGCTACTCCGTCGAGTCAGGTCCGCCGGAGCTGAGAGCGCTCCAGCCGAGCATGCCGCTCAGGTCGCCGATGTTGTTGCCGAAGGCGAGCCCGTGTTCGTCGATCGTGAAGCCGATGATGCCCTTGTCATGGTCGCTCTGGCGCATCTTGAGGATGCTGAGCCCGCGGGCCAGCTGGGACTGCAGCTCGAGGTAGCGCAGGAAGAAGACGTTGTTGAAGAGGAAGGAGAGGCCGCCGAGGCCGCCGCTCCGACCGAGGGCTGCGATCTCGTTGGTGAAGACCGTCGTTCCGCCGGCCGCGCGCACGAATCCGCCCAGCGCCCACACGTACCCCGGCAGCCGTTCCGAGTCGCGCGCGGCGAACGCGAGCTCGGCCAGGCTGTCGATGAGCACCCTCTTCACGTCGCCGCGCTCGAGCTCGGCCCGGATCAGCGAGCCGACCTGATCGAGGTCGAGCTCGACCGGCGGGATCTGCTTGATCGCCAGCTGCTCCTCGGAGAACTCCGACCAGTCCCAGCCGGCCGCCTCTGCCTTCTCGCGCACCTGCATCTCGGTTTCCTGGAACGAGAGGTGCAGACAGCGCTCTCCGTGCTCGAGGCCGGCATGCATGAACGCGAGCCCGAGCAGTGTCTTGCCGACTCCGGACGGCCCGACGAGCAGCGTCGAATCGCCGCGCGGGATGCCGCCGCCGACCGCGGCGTCCAGCCGCGCGTCGCCGAGGCTCGCACGTCCTGTCTGCGTCTCGACGTGTCGCGGCAGCGTGCTCTCCAGGCGCGGGAACACCTCGAAGCCCTTCTCGCTGAGGTGGAAGCTGTGCTGCCCGGTCAAGGTCTCGCCTCCGCGGAGCTTGAGGATGCGCAGCCATCGCCGGTCGACCGGTCCGCGCGCTTCGTTCTCGAGCTGGAGAATCCCGTCGGCGACGGCGAACTCGGGCTGCGATCGGGTTTCCTCGGCCGAGTACTCGCCGACGAGGATCAGCACGGCATCGCTGTGCGCGACGCGGCTCGCCAGGTCGTAGATCGCCCGGCGGAGGGCATCCGGATCGACCACGTCGTGGAGCGCCTTGCTGCTGTCGATGACCACCACCGCCGGCCTCGTCTCGAAGCTGCGGCGGAGGATCTCGTCGGCGACGGCATCTAGTCCGCCACTCTCCGATCGCATCAGATCGGCCAGATGGAGGAACTCGACACGTTCGCCCAGCGCGTCCGGGTCGAAGAACGAGAACGGCTCGAGATGGCGGATCAGCTTGTCGTGCGGCTCCGACCACGTTGTGTAATAGAGCGCACGACGTTCGCTCGTCGCGTTCGCGAAGCAGATCTGCTGGGCGAGGATCGTCTTCCCGCTTCCCGGGGGCCCGGCGACGATCACCAGCGACCCTGCGGGAAGGCCGCCGCCGAGCACCAGGTCGAGGCCTGCGGCGCCTGTCGTCAGGCGGTTCATTCGCTGCGCCTCTCGAGCAGTTGCGCGGCGCACGCTCCTAGCTCTCTCGAGTCGAACGGCTTGCGGAAGAACGCGTCGGCGCCCGTCTTTCGCTCGGCGCCCGCGCTTGCGCTGACGAGGATCACCGGCACGTCGGCCGTCGCCGGGTTCGCGTGAAGCCGCGCGATGAACTCCCCTCCGTTCATCAGCGGCATCATGAAGTCGGTCGCCACCAGGTCAGGCGGATGGCCGTTCTCGATGTCGTGGATCGCAGCCAGGCCGTTCGGCGCTTCGTCGACCTCGTAGCCCTCGAGCTCGAAGGTGACGCGTAGCAAGAAGCGCATGCTCGATTCGTCGTCGATGACCAGGACCCGGGTCACAAGCCTCCCCCTCCCCCAACCAGGGGCGGACTATTCCATACGTCCGCAGGGAAGGAGGGGGCGGCCGGCTCGGCGAGGAGGCGAGACATGAGCAGATTCGGGCGAAGCGATGCACTGCTGGTGGTCGACGTGCTCGATACGTTCGACCACGACGAAGCGGCGGCGCTGCTCGCGTCGTTTCGCGACCGGGGCCCGGCGATCGCGCGCGCGATCGCGCTGGCGCGCGAGGCCGGCTCGCCCGTGATCTACGTCAACGACGATCGCGATCGCTGGGACAGCGACGCGCCCGCTCTCGCCCGCGAGGCGGCCGAGGGGCCGGGCGGCGACGTCGTGCGAGAGCTTCTCCCGCGACGGAGCGACTACGTCTTACTCAAGCACCGCTACTCCGCCTTCGACCACACCGCGCTCGAGCTGCTGCTCGAGGCAAAGAGCGCCGAGCGCGTTCTCATCGTCGGTGCGACGACGGAAGGGTGTGTCGCGCAGACGGCACTCGCCGCGCGTGAGCGTGGGCTGAAGGCAACGATTCTCGCCGACGCCTGTGCGACGACGAACGAGGAGCTCGAGAAGACTGCGCTCCGCTATGCGCGCGACGTCGGAGGGATCCGGATCGAGCCGGTGGCTCGTTGACCGAGCACTACCAGCGTGAGCGACGGCCCCGGCGGCTCGTATAGAGAAGGCGCGGCCGGGCGCTTGTCATCCCGCCGTCCTCGAACTGCTCGCGATGGCCGAGCTGGTTCGCGACGCGGCTCACGTCGGCCTGCTGGTCGGGCAGGACGAGCGTGATTCCTTGGCCCGAGCGGCCGGCGCGGCCGGTGCGGCCCACGCGATGGACGTAGGCCTTGCTGTCCTCGGGCGGGTCGTAGTTGATGACGTGGCTGATCGACTCGAGGTCGAGCCCGCGCGCCGCGACGTCGGTCGCGACGAGCGTGGTCACGCGTCCGGAGCGGAAGCGCTCGAGCGCCCGTTCGCGCGCGCCCTGACTCATGTCGCCGTGCATCGCGGCCGCATCGACGCCGTGTCCGCGGAGCTTGTGCGCGAGACGGTCGGCGCCGCGCTTCGTCCGGACGAAGACGAGCGAGATCCCGTCGCCGGACTGGAGCAGCTCGACAAGTCGGTCGACCTTGTCCGACGCGGTGACCGAGACGAAGGTGTGCTCGACCTCGCCGTGGGCGTGCTTTGAGGGCAGGTCGGCCTCGAAACGGGACGCGTTCGTGGTGTACGTACGGGCGAGCTCGCCCACCTCGCCGGCGAGCGTCGCCGAGAAGAGCATCGTCTGGCGCTGCTTGGGCAGCACCCGAAGGATCCGCTCGACCTGCGGGCGGAAGCCCATGTCGAGCATCCGGTCGGCCTCGTCGAGCACGAGGATCCGGATCGTGCCGAGCGAGACGAGCCGCCGCTCGATCAGGTCGTTGAGACGGCCCGGCGTGGCGACGACGATCTGAGCGCCGTGCAGCCGCTTGGCCTGCGACGCGACCGGCGCGCCGCCGTACGCGGCTGCGGCGCGGAGCCCGCGCGGCGCGCCGAGCAGCGAGAGCTCCTCGGTGACCTGCAGCGCGAGCTCGCGGGTCGGGACGAGCACGAGCGCCTCCGCGGCGCGCTGGTCCGCCGAGAGCCGCTCGACAATCGGCAACCCGAACGCGAGCGTCTTGCCCGAGCCTGTCGGCGCCTGGCCGAGGATGTCGCGGCCGGCGAGCGCGTCGGGGACGACGAGCGCCTGGATGCGGAAGGGCTCGACGATGCCGCGGGCGGCGAGCGAGTGCTCGACCTCCGCGCTCACGCCGAGCTCAGAAAAGCATGGCGAGGTGAAACCTTGGGACATAGGGATGTTCGACTCCTTTATGGATTCGAGACGCAAAGCTCGAGTCCGTGGAGGAACAAGAACCTGAATCTCACGGGACGACCCTGTGCCGTCCGTTACTCCACGGTAGCAGTCGGTCTGGCGGCCACACGTCGGACGCTTGGTTCACCCCTGAGGGATGACGCCATGGACGAAGCCGCGATGGAGGGTTGGCGGCCATGTGGGCGATGGTGAGAAAGGAGTTCCAGGAGCTGCGTCGCGATCGGCGGACGATGGCCATGCTGATCGCGCTGCCGCTGCTGCTGCTGGTGGTGTTCGGGTACGCGGCGAACTTCAAGGTGTCTTCGATTGCGACCGACGTCTACGGGCCGCAGGCGCAACAGGTGGCCGACCGCCTGCAGGATCCGTTCCACCCACGGACCGTCGACCCGAGCGGCACTCGCCAGGACGCCGAGACCGCGGTTCGCGACAACAAGGTCGACGTCGCGATCGTGACCCAACCCTCCGCGGCACCGGTCGCGCTGGTCGACGGCTCGTCGCTCTTCGCGGCCCAGTCGGCGGTGTCCGCCTTCAACCGGCTCGGCGGTCAGGTCAAGGTCGACGTGCTCTACAACCCCGAGCTGAAGACGTCGTGGGTGATGGTGCCGGCCCTGGCCGGCCTGATCCTGACCTTCATCGGCGTGATCGTGACCAGCCTCGGGCTCGTCCGCGAGCGGCAGGAAGGCACCCTCGAGCAGCTGGCGGTGATGCCGTTCCGGCCGTCCGACGTGATCGCGGGCAAGATCGCCCCCTACTTCCTGTTCGCGGCCTTCGACATGGTGCTCGTGACCGTGCTCGGGATCGTCCTGTTCGGTGTCCCGTTCAACGGCGCAGTCTGGATCTTCGCGCTCGGAGCGATCCTGTTCCTGCTCGTGCTGCTCGGCCTCGGTGGGCTGATCTCGTCGGTTTCGCAGAACGCAGGCCAGGCGATCCAGCTGTCGCTGTTCGTGATGCTGCCGTCGATCATGTTCTCGGGGATGATCTTCCCCCTCACGGCGATGCCGTGGACGGTCCGCTGGATCGGGTACGTCCTGCCGCTCACTTACTTCATCAACATCGCGCAGGGCGTGATGCTGCGCGCGGCGCCCTTCACGGCGCTGTGGTTGTCGTTCCTGGTGCTCGCGGTCTACGCGGTCGTCGTCTTCACCGGCGCGGTGCTCCGGCTCCGCCAGGACCTCGCGCCGAACGTGAAGGCCGAGTCGCCGCCGGAGCGGGCGTCGAAAACCGCCGCACCGGCATGAGCTTCGGCCTGACCGGGGTCACGGTCCGCTTCGGATCCACGGTTGCACTCGACGACGTCACGTTCACATGCCCGGTCGGCGTCGTCTCGGCGGTCGTCGGCGGCGACGGGGCAGGCAAGACCACGCTGCTCGGTTGCCTCACGGGAATGATCCAGCCGACGAGCGGACAGGTCGACCGGCCCGACAAGCGCCTGCTCGGCGCGATGCCGTCGACTTCGGGAACCTGGCACGACCTCACGGTCGACGAGAACATCGATTTCGTCGCGAAGGCCTACGGCATGCACGGTGCCGAGCTCAGCCGGAAGCGCGACCAGTTGCTGGCCAAGACCGGACTGGAGCGCGCGCGCAGCCGGCTCGCCGGTCAGCTGTCGGGCGGAATGCGACAGAAGCTCGGCTTCTTGCTCGCGATCCTTCATGACCCCACCTTGCTCATCCTCGACGAGCCGACGACGGGCGTCGATCCGGTGAGCCGTGTCGAGCTCTGGCGGTTGATCAGCGAGGCCGCGGCCGCCGGCGCCGCGGTTGCGATGGCGACCACCTACCTCGACGAGGCAGAGCGCGCCTCGACCGTCCTCGTGCTCGACGCCGGGCACACGCTGGCGAGCGGGACCAGCGACGAGGTCCTCCGCTCGCTGCCGGGCGCGATCAGCGTCGCCGAGCGGCCGCACGATCCCCGGCGCGCCTGGCGGCGCGGACGGCTCTACCACGAGTGGCGTCCGGACGGAACAGCCTCCGGGGAGCAGACGGATGCGGCCGACCTCGAGGACGTCGTGATCGCCGAGATGCTCCAGCGACGCGAGCAGCGCGGAGCGACCCCGGCATGACGGCCAGGCTCGCCGAAGCGGACGGCGTCACGCGCCGTTTTGGCACGTTCACCGCGGTCAGCGAGGTCTCGATGAGCGTCGAGGGCGGCGAGATCGTCGGCCTGATCGGGGCGAACGGAGCCGGAAAGACGACGTTGATCCGCATGCTCCTCGGTCTCCTGCCGGCGAGCGAGGGACGCGTCGCACTGTTCGGGCAGCTTCCGTCGCGCGAGACACGGCGACGACTGGGCTACGTCCCTCAGAGCCTCGGCCTGTACGCCGACCTCACCATCACCGAGAACCTCGGCTTCATCGCCAACGCATTCGGAACGGATCCGCCGGCCGACCTGCCCGAGGAGTTGTCGGATGTCCGAGGGCGGCTGGTCGGCGACATCGGACTCGGCCTGCAGCGGCAGCTCGCGTTCGTCGCCGCGCTTGCCCATGAGACGTCACTGCTCGTCCTCGACGAGCCCACCTCCGGCGTCGACCCGCTCGCACGCTCACGCCTGTGGGACACGATCCACGACCAGGCCGACGGCGGCGTCGGAGTCCTCGTCACGACCCACTACATGCAGGAAGCCGACCAGTGCGACCGGCTCGTGATCATGGTCGCCGGAGAGGTCGCTGCCGCCGGAACGGTTCGCGAGATCATCGGCGGCCGGACCGCTGTCCAGGTCGACACCGACTCGTGGGAGCAGGCATTCAACGCGCTCAGCGAGGCACAAATGCCGGTCGCACTCTCCGGCCGCAGCGTTCGCGTTCCCGACACACCCGCCGACGAGGTCGAGAGCGTGCTCCGGCAAGCCCGGCTGTCGACCCGGGTCACCACGGTGCCGTCGACACTCGACGAGACCCTCATCACCCTCGGCCGGGCCGCAACCGCCCCTACGTAGTAGCGGCCTTCAGGCAGGCAACCGGGCGGCGCTCGGTTCGGGGCTCTTGGGGATATCCGCGAGCAGTGACACGGCGAGCCTGCGCAGGATGCTCGCGACCTCCTGCTCCGGCGGATCGATGTCGACTGCGATGCGGGTGAGGACGGCGCGGCCGGCCTCCACGAGGGCGGCTTCCGCGTTCCGGCCCTGTTCGCTGAGCTCGAGCCGGCCGGTGAGGTCGATGGTCAGGTAGCCGCCGTGGATCAGATCCGCGGTCAGTGCCGCGACCTCCTCGGGGCTCGTGGCTTTGGGCAGCGGGTGCTCGAGGACTCCGACTGTGGCGAGGCGGGTGAGCAGCCACGCCTGCGCCGGCGTGAGCGAGAGATGGGACTCGTCGACGATGCGCTGATAGGTCTCGACGCGCGTCCGGCCGGAAGCGATCGAGCTGAGAATCCGTTCGAGCTCCAGGTCGGAGCGGTTCTCGCGTGGAGAGGCGAAGCTCTCGCCGATTCCCTCGGCAGGGCTGGTTGCGCGCAGCGGTACCTCGCGCAGGAGCCAGGTCAGCAGGAAGGCTACGACGGCGAACCCGCCGGCTGCGAGGAAGACCGGCGTGATCGCGGCCGTGAACGCTTCGATGAACGGCTGTTTGATCGCCTCGGGGAGCTGTCGGACGAGCGCCGGGTTCGCGGCCGCCGGGACATGGGCGCCGGCAGGCAGTCGCGCGGCGAGTTCCGTGGCGAGCCGGTTGGAGAAGATCGCGCCGAAGACCGAGACGCCGATCGCTCCACCGATCTGGCGGAAGAGCGTCGAGCCGGAGGTCGCGACGCCGAGCATTTTGTACGGGACGGCGTTCTGGGCGGCGAGCACGAGCACCTGCATCACCAGCCCGAGCCCGAGGCCGAGCACGAGCAGGTAGAGCGCCGCCAGCCACAGGGGTGTCGAGACCGCGAGCCGTGAGAGCAGGATCATCGCGACCGCGGCGACCGCGGTGCCGATGATCGGGAACGGCTTGTACCGGCCCGTCTTCGAGATCGCGTTGCCGCTCGCGATCGACGTGATCAGGACACCGGCCATCATCGGCGTCAAGAGCAGACCCGACTCCGTCGCGCTGCGGCCCTTGACGATCTGCAGGTAGAGCGGCAGGTAGGTGACTGCCCCGAACAGCGCGAGACCGATGATGAAGCCGATCCCGCTCGTGACCGAGAAGACCCGGTTGCGGAACAGCGCCAGCGGCAGGATCGGCTCGGCCGCACGACTCTCGGCGAGCACGAACAGGGCGAGCAGCACGACGCCGATCACCACCAGCGCGATCATCCGGGTCGACCCCCAGGCGTACGTCGTTCCGCCGAGGCTGGTGAAGAGCACGACCGCGGATAACCCACCGGCGAGCAACCCAGCGCCGAGGTAGTCGATCGAGTGACGCTGCCGGTCGGCCTTGGCGTGGAAGGCCACCGCGATCACGGCCAGCGCCACGATGCCCAACGGCAGGTTGATGTAGAAGATCCAGTGCCAGGAGAGGTGGTCGACGAAGAAGCCGCCGATCAGCGGGCCGATCACGGTCGCGACGCCGAAGACGGCGCCGAAGTACCCCTGGTAGCGGCCCCGGTCGCGCGGCGCGACGATGTCGCCGATCGCCGCAGTCGTGGTCACCATCAGCCCGCCCCCGCCGAGCCCCTGCAGGGCGCGGAAGCCGATGAGCGACGTCATGTTCCAGGCGAGCCCGCAGAGCGCCGAGCCGACCAGGAAGATGACGATCGCGGTCTGCAGGACCGGCTTGCGACCGTAGAGGTCGCCGAGCTTCCCGTAGATCGGCGTCACGATCGTCGACGCCAGCAGGTACGCAGTCACCACCCAGGAGAGGTGGGAGATGCCGCCGAGATCGCCGACGATCGTCGGCAGCGCGGTCGAGACGATCGTCTGGTCGAGCGAAGCCAGCAGCGACACGAGCAGCAGCGCGGCGAACACGAGACCGACCCGCTGCTGCCGCTCGACCGCCCCCTCGGAGCGCACGCCGGCCACCGCCTCAGTCATCGTCCGAGCGTAGAGGCCGGGCGTTCCGCGGCCCTCATCCCCGACGGACGATGTATCGAGCCGTCTCCGCGGGACTGGAGAGGTTTGTCCGCACGGCAGAGCGCGCGTCCTCTCGGAGGCGCCGAAGTTCGGGCTTCGTCGCTTGCCCCGTCGGAGGTGCGAGACTCAGGCAGTTCAACACAAGACACGTCTGAGTCCGGTCGAAAGAAAGGCAGTTCATGTTCCTCGCCACGTACACCTTTGGAGATGCGCTGCTCACGGTGCTCGAGTTCGCGCTCCTCTTCCTCTGGATCTGGATCGCGGTCAGCGTCATCTTCGACGTCTTCCGCAGCTCCGACCTCTCCAACTGGGGGAAGGCGGGTTGGCTGCTCCTGATCATCGTGCTCCCCTTCCTCGGCGTCTTCCTCTACCTGATCATCCGCGGTCACACGATGCACGAGCACGAGGCGAAGGATCAGGCGCGCGCGGCCGCGTTCCAGCGCTGGGAGCAGACCGGCGGCGCCTCGAGCTCGCCGGTTGACGACCTCCACAAGCTCGCCGACCTGAAGGAGCGCGGCGTCCTCTCGGACGAGGAGTTCGAGCGCGCGAAGGCCAAGGTGCTCGCCGCCTAGGAGGCACGGCATGCCGGTGGACGCACTGAAGGCGATGGGCGGAGACGTCGAGGGCGCGCTCGAGCACGTGAACGTCCCCACCTACGTGCTCGACCGCGCCGGTCTCGTGCGCTGGATGAACGACGCGGCGCGGGCTCTCGTCGGCGATCAGGTCGGGCGCCAGTTCACGTCCGTCGTGGCGCCCGAGGAGACGCGCCGCGCCCGCGAGCTCTTCGCGCGCAAGATCGTCGGCAACACAGAGGTGACCGACGCGCCGGTCGTCGTCGTCGACAAGCGCGGCTCGCACATCGGGGTCGAGATCAGCTCGGTGCCGCTCAAGCAGGACGAGCACGTGGTCGGGGTCTTCGGCCAGGTGACGAGCGTGCTCGAGGAGCCACACGATCACCCGTCGCTGCACCTCACGCCGCGCCAGTCCGAGGTCTTGCGGCTGCTCGAGCGTGGCCGGTCGACGACGCAGATCGCCGAGGAGCTGTACCTCAGCCGCGAGACCGTACGCAACCACGTCCGGCTCCTGCTGCGCGCGCTCGGAGCCTCGTCGCGCCTCGAAGCGGTCGCACTCGCCCGCGGCGCGGATTGACACGAACGCGTCAGGCGGAAGACGGGTGCCTTCGGCGAAGGTGTCTCCATGCAAGAACTCGATCTCGACCTCGCACTCGACGATGTGGTGCTCTTCGAGCTCCAGAGCCCGGAGGACGTCGACGCGTTCCGTGAGCGCATCCGGCCACGCTGGGAAGGCTGGTCGGATGCCGACGGAGACCTCTGGCTGTTCACCGCGCAGCTCGAGCAGAGCAGCGACCTGGCTCCCCTGCTCCGCGAGGCGCAGCAGCTGATCTCGGCGCTCGCGCTCGACGCGATCCGCTTCTGTCTCGACGGCCGGATCTACGTGCTCGACGGTGCGTCGTCTCGGCGCGCGGCCGAACTCGCGGCCTAGCTTCTCGCAGCCCAGTCTCGCTCGGCTTCGGCCTCCATCCGCTCGAGCCGCTCGTAGTAGTCGGGGAACTCCTTCATGTGCGCGAGAGCGATCTTCCCCGTCACGATCGGATCGTCGTGCGTGACGTCGGTCTGCGGGTCGTGGCTTCCGTGCTCGAACTCGACGTCCATCCCCTGCCGGAACTGCTCGAGATCGAATCGGCTCCAGTCGACGCCGATCTCGTCGCCGACCCGCTTCGCCTCTTCGGCCGTGGTTCTACGCGTCTCGCTCATCGCACTTCTCCTCCCTACTCGTCCTCACACGCCATGTTGACGTAACCGGAGCGGAACGGCTTGGCCTCGCCCGACGCCGGGTCGAACGAGTGGCGCCAGACGCAGCCGGTGTCGTTCGTCAGCAGGTGGATCGAGACCGAGGTCTCGGCCGAGGTCGTGCGCACGCGATGGATGTCGTCGCGCGGCGGAAGCAGCGGATAGAAGTCACCGGGCACGAGCGAGCGCCGCTCGACGAGCTCGAGGGTGACGTCGCGGCGGGCGTAGATCTCCTCGTCCTGCTCCCCGCGATAGAGACCGACCAATCCCCAGGCGAGGTGGTCGTGGATCGGCGTCGCGGCGCCCGCGGGGACCACGAGGCTGAAGAGCGACAGCGACTGATCGGCCGCGCGGTAGAGCAGCCACTGGCCGATGCCGCCGCCCATCCCGCTCTGCGGCGCGTCGGCCCGGAACTCGGCCGGCAGCCATTCCGGGTCCGCGAGCAGCTCGGCGAACCGCAGCTTTAGCGCGTCGCACGCCTGCTCGGGCGACGAGGCGGATGCGATCGTCGCCTGCACGTCCGCGACGAACTCGCGCACGACCGGCGTATCGAGGACAAACTCTTCGGTCATCAGCGCCAATTCTGATCCAACCGAGGTCGAGGTCGGCCGCCATACGGTGCGGGTGACCCACCCCGAGCGCGTTCTCTTTCCCGAGGACGGCGTAACGAAGGGCGACCTCGCGCGCTACTACGTCGAGATCGGCGACACGATCGTGCCGCATCTCCGCGACCGGCCGTTTACGCTCAAGCGCTACCCGCACGGGATCCACGAGCAGGCGTACTTCCACAAGCAGGCGCCGAAGGGCAAGCCGGACTGGATCCCGACGCGGCAGTTCCGCACCTGGCCGCGCGCGGGCGAGTCGCGCCTCGTCGACTTCACGCTCGTCAACGAGACCGCTGCCCTCGTCTGGATGGTGCAGATGAACTGCATCGACATGAACGCCTGGTACTCGCGGGTCGACAAGCCCGACCGCCCCGACTACGTCGTCTTCGACCTCGACCCGCCCGAGACGCGCAACGGCTTCGCCCAGGCGATCCGCGTCGCGCATCTCATCCGCGAAGCGCTCGAGAAGCTCGAACTGCGCTCGTATCCGAAGACGAGCGGCGCTGACGGCATCCACGTGCTCGTGCCGATCGCGCGGCGGTCGACCTACAAGGACACGTACGAGCTCGCAGAACGCGTCTCGCGCGGGCTCGAGGCCGACAATCCCGGCCTCGTGACGACGGAGTGGCTGAAGAAGAAGCGCCGCGGCGTGCTTCTCGACCACCGCCAGAACGGACACGGCAAGACGATCGCGTCCGCCTACTCCGTTCGTCCGAAGCCGGGTGCGCCCGTCTCGACGCCGCTCCGCTGGGAGGAGCTTGGCGAGAAGGTGCGGCCCCGCGACTTCGGCCGGCGCGAGGCGCTCGAGCGGGTGGAGCGCTACGGCGACCTGTTCGAGCCGGTGCTGAAAGGCGGCCAGAGCCTCGGCCGAGCGCTACGCGAGCTCCGTCGCTCTCCCCCGGACGGGTGAGAGGACGGGCGGTCCCGGTGCCGAAACTCTTGCTCCGACCGCGAGCCCGGCCCGGGCCGCTGGCGAGGATTCGCTCGATCGATCGAAATCGGCCGGACGATGCTCGGCCTGTAGAGGCGGCACGCTCTAGACTCCGTCGTCAAGCCGCTCAGGAGGCGTCTGATTTCCGCCACTCGCACCAGCGTCGGTTTCGTCGGGCTCGGTCATATGGGCGGGAACATGGCGGCGCGATTCCTCACCGCCGGATACACCGTCTACGGCGAGCAGCGAAGTCCGGAGCGTGCGCAAGGCCTGATCGACCAGGGGTTGCACTGGCGCGACACGCCGCGAGCGGTCGCCGAGGCAGCCGGCGTGGTCTTCACCTCCGTGCCGGACGACGACGCGCTCGAGGAGGTCGCCTCGGGTGGAGACGGGATCCTCGCCGGGCTAGTCGAAGGCAAGACGTGGGTCGACGTGAGCACGGTCAGCCCGCGCGCAAGTAGGGCGCTCGCGGAACGGACGCGCGCGCTAGGTGCTCGGATGCTCGACGCCCCGGTCTCGGGGAGCGTCCCGCAGGTGCAAACCGGAACGCTCACGATCATGGTCGGCGGCGACGAGACCGCCTACCGCGAGGTCGAACCGCTCCTGCGCGAGCTCGGGACACCGAATTACGTCGGCGAGAACGGACAGGGCCTCGCGCTCAAGCTCGCGATCAACATCAGCCTGGCGGTGCAGATGCTCGCATTCGCCGAAGGGCTGCTCCTCGCCGAGCGATCGGGAGTCGACCGCGAACGCGCCCTCGAGATCATGGAGGCAAGCCCGATCGGGTCGCCCATGTTGCGGGCGAGAGCGTCGATCATCCTCGATCCCCCCGCGGAGGCGTGGTTCGACCTGGGCTTCATGCACAAGGACATCGAGTTGGCGCTCGAGACCGCGCGGAAGCTCGAGATTCCCTTGCCCACCGCCGAGCGCGCCGACGAGGTGCTCGAGCGGGCCGAGTCGCTCGGGTACGAGCGGCGCGACCTCGCCGCGCTCTTCCAGGCGCTCGAACAGATCGCGAACGGCGACGGCTGAGGAATGAGCGCGTGGTCCGGCGTCGTCGGGACGCTTCGCCCGCGCGCGAGCGTCAAGGAAGACGGGTTGCCGCCCCTCCTCATCGCGCTGACCGTCGTGACCGGAGTCGTCGATGCTCTCGCCTATCTGCGGCTGGGGCACGTCTTCGTTGCCAACATGACCGGCAACGTCGTCTTCCTCGGCTTCGCGGCCGGCGGCGCGGGCGGACTCTCGTTCTGGGGGTCGCTGCTGGCGCTCGCGTGCTTCCTGCCGGGCGGGATCGCGGCCGGTCGTCTCGCCTCCCGCCTCGGCGACGACCGGCGCCGCCAACTCTTTGCGGCAGCCACGGTCGAGCTCGCTCTGTGTCTGATCGCCGTCGCGGTTGCCGCCGTCGCGGGCCGGGAC
>DASXKE010000124.1:0-3352 GCA_036496985.1 Gaiellaceae bacterium | reverse complement strand
TCCGGGTCGAAGACGACGAGGTCGGCGTCGGCTCCGACAGCCACGGTCCCCTTCCGCGGATAGAGGCCGAAGAGCTTCGCCGGCTGCGTCGCAAGGAGGTCGACCATCCGGTTGAGGCTGATCCGGCCCTCGCGAACGCCGAAGTGGTGGATCATCTTCAGCCGGTCCTCGAGGCCCGGCCCGCCGTTCGGGATCTTCGTGAAGTCGTCTTTGCCGAGCGTCTTCTGCGTCTCGAAGAGGAACGCGCAGTGATCGGTCGAGATCGCAGACAGCGCATCCGTCCTCACCGCATCCCAGAGCACGTCGTGGTTCGAGGCGTCACGCGCCGGCGGCGAGTAGACGTACTTCGCGCCCTCGAAGCCGGGCCGCGCGAGATCGTCGACCGAACGGAAGAAGTACTGCGTGCACGACTCGCCCCAGACGTTCCAGCCGTGCTCGCGCGCGCGGCGGATCGGCTCGACTGCCTCCCGGCACGTGACGTGGACGACGTAGAGCGGACTGCCGGCGATCCGCGCGAGCTGGATGGCGCGGTTCGTCGCCTCGCCTTCGAGCTCGGGCGGGCGTGTGAGCGCGTGGTTGACGGGAGCGGTGTCTCCGCGCGCGAGCGCCTCGCGGACGAGGACGTCGATCGCGTCGCCGTTCTCGGCGTGCACCATCACGAGCGCACCGCTCGCCGCGGCGACCTCCATCGCACGGAAGAGCGTCTCATCGTCGACCTGCAGGACGTTCTTGTAGGCCATGAAGAGCTTGTAGGAGGTGATCCCCTGCTCGGGCAGCGTGGCGAGTTCGGCGAGCCGCTCCTCGTCGGCGAGGTCGGTGACGGCGATGTGGAAGCCGTAGTCGATCAGGGTCTTGCCGTTCGCCTTCGCATGCCAGCCGTCGAGTGCCTCGGCGAACGTCTGGCCCTTCCCCTGGATGCAGAAGTCGACATGGCAGGTTGTGCCGCCACACGCCGCGGATCCCTGGCCCGACTCGAAGTCGTCGATGGTGACCGTGCCGCCGAAGGGCATGTCGAGATGCGTGTGCGGGTCGATGCAGCCCGGCAGCAGGTACTTGCCCGTCGCGTCGATCGTGCGGTCGGCTGCGACGTCGAGATCGGCGCCGATCAGCGTGACACGCTCGCCCTCGACGAGGACGTCGGCGACGAAGTCGTCGGCGGCGGTGACGATGCGTCCTCCACGGATCAGGATCGCCATCGCCTTTGAGTCTAAGCTCGGCACGTGGCGCTGTCACCGGCACGCACCGTCGCCGAGCTCCGCGAGCTGCGCGAGCTGACCGGCGACGCGAACGGAGCGCAGCGCGTCGCCTGGACCGAGACCTGGGAACAAGCGCGGCAGTGGTTGCGCGAGAAGGTCGTCCCGCTCGGTGCAGAGGAGGAGATCGACGAGGCCGGAAACCAGTGGTTCACGCTTCCGGGCGCCTCCGAGCGGTCGCTCCTGATCGGCGGGCACATCGACTCGGTGCCGAACGGCGGCTGGCTCGACGGCTGCCTCAACGTCCTCGCGGGCGTCGAGGTGCTGCGGCGGATCGCCGAGGAGGGGACGCCACCGTTGACCGTGCGGCTCGTCAACTGGGCCGACGAGGAGGGTGCGCGCTTCGGCCGTTCGCTCTTCGGCTCCTCCGCGGCGGCCGGCTCGATGGCAGACCAGGACGAGCTGCGCGAGCGCCGTGACGCCAACGGGATCTCGCTCCCCGACGCGCTCGCCGAGCACGGCGTCGAGCTCGACCGCGCGCTCGAGGCCCGACGGCAGCTCGAAAGCGCAGCCGCGTACCTCGAGCTCCACATCGAGCAAGGCCCGGTGCTCGAAACGCTCGACCTGCCGCTCGGAGTCGTGCTGGGCACGTTCGGCGTCGAGCGCCACCTCGTCACCTTCCGCGGCCAGGCCGCGCACGCCGGTTCGACGCCGATGGACCAGCGCCGCGACGCGCTGGCCGGTGCCGCGAAACTCGAGCTCGAGCTACGGGAGATCGCGGCGCGAGTGGGCGGAGGCGCCGTCTGCACGATGGGCGGCGTCGTGACGAAGCCGGGAATCGTCACCTCCGTGGTCGAGACCGCCGAATGCCTTCTCGACCAGCGGCATCTCGACGCGACCCAGCTGGCCGAGCTGCTGAGCAACGCCGAGGCAGCCTCGCGGAGGTTCGCGCACGAGGAGAACGTCGAGGTCGAGTGGCAGAAGCTCTGGTCGATCGAGCCGATCCCGTTCGACGACAGGCTGCTCGCGCTCGCCGACGAAGCCGTGACCGAGGTTGCGGGCTCGTCGCACCGGCTCCCGTCCGGGCCGCTCCACGACGCTGCCGAGGTCGCGCGCGCGGGAATCCCGACGGTGATGCTCTTCGTTCAGTCCCTGCGTGGGCTCTCGCACACGAAGCTCGAGGACACGAAGGAAGAGCACCTCGAGCTCGCAGTGCATGCCCTCGACCGGCTGACCACGAAGGCGCTGGAGGCATTTGTATGAGCGGCTATCCGTTCGGCGAGGAGCACGTCCGGCTCTACCGCGAGACCGACGGCGAGATCGGCCACGAGTGGCGCGAGGGCTCGACGATCCTCCTGCTCACGACGACGGGCCGCCGCAGCGGCAACGAGACGACGACGCCGCTCATCTACGACCTCGACGGCGACAGGCCGGTCATCGTGGCCTCGAAGGGCGGCGCGGCCGACGACCCGGGCTGGTTCAAGAACCTCGCCAAGAACCCGGCGGTCGGCGTGCAGATCAAGGGTGACCGCTTCCGCGCGCGCGCCCGGGTGGCGGAAGGCGAGGAGCGCTCACGCCTCTGGAAGCTGATGAACAGGATGTGGCCGCACTACGACGAGTACGCGACCAAGACCGACCGCGAGATCCCCGTCGTCGTCCTCGAGCGCGAGTGACATCGGCGCAGCTGCGTCGCCTCTGCCTGAGGTTCTCCAGCGCCGAGGAGACGTTCCCGTTCGGGCCCGAGACGTCCGTCTTCAAGGTCGGCGGCAAGATGTTCGCGCTTGCGGCGCTGAAGCGAGAGCCGCTGCAGGTGAGCGTCAAGTGCGAGCCCGAGCTCGGCGAGCAGCTGCGCGGTTCGTACGAGGGGATCGAGCCCGGCTACCACCTGAACAAGCGGCACTGGCTGACCGTGACCTGCGACGGCGCGGTGCCTGAAGAGCTCGTGCGCGAGCTCGTCGCGGGCAGCTACGAGCTCGTCGCGCCGCGATAGGCTCGCGGCTATGGACTTCGGCGTCACAGTTCTCCCGGATCCGCCGTTCTCGCGCTGGCTCGAGCTGATCCAGCTAGCCGAGCGCCACGGCTTCGGCTACGCGTGGACGTACGACTCGCATGTCCTGTGGCAGGAGTCGGTGCCGATGCTCGCCGTGGCCGCCCGCGAG
>DASXKE010000123.1:0-1594 GCA_036496985.1 Gaiellaceae bacterium | reverse complement strand
GCGAGCTGCTCGAGCCGTTCCTGCCGGTGCCTGCGGTAGTGCGCCGGGAAGACGGCGGCTTCGGGCTCGACTTTGACCGGCCGCAGACGATCGGCAAGGTGCGGGGCTTCACCGGCCCGTTCGGGGTCTTCGTCCGCTCCTATGCGTACCTCCGGATGTGGGGACCGCGCGTACGCGAGATGTCCGAGGTGGCCGTGCTCAACGCGAACTACGTCCTCGCGCGGCTGAGGGACGCGTACGACCTGCCGTTCGACCGCCTCTGCATGCACGAGTTCGTGATCTCGGCGCGCACGCTGAAGCGGGAACACGGCTGCACCGCGCTCGACGTTGCCAAGCGGCTGATGGATTACGGCTTCCACCCACCGACCGTCTATTTTCCGCTCGTCGTTCCCGAGGCGCTGATGGTCGAGCCGACCGAGACCGAGGCGAAGGAGACGCTCGACGCATTCTGCGACGCGATGCTCGCGATCGCGCGGGAGGCGGCCGAGGAGCCAGAGCTGCTGAAGGACGCTCCGCACCACCGGCCGGTGAAGCGGCTCGACGAGGTTCGCGCGGCGAAGCAGCCGGTCGTCAGGTACTGCTTCGACGACGCGAAGGCGCCGGCGGAGGCCTAGTGGCCATGCGTCAGCGGCGGTGGCTCGCGGTCGCAGCGGCGGGGCTCGTCCTCGCCGCGGATCTCTCGGATTCGGCCGCGGCTCGCACGGTCTATTTCCATCCCCGTCCGCTCTGGCTGCTCGCCGCGGGCGCCACTGCGGCCGCCGCGATACTCGTCCTCGCGCCGCGCATCCCGTCGCTGACGCTCTCGCTCGGAGCAGGAACCGCTGCGGGTGGTGCGCTCGCCACGTTCGTCGCGGCGCTGGTCTGGAGCCGAGGCGTTCCCGATCCGCTCGTTCGGGGATCCGTCGCGTTCAATCTCGCCGATGTGGCGATCGCCGCCGGCGTCGCGCTCCTGCTCGCGTCGGCGCTCCTTGTCGCGTGGCAGCGTCGCCACCAGCTGCGGCACCCGGTCTGACGGCACGGCGCCGGATCAGGGCGCGGTTTGCAGCGTGCGCGAGCTGCGGCGCGCGGCCCGGGGATCCGCCGCCAGCTGGCCGCAGGCGGCTTCGATGTCCCGTCCGCGGGTGAGGCGCACCGTGACAGGGACGCGGGCGCGCTCGAGCTCGTGCCGGAAGGCCGCGATGCGATCCCGCGAGGAGCCTTCGTACAGGCCGTCTGCCGCCGAAGGCGGGGTGGTCGGCCGCGCGTCGGCGGCTCGGCCGCCGGTGCTTGCCGCCCATGGGTTGTAGGGGATGAGATTGACCTTGAAATGCTCGCGGCCGAGAAGCGCGGCGAGCGCGCGTCCCTGCTCCGGCGAATCGTTCACGCCGGCGAGCATCACGTACTCGACGAAAACCCGCCGTCGCGTCGTCTCCACGTGCCGGACGCATTCGGCAACGATGTCCGCGATCGGGTACTTCTCGTTCACGGGCATGATCCGCGACCGCAGCTCGTCGTCGGGCGCGTGCAGCGAGAGCGCGAGGCGGATCGGCTCGAGGACCTCGTCGACGAACCGTTTCAGGCCGGGCAGCCAGCCGACCGTCGAGATCGTCGTCCG
>DASXKE010000122.1:0-1724 GCA_036496985.1 Gaiellaceae bacterium | reverse complement strand
ACAGCCCGTCCACCCGGGAGTAGCCGTCGTCGTTCGCGACCACCAGCAGGTGCCGGCCCGCGTCGTCGCCGACGCACTCGAGATCCCAGTCCGACTCGTGCTCGAGCTCCCAGCCGCCGCCGAGCGTGTAACGCGCGATCGCAAAGGTGTCGCGGCCCTCGTTGGTCGCGCAGAGGAAGCCCGACGAGTCGGGTAGCCACACCGGATCCGCGTACTCGGCGGAGCCGTCATGCGGCGTTACGTGCACGACCTCGCCTGTCTCGAGATCGAGCAGGAACAGGTTCGAGTCGCCGGCGAGCTTACCGAGCTGCCCTGCCGCGAGCCAGCGCCCGTCCGGAGAGAAGTCAGCGGGAGAGCACAGGCCGCCGAGCTCGAAGCTGCGTTCGGTCCCGTCGTCGAGCCGCCGGACGATCACGTCGAAATCGCGCCCGTTACGACGATTTGTCGCGTAGGCGAGCAGCGCGCCGTCGCGCGAGACGTGTGGTGAGCTGTGGATGTAGCGCGGATCCACCAACAGCGGATCGCCTTCGAGATAGAGCTGCGTCCGCTCGTTTCCGCCCTCGTCGATCTCGAGCAGAAGGCGGTCGTCCGGCAGCAGCTGGCCGCTGACCGGCTCTGCGTAGTTCGTCAGCTGCTCCAGGTCGCCGCTCTCGAGCTCCAGCCGATAGAGCTGGCGCGTCCCCGAGAGGTCGCACGCCACGAGAAGCCACGCGCCGTCGCTCGACCACGACAGCGGATAGGCCTGCCGCAGCTCGAGCAGCGTCCGCAGATCCCCCACGTGCTTGAGGCTATCGATCCGCGATCAGGCGACGGCGAGCTCGGGAATGATCTCGTCGCCGAACGCCTGCAACGTCTCCTCCTGACCCTGCGTCATGAGGTAGATGTTGAACTGGTCGACGCCGATCGACTCGAGCTCCTGCAACTTCGCCTTCGCCTGCTCGGCGGTGCCGAGCACGCAGAAGCGATCGCAGATCTCGTCGGTCACGAACTCGCCGTGCTTCGCGCCGACCCGCGAGTGCTCGTTGTAGTCGTAGAACTTGCGCGCCTGGACGTAGTCGGTGAGGGCTTTCGGCACGGCGCTGCCGTCGGCGCCGTAGCGGTCGATCAGATCCAGCACGTGGTTCGAGACCATGGCCGGGAACCAGCGCACCTGCTCGCGCGCGTCGGCGAGATCGTCGGTGATGTGCGCCGGCGCGCCGACGATGCACTTGAGCTCGCTCGGATCGCGTCCCGCCTCCTCGGCCGCGTGGCGAGCGGTGTCCATGATCCACTGGATGATCTCGGGGTCGGCGAGCTGGATGATCACCCCGTCGCCGACGCGGCCCGCGACTGCAAGCGCCCTTGGGCCGTAGCCCGCGACCCACATCGGGATCCGCGGCAGCTCGGGCCGCACCCATTTCAGCTGGAGCTGCTTGTCGTTCCACTCCACCTCGTCACCGTTCATGAAGCCGCGCACCATGGCGCACGCGCGCTCGAAGTCGGCGACCTTCATCGGCTGCCGCCCCACGTAACGAACTGCAGAATCGCCGCGCCCGATGCCCATCGCCATCCGTCCATCGGACAGGTCTTGGAGCGTCGCGTATGCGCTCGCGAGGACGGTCGGGTCGCGCGTCGCCGGGTTGGTCACGAAGTGGCCGAGCCTGATCGTCGAGGTCTCGCGGGCGGCCACGGCGAGCATCGGCACCGACTCCTGCCACAGGACATGCGAGTCGTACGTCCACGCG
>DASXKE010000121.1:0-3306 GCA_036496985.1 Gaiellaceae bacterium | reverse complement strand
TCGTTCGACTACCTCCTCACGCAGGCCGTCTCGCGCATCTACCTCGACAACATGCCGCACATCGGCTCGTCTTGGGTGACGCAGGGCAAGAAGATCGGGCAGGTCGCGCTCGGCTTCGGCGCCGACGACCTCGGCTCGGTCATGATCGAGGAGAACGTCGTCTCGGCGGCAGGCACGACGCATCGCACCAGCGCCGACGAGCTCGTCCATCTGATTCGCTCGCTCGGCAAGACGGCCGTGCAGCGCGACACGCTCTACCGGCCGGTCAAAGTCTGGACCTGACGCCGGCGAGGCCGGAGCGCACCCACCCGGGCTGCGCGGTGAAGACTCCGTAGTGAACCTCGAACCACGGCGCGAGCCGGTGGTAGATCCGAGCGCGGCGGCGTAGCTCGTCGTCCACTTCCCAGTCGGGGAACGGGCCGTTCAGGAGCCAGGCGTAGTCGATTGCCGGATCGCCGATCTTCGCGTCGCCCCAGTCGATGACGCCGACGAGCTTGCCGTCGCTCACGAGCAGATGCGAAGGGCCGAGATCGGAGTGGGTCAGCGCCGACTCGAACCCGGTCAGCGTCTCGATCTCCTGGAGGAGGCCTTCGCCGGCCGCGCGCTCGTCGCGATCGAGCAGAGGAAGGACGACGCGGCGGAACTCGCCGCCCTGTTCGCGGTACGTCGCCGGCCAGTCGGGCCGCGGCGCGACAATCGTGTCGACGTCGATCGCGTGCAGAGCGTCGAGGAAGGCGCGAACGCCGGCGGGGTCCTCGTCCACCAGCGGCTCGCCGCGGATGAGGCGATAGGCGACGAGCCACGGCTCGCGCGAGACGTACTCGAAGCGGGGTACGTCCACGGGCAGGAGCGGCGCGAGCCCGGGGAGGAGCTCGACTTCCTTCTCGATCTCCTCCACGGCGAGCTCGTGTCGGGGCCACCGCACGACCCAGCCGTCGTCGAGGATCAGAACTTTGAAATCCCAGCCTTCGTCGACCTCTCTCAAGCCCACTGCGCGGCCCACTCGTCGGCATACGGGCGGCCGCTGCTCAGGGCGGCCTCGCGCACGTCGTCGACCGAGAAGGGGACCTGGCGGAACTCGACCCCGACCACCCCGTTCTCGACGGTGACGAGTGCCCATTCGGCGAGTGGGCGCAGGGCGAGCGGGTCGTCGTGCCGGTCGTACGAGATGCCGACGCTGCCGGGATTGACGTAGAGCGCGTCGCCGATCCTGCGCGTCCACTGCAAGTGCGTGTGTCCGCCGGCCAGCAGTGCTGCGTCGTGGCCGAGGAACGGCTCGAGCGCCTCGCCTCCGAGCTCCGGCAGCAGGACGTCGTCGTAGGAGCGTGGTGACCCGTGGAACAGCACCAGGGCGACGCCTTCGTGCTCGCGCCGCACGACCGGCTTGAAGGCGCGGATCTGGTCGAGGTGTGAAGAGCTCAGCTGCGCGAGCGTCCAGTCGCGCACCTCGAGCTGGCGCTCGGTGACGGGCTCCGGGGAGTCCGCCGGGACCTGGAGTAGGAACGCGTCCGCGTTGCCGAGCACAGTCTCGCATCCGAACACCGCGAGGCGGTCGAGCGTCTCCGCCGGTTGAGTGCCTCCCTGCACGACGTCGCCGAGGCAGACGACCTCGTCGGCGCCGATGCGCGCGGCGTCGTTCAGCGCGGCCTGGAACGCGACGTCGTTGCCGTGCTGGTCCGAGAGAAGTGCGACTCGCACGGCCCGAGGCTACCCTGCGTCCCGGGTCGTGCCGGTCTTGCGCAGAATCATGTTCGCCGCTGTGCCGGTGGCGCTCGTCGCGGCAGCGGTCGCGTCAGCGGCGACCGGCTCTTCGCGGCAGTCCAGCCCGGACTCTGTCTCGACGTCCCTGCTCATGCCCGGCGTGACGTACTCGCGCGAGGTCGACTTCACGCAGCGCGGCCCGATCGTGCTCGACGTCGTGACGGCGCCGAAGCCCGACGGCAAGATCTATTCGCTCGCTCCCGCGCTCTCGAACAACACCCTGACGGGCAGGGAGCCGCTCACGAGCCTCGACACCCGGGTCGCCGCGGGCGCCACGACGGTGGCCATCGACGGCGACTACTTCGACGCCGGCACAGGCGCGCCGAGTGGAATCCTGATGCAGAACGGCGTGCTTGAAAGTGCGCCGGCGATCGGTCGCTCGAGCCTCGGGATCGGCACCAACGGCACCCTCACGGCGGGCCAGGTTTCCTCGGCCGGAATTTGGCAGGGAAGCGGCCAGCGTCGGCCTCTGCTGCTCAATGTGCCGACCGGCAAGTTCACGCTCTTCACGCCGGCGTACGGGACGGCGACGTCGAAGGAGACGGGAGCTGTCGTCGAGGCCGTGATCGGGGCGTTTCCGCCGGCGCACCTAGGCCAGCCGCTCGACGGCACGGTGACGCAGGTCACGGCCGCCGGCTCGACGCCGATCCCCAGCGGCGGCGCGGTGCTCGTTGCGCGTGGTACGGCTTCCACCGCTCAGTTGAAGGCCGAAGCTCCGCTCGGGCAGCTCGTCGAAGCTCAGCTCTCGCTCTCACCGGACTGGAGCAGCCTTGCGAGCGCGATCGGCGGCGGGCCGCTGCTCGTGAAGGACGGCAAGCCGATCTTCCAGTCCGGTGAGCTGTTCAACGCGCGCCAGCTGAACGGGCGACAAGCGCGCGGGGCGATCGGCCAGCTCGCCAACGGGAACATCGTGCTCGTCAGCGTCGAGGGGACGAAGCCCGCCTACAGCATCGGCATGTCGAGCTACGAGCTCGCCGTCGAGCTTTCGCGGCTGGGCGCAGTGACCGCTTACGGGCTCGGAGCCGGCTCGGCCGCCGGGCTGGCCTTCGACGGCAACCTCCTAACACGGCCTTCGACCGGGACGACACCGAAGGTGTCGGACGCGCTCGTCCTCTCGTACACCGGGATCTACGCGGCGCAGCCGTCCGCGCCGGTGCTCTCGCCGAACGGCGACGGCGTCGGCGACACCGAGACGCTCTCGTATCGCGTCGTCCGTCCTTCGCAGGTCGTTGCGACGCTGTCGGGGCCGAACAGCACGCAGATCACACTCGCGAGCGAGGCGGAGTCTCCGGGCCTGCACACGCTCACCTGGAACGGCACCGACGGGAGCTCGCTCGCTCCGGAGGGGAAGTGGACGCTGACCGTCACCGGGACGGACGACCGCAGCGTCACGACCACCGCGATTCGCACGTTCTCGCTCGACAACACGCTCTCGTCGCTTGCAGTCCAGTCCGGCTCGGGTTCGGCGACGGCGACCTTCCAGCTGACCCGCCCGGCGACGGTACTCGTGCAGGTCGAGCGTTCGACAGGCGTGCCCGTGGCGAC
>DASXKE010000120.1:0-2097 GCA_036496985.1 Gaiellaceae bacterium | reverse complement strand
GGTCTCGTCGGTCAGAAGGTCGCGCACCTGATACGCCGGCGGCAACCCGGTCGAGACGGGCACGACGCAGACGCCGACCTGCGTCGCCATCGGGTCGAGGTTGACGACCGTCACGACGGTGTTCACGCCGCGCCGCTTGAGGAAGGCGAAGAGGCGCTCGTTCTCGGTCTCGAGAAACGTGAGTGGATCGAGCCACTGCAGCGCCGGGTTCTCGCGCCGCCCCGCGTTGAGCTTCGCGACGAGCGGCAGCAGCGGCCCGTCGAGCGTCCGCTGCTTCAGCTCGTACTTCTCCGAGTTGAGGTACTCCTCGGAACCCGGCCGCACTGGGACGTTCTCGCAGCTCTCGAAGCCGGAGTAGATGCCGTACGAGGGTGAGAGCGTGGCGGCGAGCACGAGCCGCGCCTCGAAGCCCGGGCGGCCGCCGGCCTGCAGATACTCGTGGAGGATGTCGGGCGTGTTCGCAAAGCAGTTCGGGCGGTAGAAGTCCCGCCACTCGAGCAGCTGGCCGATGAACTCGAGCAGCTCCCAGCGCGTGTTCTTCCACGTGAAGTACGTGTAGCTCTGCGCAAAACCCGCTTTCGCCAGCGTCGTCATCGGCGCCGGCCTCGTGAACGCCTCCGAGAGGAAGATGACCTCCGGGTGGTCGCGCCGAACCTCGCCGATCAGCCACTCCCAGAACGGCACCGGCTTCGTGTGCGGGTTGTCGACCCGGAACACGGTGACGCCGCACCCGACCCAGTGGAGGACGACCTCGAGCAGCGCCTGCCAGAGCGCGCGCCAGTCGTCGCTCCCGAAATCGACGTTGTAGATGTCCTGGTAGCGCTTGGGCGGGTTCTCGGCGTACTTCAGCGTTCCGTCGGGGCGGCGGAAGAACCACTCGGGATGCTGCTTCAGCCACGGGTGGTCGGGAGAGCACTGGATCGCGAAGTCGAGCGCGATCTCGATCCCGAGCTCCTTCGCCTCCGCGACGAGCGACCGGAACTCCTTCTCGGTCCCGAGCGAAGGGTCGATCGCGTCGTGGCCGCCGTCCTTCGAGCCGATCGCCCACGGGCTGCCGACGTCGCCGGCCTTGGCCGTCTCGGCGTTGTTGCGGCCCTTGCGGTTCGTGTGGCCGATCGGGTGGATCGGCGGCAGGTACAGGACGTCGAAGCCGAGCTCGGCGAAGCGCGGCAGCTGCTCGCGGACGCCCGCAAAGCCTCCCCAGGAGCGCGGGAACAGCTCGTACCACGAGCCGAAGCGGGCGAGGACGCGGTCGACGTCCACGGCGAGCGTTTGAGACCACGCCTTCTCGGAGCGTGTGCCCGCCGGCGCCGCGAGAGCCTCCTCGACCGTGAGCTGCTCGTTGCCGAGCAGCAGGGCACCCTCCGACAGCTCGCCGGCGAGGTTGGTCTGTCCCGCCGCGACCTTGCGCCGCAGCTCGTCCTGCAAGGAGGCGACGCGATCGACCCACGCCTCGATCCGGAAGCTCCAGAGGCCGGGCTGGTCGACCTCGAACGAGCCCGTCCAGACGTCGTTGCCGAGCGGCTCGAGCGGCGTCTCGGACCAGCGGGTCGCCTCTGGCCGCTTATGTCGCACGGTCGCGCCGAGCCTCTCGTGCCCGTCGCGAAATACCCGCGCCGTCACCTCGACGACCTCGCCGACGGTGCGCTTGACCGGGTAGCGGCCGCAATCGACCTGCGGCGACACGTCCTGGATCTGGATCCGCGCTGGGGTCGTCTTGGGGATCGACACGCCGGAAGTCTCACTCATGAGGAAGGATCAAAACGTGGAGCTCACGCGCTCGGCCGGAATCCTCCTCCATCCGAACTCGCTTCCGTCCGGGAAGCTGGACCGCGACGCATACCGGTTCGTCGACTGGCTCGCCGCCGCGGGACAGTCCTGGTGGCAGGTTCTGCCGCTCGGGCCGCCCGACGAGTTCGCCTCGCCGTACCGCTCGCCGTCGGCGTTCGCCGCCTCGCCTCGGTTGCTCGCACGGCCCGACGCGCGGGTCACCGCGGCCGAGGTCGAGGACTTCGTCGCGCGCCATCCGTACTGGACCGGCGGTTGGGCGAGCTTCGCCGGGGCGGATGCGCTCGCCGACCAGGTGCGGTTCGAGCG
>DASXKE010000119.1:0-9250 GCA_036496985.1 Gaiellaceae bacterium | reverse complement strand
CAGGTCGGCCGCGACAAGCAGCGGAGCGGCATCCGTCTCGAGCCCGTCCATGCACTGACTCTACCTAGGCGGATACGCCCAACACGCCGTAGACTCGCGTATATGCTGCTCGTCAGCAGCCTAGGTATTGCATCGGCAACGGCAAGGAGCGTCCGGATCGTGGGGAGCGGCGTAAGCAGGGCTGAGTTGTTGCGTCGCGGCGCAGTCGGGGGCGGCGCGCTGCTCGTCGCAGGGTCGGGTTTTTCGGCCTTCGCAGGCACCGCGTCGGCGGATGCGCCTCCGGACGCCGATCTCGCGTACCTCCGTCTCCTGATCGCGGCCGAGCTGCTCGCGATCGACTTTCAGACGCACGCACTGGCCTCTCGCAAGCTCCACACCAAGGGCGCGGCAGCGCTGATCCGGCGGATGCGCTCGGACGAGAACGCGCACTACGCCAAGCTCGCGGCTGTGCTGACCGCGGCCGGGCAGACGCCGGCGACCTCGGCCGACATCGACTTCGCGTATCCGAAGGGCAGCTTCCACAGCGAATCCGCGATCCTGAAGCTCGCCGGAAGGCTGGAGCGCGTGCTGGTGGGCGCCTATCTGGGGGCGGCCGAGAGCGTCGAGACGCCGGGCCTGCGGTTGCCGATCGGGCAGATCGCCGCGAACGAGGCCCAGCACGTCGGCGCGCTGGAAGCGCTGGAGGGACGGTCGGTGATCGGGAAGCCGTTCACTCCAGCGCTCCAGATCGGCGCCGTCTCCGACGCACTGGACGAGTACGAGAGCTAGCGATGGCGAAGCAGGAATACACCGCCAGCGAAGCGGCGGCAGCGCTCGGGATCAGCGTCGACACGCTCCGCCGCTGGGACCGGAGCGGCCGGATCAAGGTCACGCGCGACCGGAGCAATCGCCGCCTCGTCTCGGCGAAGGAGATCGACCGCCTGCGCGGCGACGGCAAGGGGACGCACATCTCCGCTCGCAACCGTTTCCGCGCCACGGTTACCGACGTCGAGGTCGACGGCCTTATGGCCCAGGTGGAGCTCGTCGTTGCCGATCCGGTGCGGCTCGTAGCGATCGTGACCCGCGACGCGGTCGAGGAGCTGGGATTGAAGGAGGGGATGGCCGCGACCGCCATCGTCAAGTCCACGAACGTGATCATCCAGAGCTGAAGGGGGTTCCATCGGTGTCGTTCGGCCGCAGTCATCTCGCTCTCGCAGTCGTCGCTCTCTGCCTGCTCGCGCTGCCGGTCGGTCGCGCGGCGTCGGCGACGCGCGCGCAGCTCACGGTGTACGCGGCGGCCTCGCTGACCGATGTCTTCCCGGCGATCGACAAGTCGGAGAAGTACTCGTTCGCGGGCTCGAACGCGCTCGCCGCGCAGATCCAGCAGGGGGCGCCGGCGGACGTGTTCGCTTCGGCCAACATGACGCTCCCGACGGCGCTCTTCCAGAAGGGCCTCTGCTCGAAGCCGGTCGTCTTCACCCGCAACACGCTCGTGATCGTCGTGCCGAAGTCGAATCCGGCCGACATCCACAACATCTACAACCTGACGAAGTCGGGCGTGAAGATCGATATCGCCGCGAAGGGTGTTCCGGTCGGCAGCTACACGCTGCAGATCCTGCAGAACATGAACCTGTCGAGCGCCGTGCTGAAGAACGTCGTCAGCCAGGAGACGGACGTCCGCGAGGTGCTCTCGAAGGTGGCCCTCGGTGAGGCCGACGCGGGCTTCGTCTACTCGACCGACGCGAAGACTGTGCCCGGCCAGGTCAGGGTGATCAAGATCCCGGCCTGGGCGCAGCCGAAGGTGCAGTACGGCATCTGCGTCGTCTCGAGCAGCAGCCAGAAGCCCGCCGCGAAGGCGTTCATCAAGCGCGTGCGGAGCGAGGCCGGGCAGAAGAAGCTGCACAAGTTCGGCTTCCTGCCGCGCGTCAAGCCGAAGAGCTAGGCCGGGCTGCGATGAGGCGCGCGCTCGGCTTCGGGCTCTTCGTCGCGGTGGCGGTCGTAACGCTCGCCTTCCTTGCGCTGCCGATCGTCGGGATCTTCGCCCACACGTCGCCGGGCAAGGTGCTCGACCAGCTGTCGAACCCCGTCGTCAAGGACGCGTTCATCGTGACCCTGAAGACGAGCGTGGTCGCACAGACGACGATCGTGCTCTTCGGGACGCCGACCGCGTACCTGCTCGCCACCCGGCGCTTCCCAGGGCACTCGCTCGCCGTCACCCTCGTCGAGTTGCCGCTCGTGCTGCCGCCCGCGGTCGCGGGCGTCGGCCTGCTCGCCGCGCTCGGCCGCTTCGGCTTGCTCGGCTCGACGCTGCGCACGTTCGGGATCGAGCTTCCGTTCACCCAGGCCGCGGTCACCGTCGCCGTCGCCTATGTCGCGAGTCCGCTCTACATCCGGCAGGCGATCGCCGTCTTCGAGGCGACGGATCCTCACCTGACTGCGGCGTCGCGCACACTTGGCGCGGGGCCGGTCCGCACGTTCTTCCGTGTCGTCCTGCCGCTCTCCCGTGGAGGCTTGATCGCCGGGCTCGCGCTCTCGTTCGCCCGCGGGCTGGGCGAGTTCGGGGCGACGATCATGTTCGCCGGCAGCCTCGCGAAGGTCACCCAGACACTGCCGCTCGCGATCTACCAGGAGTTCGACGTCAACTTCAACGCCACCCTCGCGATGAGCGCCGTGCTCGTCCTGATCAGCGCCGTCCTCCTCCTGACGCTCAGAATCGGACTGTCATGGCGAAGCTCACCCTCGACCGGGTCACCGTCCCTCTTAGGACTTTCGAGCTCTCGCTGAGCCTCGAGGTCGGTTCGACCGTCGCGCTCGTCGGTCCGAGCGGGGCCGGCAAGAGCACCGTCCTCAACGCGATCGCGGGCCTCGTCAAGCCGGCTGCCGGGCGGATCACGTGCAACGACGAGACCTGGTTCGACGCCGAGCGGGGCGTGTTCGAGCCGCCGGAGCGACGACGAATCGGGCTCGTCTTCCAGGACTACGCCCTCTTCCCGCACCTGACCGTCCGCAAGAACATCGAGTATGCAAAACGCAACTCCGCGGACGAATACCTCGACCGCTTCCGGATCGGGCATCTCGCGGATTCTGTGCCCGGAAGCCTCTCGGGCGGCGAGCGCCAGCGCGTCGCGCTCGCCCGCGCACTCGCGCGCGACCCCGAGATCCTCCTGCTCGACGAGCCGCTCGCGGCACTCGACGCCCACACGAAGATAGAGGTGCGACTCGAGCTGCAGCAGCTCCTCGCAAGTCTCGAGATCCCGACCCTGCTCGTGACCCACGACTTCGAGGACGCGGCCGCTCTCGCGGATCAGGTAGGCGTGATCGTGGAAGGCCGGCTTCGTCAGACCGGGACGCCCGCCGACCTCGTGGCCCGGCCCGCAGACCCGTTCGTAGCCTCGTTCACCGGCGCGAACCTCCTGCACGGCGAGCGTCGCGTCACCGGTCTAGGCACGACGGGAATCCGTCTCGACGACGGCACGGTCGTCTCGACCGCCGACGACGGCGAGGGAGCCCTCGTCCTCGCGGTCTATCCATGGGACGTCACGATCTCGACCACCCGCCCCGGCGACTCGGCCATGAACGTGATCGCAGGCTCGATCACCGCGATCACGGAGCTCGGCAATCGCGCGCGGGTCACCGTCGGCCCGCTCACGGCCGAGATCACCGTCGATTCCCTGCGCAGGCTCGGCCTCGAGCCGGGACAGCAGGCCTTTGCCAGCTTCAAGGCGACCGGAACCCGTGTGGTCGCAAGCAGACCGTCGGAGGGCTAGGTGCGCGCCGGGTTGCGGATCCCGATCGCGCCGATCAGCCCGCCGCACACGAGCAGGACGGTGACGGCAGCCATCGTCAGGTGGAAGCCGTGCTGTGTGAGGTGGTCGCCGCCGCCGGCCGCGAGGATGCCGAGAATCGCGATCGCCAGGAGGCCCGCGATGCGCGCCACCGCGTTGTTGACCCCCGACGCCTCGCCCGCCTCGCCGGGCTCGACGTCCGCGAGGACGGTCGTCGTCAGGGGCGCAACCGTCATCGACAGTCCCGCCGCGAAGACGAGCAGCGCCGGCAGGACATCCGTCCAGTAGTCGACGCTCTGCGGAAGCCGGGTGAAGGCGAGCACGCCGAGGCCGGCGATGATGGGGCCGAGCCCCATGAAGAGCCTCGGCCCGTGCTGCATCGACAGGCGTCCCGTGCGCGGCGAGACGAAGAACATCACGACCGTCACCGGCAGCAGCGAGATGCCCGCGTGGAGCGCGGAGAAGCCGGCGAACTCGATCAGGTAGAGAGTCAGGAAGGTGGTCAGCGCCGAAAGCCCGCCATAGACCGAAAGCGTCTCGATGTTGGTGACCGAGAAGTTGCGGATCCCGAACAGGCGCAGCGGGAGCATGGGCATCGGCGTGTGCAGTTCGTAGACCACGAAGCCCGCAAGAAGGGCGGCGCCGACGAAGAACGCGGCCAGGATCAGCGGGTCCCCCCAGCCGCGCGCCGGCTGCTCGATGAAGCCGGCGACGAGGAGGCCGAGCCCGGCCGTGCACAGAATCGCGCCCCAGACGTCCACCCGCATGTCCTCGCGCCGCTGCTGCTGCATTCCGCCGAGCCGCATCAGGATCAGGAGCGTCCCGGCTGCGATCGGGATGTTGATGAGAAAGATGACGCGCCAGCTCGAGACGTCGACCAGCCAACCGCCGAAGGTCGGACCGATGATGAACGAGATCCCCGTCCACGACGTCCACTGCCCGATTGCCCACCCTCGCGCGGTGCCGCTGTAGGTCATCGTGAGCATGGCGAGCGAGGCCGGGACGAGGAGCGCGCCGGCCATGCCCTGGAGTCCGCGGAAGACGATCAAGGCGGCTGCGGTCGGGGCGATCGCACAGAGGATCGAGGCTCCCGCGAAGCTCGCCACGCCGATCGCGAACACGCGCAACTCACCGAAGATGTCGCCGAGCGAGCCGCCGACGAGGATCAGCGAGCCGAGTGTCAGCAGATACGAGTCGACGACCCACTGCTGCGTCGCGAGCCCGCCGCCGAGGTCGCCCTGGATCGACGGCAGCGCGACGTTGACCACCGAGCCGTCGATGAACGCCATCGAGGATCCGAGGATGCTCGCGACGAGCGTCCAGCGGGCAATGCGGGCCGGCTCCATGTGACGATCCTAAGAACGCCGGCACAGCCTCCGCTCCTCCTGCGACGATGGGCCTGTGGACGACCACGAAGTGAAGGGTGCGGAAGGGACTCGCCGGTACGGCCGCGGAGTCTTCCTCGCCACCCTCGCCGGCGGGCTGACGTCGCTCTACTGGGGCAAGGCGGCGTGGGGGCACGTCTCGGGCACGCTCAGCGGAGTCGACTCGGCGCTCGGGCCGGGATCGGGGTGGCGAATCTACACCGTTGCGGCCACGATGCCGACCTTCGACCCGGCGACCTGGCGCCTCCGCATCGGCGGGCTCGTCGAGCAGCCGCAGGAGCTCACATACGACGAGCTACGGGCGCTGCCGCAGGTGTCGGAGGTCAAGGACTTCCATTGCGTCACGGGCTGGACGGTCGGGAACGTCCACTGGCGCGGCGTCCGCTTCAGCGACCTGCTCGCGAAGGCGAAGCCGCTGCCGCACGCGCACGCGCTGCAGTTCGTCTCTGCCGAGCAGCCGTACGTCGACTACCTGACGCTGCACCAGGCGAATCTCCCGAACGTGATGCTCGCGTGGGAGATGGACGGCAAGCCGCTCTTGCGCGAGCACGGCGCCCCGGTGCGCGTCGTGATCCCGGAGATGTACGGCTACAAGAACGTGAAGTGGGTCGCCGAGGTCAATCTCGTCGCCGAGGCCGGCAGCGGCTACTGGGAGAACCTCGGCTACGACCAGAACGCCTGGGTCGGCCGCTCGAACGGCTACTAGCGGCGGACGGCCCGTTCGGGCCGCCCGCCGCGTCGGGGGCTACTTGCCTACTTGCCGCAGGTGTTGCTGGCCGTTGCCGGCCGCGTGCCGAGCGTCACCGACAGGTGCTGGGTGGAGCCGTTGCGCGTGACGGTGATCTCGACCTTCGTACCGGGCTTGGCCGAGGACACGGCCGAGGTGAGCGCGTCGTAGTTCGTGACGGCCTTCCCGTTCAGGGACGTGATCACATCGCCCGTTTTGAGCCCGGCCGCGTCCGCCGGCCCACCGGGGACGATGCAGGACACCTTGGCGGCTCCACTCGGCGCGACAGCGACGCCGAGATATGCGTGCTGCACCGTGCCGCCGGAGATGAGCGTCTGCGCGACGGCCTTCGATGGGTCGATCGGGACGGAGAAGCCGACGCCGGCGTTGTCGTTCGTGTCGCCCGCGTTGAGGATCTGGTCGTTGATCCCGATCACGGTGTTCGTCGCGGTGTCGATCAGCGGGCCGCCGGAGTTGCCGTGGTTGATCGCGGCATCCGTCTGGATCGCGCCGGTGATCGAGAAATTGTTCGGCGCGGTGATCGTCCGGTTCGTCGCGCTGACGATTCCGGCCGTCATCGTTTCGGGCAGGCTGAACGGGCTGCCGATGGCGACGACGCTCTGACCCGGCTCGACTGCCGACGAGTTGCCGAGCGCGAGCGGGTGCAGCTTGGAGGCAGGCTCGTTGACGTGGATCACAGCGGTGTCGGTCGACTTGTCGCTGCCCACGAGAGTCGCCGAAGTCGTGGAGCCGTCCTGGAACATGACCTTGATCGACTGGGCTCCGCTCACGACGTGCTCGGCGGTCATGATGTTGCCGCTCGAGTCGATCTCGAAGCCGGTTCCCTCGGCCTCTTCCTTTTGCGAGCCACCCCCGCCCCCGCCGAACGGGAACTGCGACGAGTTGCTACCCGACGACTGCTCCACGACGGTGATGTCGACGACGCCCGGCGCATCCTGCTTGTAGAGCTGCGTGAGCGAGTCGACGGTCGACGTGGACGAAGCCGGCTGCGCCGGCACGACGAGCTTGGTCGCGCTCTCCGTGCTCGAGCTGTGGTTGGTCAGGGCATACGCGCCGGCTCCCGCGGCCGCGCCGACGGCGAGCGCAGCGGCCAGTGCGGCGAAGAGCCGAAGGCGCGGTCTGGAAGGGCGTGGGTTCATGTGATCGAGTCTCCTTGAATCGTTTCCGGATGCCAGAGTGCCCGCTTTCCCTAGGACGAGAGTGAGAGAGGCGTGAGGGTTCGGTAAGAACCGGATCCGGACGTGTCGCGCAGTCAACGCGCCTCGCCCGGCGCCGGCGGTCGAGGGGGAGCCGGCGCCGAGCATGAGAGTGGCGCGTTTCGGGGGGTCAGGGTTGCGCTGTGGTCGCATGTTCCCGGCGCTCCATGAGAACGACCTGTGCGCGCCGTATGAGTTCGTTAAGCGTCGATCGCCGAGCGCAAGGACGCGACGAAATCGCGCAGCGCTGCGGTTCCCTGCTCCGCCGCTTCGACCGCGCGCGAGCCGACGACGACGCCGTCCGCGAGCTCGCCCACGGCGCGCGCCTGTTCGGGAGTGGAAATGCCGAATCCGGCGTAGAGCGGGACGGCGCTCATGGCTCGCACTCGATCGACGAGCGGCGCCAGCGCAGGGGAGACCTCGGTTCGCGCGCCCGTCGTCCCGGTCACCGAGACGAGGTAGAGCCAGCCGTCGGTTGCCTCGGCCGCGGCGCGGATCCGCTCGTCGGTCGAGGTCGGGGCGACGAGCTGAATGCGACGAACTGCCGGCTGCTCCTCGACCGGGAGGTCGACGAGGATGAAGCTCGACGCGCCACGGTCCCGCGCATCGGCCGCGAAGCGCTCGTAGCCGTACGCCTCGAGGATCGCCGCGTAGGTCATCGGCACGAGCGGCGTTTCGGGCAGCAGCGCGCGCGTTCGTGCCAGCACGTCGAGGCAGGCGTTCGTGCGCATCCCGCGCGCGAGCGCACGCTCCGAGGCGCGCCGGATCACCGGGCCTTCGGCGAGCGGGTCCGAGAACGGGAAGCCGAGCTCGACGATGTCGGCGCCGCCTTCGACCGCGGCTTGCGCGAGCTCGGGCGTCTCCGGCTGCGCGACGAGGTAGATGACGAGCTTCTTCACCGACTCAGACGTTCGAGCACCTCGGCGAGGTCCTTGTCGCCTCGGCCGCTGAGGCCGACGAGGATCAACTCGGCGTCGAGGTCGCGTGCGCGGGCGAGCGCGTGGGCCGGCTCGAGCGCGGGGAGGATCCCCTCCGTGCGAGCGAGATCCTGGAACGCCGCGAGCGCCTCCTCGTCGGTCGCGACGCGGTACTCCGCCCGGCCCGTGTCGCGGAGGAAGGCATGCTCCGGGCCGACTCCCGGATAGTCGAGCCCCGCCGAGATCGAGTGCGCGTCGGCGATCTGCCCGTCCTCGTCGGCGAGTACCGAGGAACGCGCGCCGTGCAGCACAGCCGGCCGGCCGCTGCCGAGCGATGCTGCGCCCGCGGCCTCGACCCCGACAAGACGCACGTCCTCGTCCTCGAGGAAGCCGTGAAAGATCCCGATCGCGTTCGAGCCGCCGCCCACGCACGCGACGACGGCCTCGGGAAGGCGCTGCTCGACCGCGAGGATCTGCTCGCGCGCCTCGCGTCCGATCACCGACTGCAGCTCGGCCACGATCTCCGGGTACGGCGCCGGGCCGACGCAGGAGCCGATGAGGTAGTGCGTCGTCTCGACGTTCGTGATCCAGTCGCGGATCGCCTCGCTCGTCGCCTCCTTCAGCGTCTTCGTGCCGAAGTCGACGCCGCGCACCTCGGCGCCCAGGAGCCGCATCCGCTCGACGTTGGGCCGCTGGCGACGCATGTCCTCCTCGCCCATGTAGACGACGCATTCGAAGCCGAACCGCGCACAGACGGTCGCGGTCGCGACGCCGTGCTGGCCGGCGCCCGTCTCGGCGACGATCCGCCGCTTGCCGAGCCGCTGCGCGAGCACGGCCTGGCCGAGCGCGTTGTTGAGCTTGTGCGCGCCGGTGTGGAGGAGGTCCTCGCGCTTGAGGTAGATCCGCTTGCCCGGCGCGAAGCGCTCGGCGGGCGTGAGCGGCGTCGGCCGCCCCGCGTACGTCGTGAGCAGGTCGTGGAGCTCGGCCCGGAACGCGTCGTCGGCGAGTGCCTCGCGCCAGCCGCGCTCGAGCTCGTCGAGCGCCGGGATCAGGGTCTCCGGGACGTAGCGCCCGCCGTAGGCGCCGAAGCTGCTCACGCGTGCGCCTCCTCGACGAACGCCCGCACCTTGTCGTGATCCTTGATGCCGGGCTCGTGCTCGAGCTGCGACGCGGCGTCGACGGCCCACGGCCGGACCGTGTCGATCGCCTCACGCACGTTGTCCGGGCCGAGCCGGCCGGC
>DASXKE010000118.1:0-16002 GCA_036496985.1 Gaiellaceae bacterium | reverse complement strand
GCCGAGGCCCTGGCCGGAGCCGATGCGGTGCTCGAGCCCGATGCGCCGTTCCACATCCACTTCAGCGACATCCAGTACGCGAACCGCAACGAGACGAAGCACCTGCCCTACGGGGACGGGACGCTGCGCGCCGAGCCGCTGCGCGACGCCCTGGCACGGTTCGAACGGCCTGCGACCGTGATCAGCGAGGCACCGGACGCCGCTTCGACTCAGGCCATCGGCGCCGCGCTCGGCATCAACTCGGCGAGTCGTTCCTCGTAGCGCTGAGCTTCGTCATCTTGCCCGCGCGAGCGGTGATATTCGACAACCTTCCCGACCGCCCAGCGCTCGAGCGCGCGTTGGTCGGTGCACCGCGCATCGTCGACGGCCTCGTGCATCAGGTCCGTCGCCTCCTCGTCGCGCCCCTGTGCGGCGCGCACGACGCCGAGCGAGAGCTTCGTAGTCGAGATGGAGGCGCGATCGTCCTGGCCCACCGACTCGCGAGCCTGGAGCGCGTACCGCTCGGCCTCTTGGAGCCGCCCCAGCCGGACATAGAGCTCGGCGAGAGAGCGCTGCGCCTCGCAGAGACGCGAACGGTCGTTGAGACCTTTCAGGGTGCGCACCGCCTCGAGCATCAGCTGCTCCGCTCGGGGGAGATCGCCCTGGGCGACGAGGTGCCTGGCGATCGACAACACCATGCTCGCCTCCTGGGCTCTGTTGCCGATCTCCGCGTAGAGATCGCGAGCCGCCGTGAACGCGGTCTCGGCCTCGGCGTCGTGGCCGCGCCAGTTCTCGAGAGTTCCCCGGGCGGCCCAGGCGAGCGCGCGGCCGACGATGCTCATACTCTCGTCCGCCAGCTCACCGATGCGGTCGATGAGGGGCTCGGCCTCGGAGAGCTCGAGGCGATAGACGTAGCTTTCCGCGAGCGCCACGGTGATCTGGAGCTCCTGATCCTTCCGGTCGGCCGAGCGCGCGGCCTCCAGACCGAGCTTCGCCCACTTCTCGAACGCGTCGGCGTCACTGAGCCACTGGGCCACGGCAGCAGCCACCCGGAAAGCCTCGAAGCGGACATCGGGCTCCGCGTCGGCCAGCACCTCCACGGCCGACTCGATGAGCTCGCGGGCCGCCGCCGCGTCGGCGCGCTGGTTCATCACGGCTTCGGCCAGCGCCGTGAGCGCCCGCCCCTGCAGCTGCCGCTCGCCGGCCGCCTCGGCGGCGGCCGCGACCTCCTCCATCTCGACGATGACCGCGGTCATCTCTCCCAGCCGCCAAGCCGCCCGCGCCGCGTAGTAGCGCCGCTCGAGCGTCGGAGCGAGCTCGACCGCCCGCACGAGCAGCTTGCGCGCGCTGGCGAACGACTCGCGCGAGAGTGCCCGGCGTCCCGCACGCAGGAGCTCTGCCGCCGCTTCCTCTGCAAGGTCGGGCGGCGCCGACCCGTCGAGCTCTGCGAGCAGCCGCGTCGCCTGGTCGAGGTGGAACGCGAGGATCTCGACCAGCTCCTCACCCGCCCGCTCGCGGAGCCAGCCGGCGAAGAGCAGATGGAGGTCGGCGCGCGATCCCTTCGACAGGCCCGCGTAGGCGACCTCACGGATGAGCACGTGCTTGAACTTGAACGCCTGCTCGCCGCTGATCGCCGACCGCTCCTCGCGGAGGACGAAGTCCCGGAAGAGCAGATCGTCGAGGACGGCGTCGACGTCCTCGACCTCGGGCGAGAGATGCGCAAGCGCGCCGCGAAGGAAGACGCGGCCCATGACGGCTGCCCGCTGCACGAGGCGCCGCGACCCCGGCGGGAGACGATCGATGCGCGCGGCGATGAGCGCCTGCAGCGTGTCGGGGATGCGCTGCTGCATCCCGTCGGGCTGCTCGGCGAGAGCGCGGATGGTCTCCTCCACGAACAACGGGTTGCCCTCGGCCTTCGCCAGGACGGCGTCCACGTCGATCGCGACGTCGAGCTCCGCCGCTAGCTCTCGTACGAGCTTCGCGCCCTCGTCGTCGGGCAGCGCCTCGAGCTCGAGCGTGACGGCGCGCAGCCTTCCCCCACCCCACGCCGGGCGGGCGTCGAGCAGCTCGGGACGGGTGAGGCACAGCAGCAGGACCGGCGCGGTTCGCACCCAGTCTGCGATGTGCTCGATCACCTCGAGCAGCGGCTCTTCGGCCCAGTGCACGTCCTCGAAGACGAGAACGAGCGGCTGCACGGCGGCGAGCTGTTCGATCCACGACCGGACGGCCCACGCGATGTCCTGCTGGCTCCGCTCGCCCTCCACCGCCTCGAGAACGCCGACCGCCAGACCGAGGAGGTCGGCCACCGCCTCGCTCTCGCACGCGTCGCGAAGCTTCTCGAACGCCTCCTCGAGCGGGTCGTCGTCGGAGATCCCGGCCGACGCCTTCACCATCTCCGCGATCGACCAGTACGTCACGCCTTCGCCGTACGGCAGGCAGCGGCCGCGGAGCACGGTGGCGTACTCGAGGCCGTCGACGAATTCTCGCGCGAGCCGGCTCTTGCCGACTCCGGGCTCTCCGAAGAGCGTGACGAGGGTCGCGCGACCGTCGCGGGAAGTGCGCGCAAAGGTGTTCTCGAGCAGCTCGAGCTCGGATTCGCGCCCGACGAGCGGCGCCGAGAGCGATCGCATCGGGCGACCCGACTCCCGTGCCCCGACGACGCGGCTCACGGCGATCGGCTCGCGCCACCCGCGCAGCTCGAGCGGCTCGAGCTCCTCGAGCTCGACGAGATCCCGGACGAGCCGCGCCGCCGTCGGCCCGATCACGATCTCGTTCGGGCCGGCCCGTTGCTCGAGGCGCGCGGCGAGGTTGACCGCCTCGCCGGTGGCGAATGTGGAATCGGTCTCGTCGGCGACGACCTCTCCGGACTCGATGCCGATACGAACCTCGAGGCCGAGCTCGCCGACGCGATCGAGGGTCGCAAGCGCCGCGCGGACCGCACGCTCGGCGTCGTCCTCGTGCTGGAGCGGCACGCCGAAGGCGGCCATGATGGCGTCGCCGGCGAACTTCTCGACCGTCCCGCCATGCGTGATGACGCAGTGCGAGACCTGGTCGAAATAGCGCCCGACGCGCCGGCGGACGATCTCAGGGTCGACGCCCGCGCTGAGCTGCGTAGAGCCGACCAGATCGACGAACAACACCGTTGCAAGCTTCCGCTCGACCATGGTGCCATCGTAGTTTCCGCGGCCGACCTGGCTAGGATCGGCACCGTGCGTAGGCTCGACGGAGCACGGCAAGGAGCGAAGGCGTCGGCTTAGCCGGCGCCGAAGCGGAAAACGTGCTCGATCCGAAGGTCTTCAAAGCGTACGACGTGCGCGGGATCTACCCCGACGAGCTCGACGAGTCGGGCGCCGAGGCGATCGGACGCGCCTACGTCGAGCATTTCGAGCCGAAGCGGATCGCCGTCGGCCGGGACATGCGCCTCTCGTCACCGGCGATGCAGCAGGCCGTGATGCGCGGTGCGGCCGAGGCCGGCGCGGAGGTGCTCGACCTCGGGCTCGTCGGCACCGAGATGGTCTATTTCGCGGTCGGCTCGCTCGCGCTCGAGGGCGGGATCATGGTAACCGCGTCGCACAACCCGAAGCAGTACACGGGATTGAAGCTCGTCCGCCGCGGCGCCTTGCCGGTCGGCGGCGACAGCGGCCTCCTCGATCTGCGGGACCTGATCGAGACCGGAAACGGGCGGGTCACGGATCACGGGGAGGTGCGGGAGCTCGACATCTGGCCCGCGTACGTCGACCGGGTGCTGTCCTTCGTCGACGTCGACACCATCAAGCCGCTCAAGGTCGTGATCGATGCGGCAAACGGGATGGCGGGCACGATGCTCCCGCCGGTCCTCGAGCGGCTGCCGGTCAATGCCGTCCGCTGCTACTTCGAGCCCGACGGCTCGTTCCCGAACCACGAACCCAACCCGCTCCTGCCGGAGAACCGCGAGTTCATCGTCCGCAAGACGCTCGAGGAGGGAGCCGACCTTGGAGTCGCGTTCGACGGCGATGCCGACCGCTGCTTCTTCGTCGACGACAGCGGCGAGTTCGTTCCCGGCGACTTCGTCACCGCCCTCTTTGCCGAGAGCGTGCTGGCTCGGGAGCCGGGCGCAAAGGTCATCTACGACGTGCGCGCGAGCCGTGCGGTGCCTGACACGATCGAGCGAGCCGGAGGCGTGCCGCTCATCAACCGCGTCGGCCACGCGTTCATCAAGGCGCGCATGCGCAAGGAGGATGCCGCCTTCGCCGGCGAAGTGTCGGGCCACTACTACTTCCGCGACTTCAGCCAGGCCGACTCGGGCGTCGTCCCGTTCCTCCTGATGCTCGAGCTGATCTCGAACCGCGGCCGGCTGTCGGAGCTCCTTGCCCCCCTGCGCTCGCGCTACTTCATCACCGGCGAGCTCAACACGCCGGTCCCGGACGTCGCCCTGAAGCTCCAGGAGCTGAAGGAGCGTTACGCGGACGGGCGCGTCTCGCACCTCGATGGCATCTCGGTCGACTTCGACGACTGGCACTTCAACGTGCGGCCGTCGAACACCGAACCGCTGCTTCGCCTCAACCTCGAGGCAACCTCGCAGGAGCTGATGGAGCAGAAGCGCGACGAGATCTTGGAGCTGATCCGCTCATGAAGCCGCCGTTCAAGTTCAGCGCGCGGACGCGCGTCGGCTTCTCGGACACCGACGCGCAGGGAATCGTCTACTACGGCCGCTACAACCCGTACTTCGACCTCGCGCGCGTCGAGTACCTGCGCTCGCTCGGGCTCCTGCAGCCGCGCGGCGAAGCCGGCGACTTCGTGATGCGCGCCAACGACGTCGAGTACTTCGCGCCGGCCGTCTTCGACGACGAGATCGAGGTCTGCGTACGCGTCTCTCGGCTCGGGCGCACGAGCGCGACCTTCAGCTTCGCCGCCTATCGCATTCCCGACGACCTGCTCATGGTCACCGCACACCAGACGCTCGTGTACGTCGATCTCGCAGAGCGAAAGGCGTGTCCGGTGCCCGATTCGTTCCGCGGCCCCGTCCTCGGCTTCGAGCGAGACGATGTCGACGCCTGACGCCGACGAGCAGCTGCGCGAGACCGTGGCGGAGCTGGCCGCACACGAGGGCTGCGCGTGGGCCGGCATCTTCTTCGTCGAGGAGGACAACCTCGTGCTCGGGCCCGAATCCGGCACACCGGATCCGGACCGCCGCACCACCGTCCCGGTCGTCTGGCGCGACACCCGGGTCGCCGAGCTCGCAGTCGACGGCGCGGCGGACCGCGCAGAGCTCGAGACGGTGGCCGCCGGGATCGCCGACCTCTGCCTCGTCGGCTGGGACACCGGCGGCGAGACCTGGATCAGCTGAGCCGTCCCTCGTTCGAGTGACAGACGCCGCATGGGCATTGGCGTCTCCCTCGAACGGGGTAACCCCGGGTCGGTGAGCCTCGATCCCTCGAACGAGGGAACTTACGAGGGCGTGACGCGGCGGGCGTCGAAGACGCCGTCGACGTTGCGAAGCGAAGAGAGCAGGCCGCGGAGTGCCTTGACGTCTCCGACCTCGGCCACGTACCAGTTTCGCGCCATCTGATCCTCGACCGTGCCGCCGTACGAGACGATGTTCGAGCCGTGCTCGGCAAACGTTCGCGCCACGTCTTCGAGCAGGCGCGGCCGGTCCCAGGAGTCCACCGCGATCTGGACGCGGAAGCTTTGGCTGCCGCCGCCCTCCCACTCGACCGGCGTGAACCGCTCCGGGTTCCGGCGCAGCGCGCGCACGTTGGGGCAGTCGCCGCGGTGGATCGTGATGCCCTTGCCAAGCGAGATGTAGCCGACGATGTCGTCGCCGGGGACGGGGGTGCAGCACTTCGCGAGCCGCACGAGCACGTCCTCGACGCCGATCACGTTGATGCCGTAGCTGTCGCTGCCGAGGGCCTCACGCGCGCGCGGCCGCTTGACCGGGACCTGCTCCTCGGCGACCTCGGTCACCTTGAGCTGCTGCAGGACCTTGTCGACGATCTTCGACGCGTGCAGCTTCCCCGAGCCGAGCGCGATGTAGAAGTCCTCGGCCTTCTTGTAGCCCGACTCCCGGATCACGCCGGCGAGCACAGCCGAGCCGGCAAGCTTCTTGTACGGGAGGTTCTGGCCCTTGAGCGCGTTCTCGAGTGCCTCGCGGCCCTTCGCCTCGAGATCCTCCTTCTGCTCGCGCGAGAAGAACTGGCGGATCTTGTTGCGGGCGCGCGACGAGGCGACGAGCGAGAGCCAGTCGCGGGACGGGCCGCGGGCCGCGGACTTGCCGGTCAGGATCTCGACCCGGTCGCCGCTGCGCAGCTTGTAATGGAGCGGCACGATCCGGCCGTTCACCTTCGCGCCAACCGTGCGGTGCCCCACGTCGGTGTGGACGGCATAGGCGAAGTCGATCGGTGTGGCGCCCGCCGGGAGCGTCTTGACCTCGCCCTTCGGCGTGAAAACGAAGACCTCCTCGTCGAAGAGATCGGTGCGGAAGCTCTTGACGAACTCGCGCGCGTCCGTTTCGTCGGCGTTGATGTCCATCAGCTGCCGGACCCAGGCGTTCCACTCGTCATCCGCAGCCCGGGAGCGGCGCGCGGCTCCCTTGTACGCCCAGTGCGCCGCGACTCCGAGCTCGGCGGTGTTCTGCATCTGGCGCGTCCTCACCTGGATCTCGAGCGGCCGGCCCTCAGGACCGATCACCGTCGTGTGGAGGCTGCGATAGCCGTTGAACTTCGGCATCGCGATGTAGTCCTTGAACCGGCCGGGCATGGGCTTCCAGAGGGAATGGATCAGGCCGAGCGCGCCGTAGCAATCGCGCGTTCCTTCGTCGCCGTCGCGCTCGACGATCACCCGCATGGCGGTGAGGTCGTAGATCTCGTTGAACTCGCGGCCCTTGCGGGCCATCTTGTCGTAGATCGAATAGAAGTGCTTCGCGCGCCCCGAGATGTCGACGGGGATATCGACCTTTTCGAGCTCGCGGATCAGGACGTCGGCGGCTTCGGCGACGTGTCCCTCGCGGTCGGCCCGGCGCTCGGCCACCATCGTCTTGATCTCCGCGTACTTGCGCGGATGGAGTGTCTGGAAGGCGAGATCCTCGAGCTCCCACTTGAGCGCGTGGATACCCAGCCGATGGGCGAGCGGCGCGTACACCTCGAGCGCCTCCCGCGACTTCTGGATCTGCTTCTGCTTGCCGAGGTACTCGATCGTGCGGAGGTTGTGGAGGCGGTCGGCGAGCTTGACGAGGATGACGCGCACGTCCTCGGCCATCGCCACGACCATTTTGCGGTAGTTCTCCGCCTCGGCCTGCTCGCGGGTCTGGAACTGGACGCGTGTCAGTTTCGTGACGCCGTCGACGAGCGCGGCGATCTCGTCACCGAACTCCTCGCGCAGGGTGTCGAGCTCGACGCCGGTGTCCTCGACGACGTCGTGCAGTAGCGCGGCGGCGATCGTCTGTTCGTCGAGGCGGAGGCCGGCACAGATCGACGCAACGCCGACGGGATGCGTGATGAACGGCTCACCCGAGCGGCGCTGCTGGCCTTCGTGGGCCGCAGCGGCAAGGTGAAACGCTCTTGTAACGAGCTCGACGTCGGCGTCCGAGCGCTGCGCGGCGAGCTCCGCGAGCAGCCTTTCGAGGAGCGCTTCGTGCCTTTCACCCGATGCCAGCGTCGTCACTGTCTCAGTGTACTCCGGGGTTTCGGGGCTCATTTCTGCGGAAGGAACAGTCTTCGAAGGAGCGAAATGACGGATCCCATGACCAGATTTCTCCGCTTCAGACGGCGCCGCAGCGCTCTTCGCCTCGCGTTTGCGCTCGCTCAGTGCCTGAACGGCTCCGAGTAGACGACCTGCCCTTGCGGCAGCGCCGCATGGTCGTCGAGAACCGCAACCTGGAACGCCCAGTCGTAGAGCGCCTCCGGCGGAGGTAGCAGTCCGAGCTCGTCCGCTCGGACGAAGCCGAAGCGTCCGTAGTACTTGGGGTTGCCCTCGACAAGCAGCACCGGCTCCCCGCGTCCGCTCACCGCATCGAGCGAGGCGCGGACGAGTGCCGATCCGTGCCCGCGTGCCTGGTGCTCGGGCAAGACGCCGAGTGGCGAGAGCTGGAGGACGCATGGCGATCCGCCCTCGAGCCAGTTCCACGTGTTCATCACGTGGCCGACGAGGACGCCGTCCTCTTCGGCCACGAACGAGAGGTCGGGCTCGTACCACTCGCTCTTGCGGAGCTCGCACGTAAGCCGAGCGACGGCGTCGCCTTCGTCGCCGAAGGCCGCGCGATGGATCTCGAGGATCGCCGGCCAGTCGGCCTCGGTTGCGACCCGGATCACGCTGCCGCGGCGAGCGGCGGCTCGGATGCAAGCAGGTCGCGGAACCGTTGCGACTCGAGCAGATCGCGTCGTTGGCCGCCCTCGGCGAGTTGGAGCTCGGCGAAGATTGCCAGTGCCTCCGCGTCGCGTGCGGACTCCGGCTTTTTCCACTCGGCCGCCAGCCAGGCGTGTAGCTCGCGGTATCGCGTCGCCGTGCGGAAGATCCGGCGCACGACGAGCTGTGGCGCGACGGTGCCGTTCCAGTGGTTCTCCTCCAGTCGGAACGCGACGTCGTAGGAGGCATCCGGCCGGAGTTGCTCGAGGCGTGAGCCCTGCCCGAAGGCGATGCCGCTGCCGGCGTCGCGTCCATCTCGTCGGACGCGGAAGCGGAGGTGTTTGCCGTCTCCGACGGTCGCGACTTCGGCGAGCCCGCAGCCGGGCGCGAGCAGCGTCGGTGCGGGGTTGCCGAGGCCGAACGGCGCGAGCTTCGCGATTTCCGCGCACAGGTCGAGTGAGAGATCCGCTCCACGTGCGACTACGGCATCGATCGACGTCACAGGCTCGAGGTCTTCGTCGTCGAGCACCGCTGCGGCCCGCTCCGCGAACGCCTCGCCGAACGCCTCGACGTTCTCCTCGGCAATCGAGAGCCCGGCCGCTGCGCGGTGCCCTCCCCAGCGTCCGAGCAGCGCCGCGCATGCGCCGAGCGCGGCGTGGAGGTCGAAGCTGGGGATCGAGCGTCCCGATCCTTTCCAGTCGCCGTCGGTGCCGGCGATGAGGACGATCGGGCGGTGATAGCGCTCGACGAGGCGCGAGGCGACGATGCCGATCACGCCCTCATGCCAGTCGGCGCCGGCCACGGCGTAGGCGCGCCGAGCCCGTTTCTCGGGTGGCCAGGCCTCGACCTGGGCCACGGCCTCGCGCAGGATCCGGCCTTCGACCGCCTGGCGCTCGCGATTCAACTCTTCGAGCGAGTCGGCCAGCCGGCCGGCGTCCGCTTCGTCTTCGGTGAGCAGGAGCTCGAGGGCTTCGCGGGGGTGCCCGAGGCGTCCGGCGGCGTTCAGGCAAGGAGCGAGGCGGAACCCGACCGCCCCGGAGTCGATCGTCGCCGGGTCGACGCCAGCGCGCTGCATGAGCGCACGCAGCCCGGGCTTCGAGGTGCGCGCGAGCGCGCGGAGCCCGGCGATCGCGAGCGACCGGTTCTCGTCAACGAGAGGGACGACGTCGGCAATCGTGGCGAGGGCGACGAGGTCGAGGTGGCGCCGCGGAATCTCCGAGTCGGTGCCGAACAGCGCCTGGCCGAGCTTGTAGACGACGCCCGTGCCGCAGAGCTCGGGGAACGGGTACTCGGAGGGGCGAGTGGCGACGATCGGGCAGTCGGGCAGCGACTCGCCCGGCCGGTGATGGTCTGTGACGATGACGTCGAGACCGCGCTCCTTCGCCTCGGCGACCTCGGCGGCGGCCGTGATCCCGCAGTCGACGGTCAGGACGAGCCCGCAGCCCGCGTCTGCCAGTCGTGACAGGGTTTCGCTGCGCACCCCGTAGCCCTCGTCGAACCGGCTCGGAAGATGCCATACGACATCTGCGCCGAGCTCGCGCAGGAGAAGAACGGCGAGGGCCGTGGCTGCGATCCCGTCGACGTCGTAGTCGCCGTGGACGCAGATCCGGCGCTTTTGATCCACTGCAGCGCGGATCTGCTCGCACACAGCCGCCATGTCGCCGAGCAGGAAGGGATCGTGCGGCGGTTGTTCGCCGTCGAGAAAACGTTGCGCCTCGGCCGGGTCCGAGTGGCCTCGCCGGACGAGCACCGCGGCTGTGAGCGGCGAGATTCCGAGCGCGCGAACCAGCTCGCCCTGGTCGTCCGGCGGGCAATCGGGGAGTGTCCAGGTGCCGTCGTGCATGTGCAGCCACGCTACGGAGGGGTGCGGACGGAATCGGTTCGAGCACCCGCCTGAAAGCGACAGGCGAAGGGCGATTGCCACACTCTTGGCACGAAGCTGAAACTGAGGCGCCACGGGGGAAGCGGCACGCTTCACCGGTCCCCTGAGCGGGTGGGGGTTCGGGACGGATAGAAGAAGGTCATGGCCGCACCCTCGGCAGCCGAGCTACGGCGCGAGTTCCTGCTCGACCCCGAGGTCGCGTTCCTCAACCACGGATCATTCGGCGCCTGCCCGCGGCCCGTGTTCGAGCGCTACCAGGAGTGGCAGCGGGAGCTAGAGCACGAGCCCGTCGATTTTCTCGCGCGCCGCCTGCCCGATCTCCTCGACGCGGCGCGCGCCACCCTCGCCGCTTACGTCGGCTGCTCGGAGCAGGATCTCGCCTTCGTCCAGAACGCGACGACCGGCGTCAACCTCGCCGCGCGCTCGCTCGACCTGCGGCCGGGAGACGAGATTCTCGCGACCGATCTGGAGTACGGCGCGTGCGACCTCGCGTGGGATCAGGCCTGCCGCCGAACCGGTGCGCGCTACGTCCGCGCCACCATCCCGCTGCCGGTGCGCGAATCGGGCGAGCTCGTCGACGCGCTCTTCGCCTCTGCGAGCGAGCGGACGCGCGCCCTCTACGTCAGCCACGTAACCTCGGAAACCGCGCTCGTCCTGCCGGTCGAGACGATCGTCGCCCGCGCGCACGAACTGAGCCTTCTCGCGATCGTCGACGGCGCGCACGCGCCCGCGCACGTGCCGCTCGACCTCGCCGAGCTCGGAGCCGACTTCTACAGCGGGAACTGTCACAAATGGCTTTGCGGGCCAAAAGGCGCCGGCTTCCTGCACGTCCGACCCGAGCACCAGGACGGCGTGGACGCGGCGATCGTGAGCTTGGGCTACGCCGAGGGCCGGACGTTCTCCGAACGGATCGAGATCCAGGGGACGCGCGATCCCGCGGCCTGGCTCGCGGTGCCCGACGCGATCCGCTTCCAGGCCGAGCGAGATTGGGACTCGATCGGGGAGCGCTGCCGCCGACGCACGCGCGACGCCCGCGGCGAGCTCTGCGAGCTTCTCGGAACCGAACCGCTCGCGCCTGACGCGATGCTGGCGCAGATGGCCACAGTCCGGCTTCCCCGCCCCGCACCCGGTTTGTCCGACCGGCTCTTCTCGAACTACCGGGTCGAGATCCCGGTCGGCGGCGCCGAGAGCAACCTCCTTCGCCTCTCCGTCGCCGCCTACACGACGCGCGACGAGATCGACCGCTTGCTAGCCGCCCTCGTTCGGGAGCTTGACGCCGAGGACGGTCAGCAGAACGAGTAGCCCGATTCCGAGCACCCAGTACGCGGCGACGCGCCGCGGGTGCCGTGACTCCTGCAGCGAATCGAGCGCGACCTTGCCCCACAGCAGGAGCAGACCGACCAGCGCCGCTCCGCCCACCACGATCACCGGCGCGAGAAAAGCCGCCTTTTCGAACGGCCACGCCAACGCCCACGCCGTCAACGCACAGAGCCCGACGACGACCACGAGCGCCAGCGGATAGCGGAGTAGCCGCATGTGGTCAGGGTACGCTGCCGCCGTGGAAGCGGCCGGCAACTACCACTCGGGCGACGACTACGTCGTCGAGTTCCTCGGCTACCGCTTCTCCTTCAACTCCCTCGATTTCGAGGAGCGAGTCACGGCCGCGGCCGTCCGGCTCGGTCTCGTCTCCAGTCCCGAGCTGGACTCCGACGAGACCGCCGACCTCGTGGAGCTCGTCGAGCGCGACCTGATCGAGACGCCGCGGAGCGCGCTCGGGGAGTACCTCGTCCACCACTGGGATTCGCTCGCGCTCGTCCGCGGCGAGTCGCTCGTCTACTGGCTGAAGAAGCTCGTCTTCCGCGGCGCGTGGCTCGACCACCGCGTGAAGGAAGGCTTACTCGAGGTGGACTGGGACGACGAGCGCCAGGACTTCACGTTCGCCGACACGAACGGCGGTCGCGCGCTGCTCGAGCTCCTCCCCACGCCGAGCTGGCACGAGCTCCAGTACCGCCGATGAGTGAGCGTAGGCTCGACGGCGCTAACCAGGGAGCGGAGGCGCCGGCTCTGCCGGCGCTGAGAGCGGGGACCGTCCCTCGCTGGTACGCAGTCGCATTGCCCGCTTACCTTGCGGGGCTGCTCGCCCTCGACACTCAGGTCTCGTATCACGGCCAGCTCGCGCTCGGTGCTCTCACGTTCGTCGTGCTGGCGGCGGCGCTGGTGCCGCTTCCGACGCTCGTGCGTGCGCAGACTGTCGGGGTCGTGCTCTTCGCGACGGTCGGAGAGGTGACGGGCTCGCTCGTCTGGGGCGTCTACCACTACCGCCTGCACAACCTGCCGCTCTTCATCCCACCCGCGCACGGGCTCGTGTTCTTGAGCGGCATCGCGCTCAGCCGGAGCCTCCGGGCACGCGCCGTCGTGTGGGCGGCCGCGGTCGGGGCGGCCACCTGGGGGCTCGTCGGCCTTCTCGTGCTGCCGCAGCGCGACGTCGCCGGCGCCCTCGGGGTGCCACTGCTGCTCCTCTTCCTGTGGCGGTCCCGTTCCCGCGCGACCTATGCCGGTGTCTTCCTCGTCGTCGGAGCGCTCGAGCTCTACGGCACCTCCATCGGAACGTGGCGCTGGACGTCGACTCTTCCCGGCCTCGGAATCCCCGACGGGAATCCTCCGAGCGGCGTCGCGAGTGGCTACGTCTGGTTCGACGTGATGGCGTTGCTCGTCGCGCCGTGGCTCGTCTACGTCGCGGGCGGGATGCTGAACCCGAAGCGCTGGACTCGCTCGTCCGGCGACTTGCTCAGCTCGATCCGCCGCAGGGAGCCGATCGGGACGATGAGCGCGTCGGGCGCGTCGTCGCGCGCGTCAGTCACGTAGAGCGTGACCATTCCGAATCCGGGCTCGATCCGCTCGAGCACGAATCGCGACCGGTCCGCGAGCTCGATCTCGACGAGCGGCTTCTCGACGCCATTGGTCTCGGCGAACGAGGCGATTGCCTTGTGGATCCGCTCCACGAACGCCTCGTGCGGCAGCTCGGGCGTTGGTGTCCAGAGCTCAGGCATCAGTCGCCGGTGGGCACGACACCGGCGGGCTCGACCATCAGCACGGTGGTGCGGCCGTGCGCGATCGGCCGGTGCATGACGTCGCGTGGAATCGTGATCCCCTGCTGCGGCTCCAGAACGGCAGGCTCACGCCCTTCGATCTCGATCTCGAGCTTGCCGGCGAGAACGAAGAAGAACTCGTCCTCGCGCTCGTGCTTGTGCCAGTGGAACTCGCCCTCCAGGACGCCGAGCCGGACGACGGACTCGTTGACCGTCGTGAGCGTCTGGTTGAACCACGGCTCGTGCTCGGCGGCGAAGGCCGCGACGTCGAACTCGCGCAGCTGGCCGAACTTGTCGTCCACATGGATCTCGTACTCGGTCATCCCCGGAAACTATGGCTGGACCCCGAACGGCTGCGCCTCGTTTCCGATCTCGAGGAGCCGTTCCACGACGTCGGCCGGCGGCAGAGTGGCGTCGATCTCGTGAGTGCACGTCGGTCGCAGCAGCGGCTCGACCTCGCGGACATGCTCGAGGATCAGCTCTCGCTCCTCGAGCGACTTCCCGTAATCGTTGGTCGTGCGGCCCGAGAGCCGTTCGATGAGCACATCGGCCGGAGCGCTGAGGAGCACGACCGCGTCGAAGCGGTCGTAGAAGCGGCCCTGATTCGAGACCGTGCCCGACAAGTAGAGCGTCGGGCCTTCCTCGGCGAGCAGCTCGGCGATCCGATCCTCGTCCCACCAGTGGCCGCCGTCATCGTCTTCCACCGTCCAATCGAGCTCGTCGGTGTCGACGGTGCGGAAGTCGCGCCGCGCGAGCTCCGCAAGCGCGCTGGACTTGCCGGTTCCGGACATGCCGGTGACGAGAATCCGCCGCACGCGGACAGGCTAGAAGAGCCGCGCGTCCGTTTCGTCCGGCTCGGGCGCCGCGCCGAGATGCGCTCGCCCGAGCGCGGTGATCGTGCGCCCGCGCGGCGTTCGCTGCAGGAAGCCGAGCTGCAGGAGATACGGCTCGTAGACGTACTCGATCGTGTCCGGCTCCTCGCCGAGCGCCGCCGCGAGCGTGTTGAGGCCGACCGGCCCGCCGGCGTACTTTTCGGCGATCGCTCGCAGAAGGTCACGGTCGAGCCGCTCGAGCCCGGCCTCGTCGACCTCGAGCAGCTCCAGCGCCTCGCGTGCGATCGCCGTCGTGATCACTCCTTCGTGGCGGACCTCCGCGACGTCTCTCACGCGACGGAGGATCCGGTTGCCCACCCGTGGTGTGCCACGCGCGCGGCCGGCGATCTCGTCGGCGGCGGCGTCGGCGATCTCGACGCCGAGGATCCCAGCCGAGCGCCGCACGATTGTCGCGAGCTCGCCGTCTTCGTAGTAGTCGAGCCGGAACGTGATGCCGAAGCGGTCGCGGAGCGGCGAGGTGAGGAGCCCGGTGCGCGTCGTCGCGCCCACCAGCGTAAAGGGCGGCAGGTCGAGGGTCAGCGTCCGCGCCGCCGTCCCCTGGCCCATCACGATGTCGAGCCGAAAGTCCTCGAGCGCCGGATAGAGGATCTCCTCGGAAGCGCGGCTCAGGCGGTGAATCTCGTCGACGAAGACGACGTCGCGCGCCTCGACGGCGGTGAGGATCGCGGCGACGTCCTTGCGCTCGAGCGCAGGACCGGCGACCGAGCGGATGCCGACGCCAAGCTCCTCGCGGATGATGTGCGCCAGGCTCGTCTTGCCGAGGCCCGGCGGACCGACGAGCAGGACGTGGTCGAGCGCCTCGCCTCGTCCCTTGGCCGCCTCGAGCGCGATCGCGAGCTGCTCCTTGATGCGCGCCTGGCCGACGAACTCGTCGAGGCGGCGCGGACGAAGGCTCCGCTCGACCTCCTCCTCGTCGTCCCGCAGCGCAGGCGTGAGGAACTGCGTGGTCGCGTTCATGCAGCCTGTTTCAACGCCAGCCGGACACGTTCCTCCGGTGGTAGCTCGGGGTCGACCTCCGCGAGAGCACGCTCGGCGTCGAGCAGCGACCAGCCCAGCTCGACGAGCGCGTCGCGCGCGACGACGTGGTCCTCGCCGGAGCCGTCGGGCACCGCGACAAGATCCGGGTCGCCGAGCTTCTCCTTCAGCTCGAGCACGATCCGCTCGGCCGTTTTCTTGCCGATGCCGGGAATCGCCTGGAAGCGCGCCGCGTCGCCGCGCACGATCGCGCGGCGCAGATCGGCGACGGGCGAGCCGGAGACGATCGCGAGCGCGACCTTCGGCCCCACGCCGCTCACGGCGAGGAGCTGGACGAAGAGCTCGCGCTCGCCGCGGTCGGCGAAACCGTAGAGCTGGAGCGCGTCCTCGCGCACATGCATATATGTCTCGACCGTGATCTCGTCCGCCGCGTCACCTTTGCGGACGGCGGTCGGCGTCGCGTGGACGAGGTAGCCGACCCCGTTGACGTCGAGGATCAGCCCTTCCGGCGTGTTGGCGGCAGGCTTGCCGCGAAGCCGCGCGATCATGCGAGCAATCTACGCACCGGAACGGACGTTCCCTCTAGCTGGCCGCGCGCAGAAGCGGCGGCGCGAGCGCGTGGCAGATCGCCACCGCAAGCGCGTCGGCCGCGTGGTGCGGAGTCGGCTCCTCGGCGAGGCCGAGGATCATCTTCACCATGCGCTGCATCTGTGCCTTCTCAGCGCGGCCGTAGCCGCAGATCGCCTGCTTCACGCTCGCCGGCGCGTATTCCCGGCAGTCGAGGCCCGCGTTGGCGGCCGCGACGAGCACGGCGCCGCGTGCCTGTCCGACGGAGAGTGCGATGCGGGCGTCGGCGCCGACGTAC
>DASXKE010000117.1:0-5946 GCA_036496985.1 Gaiellaceae bacterium | reverse complement strand
AGCGCGCGCGGCAGGTTGGTCATCGCGTCGTAGCCGTCTGCTCCGCGCGCCGTCCACTCCCACACCTGACGGGCGCGGAACGAGGGCTCGCCGCGCTCGCGCAGCGTCTGTTCGAGGAGGGACAGGTCGATGGGCCTACGGTAGCGTCCGGGGTCGTGATCGACCTTCGCTCCGACACCGTCACCAAGCCGACTCCCGGGATGCTCGCGGCGATGGCCGCCGCCGAGGTCGGGGACGAGCAGGAGCGCGAGGACCCCACCACGAACGAGTTGCAGCGCCGGATGGCCGAGCTGTTGGGGCACGAGGCGGCGCTCTTCCTGCCGACGGCGACGATGGCGAACCAGGCCGCGCTCCGCGTGCTCAGCCGGCCCGGCTGCAAGGTCGTCGCGGAGGAGCGGACGCACGTCCTCATCTACGAGTGGGGCGGCCCCGCGATCCACTCGGGTCTGATCATGCAGGGGCTCGAGGCCGACGCTGGGAGGCCGACGCCCGAGCAGATCGCCGAGGTCGACGAATTCGGCTCCGGCAGCGTGCTCGTGCTCGAGAACACGCATCGCAGCTCCGGCGGCCACATCTGGCCGCTCGACGAGTTCCGCGCGGCGGTCGACGCGGCGCGCTCGCGTAGTGCCGCGGTCCACCTCGACGGTGCGCGCCTCTTCAACGCATCCGTGGCGGCGGGTATCGAGCCCGCGGCGTGGGGCGCGCTCGCCGACACCGTCACGATCTGCTTCTCGAAGGGGCTCGGCTGCCCGTTCGGCGCCGTCCTCGCCGGCTCCGTCGAGACGATCGAGCAGGGGTGGGAGGGGAAGTTCCTCTTCGGCGGCGCGCTGCGGCAGTCCGGGATCGCTGCGGCGGCGATGCTCTATGCGCTCGACCACAACGTCGAGCGGCTCGCCGACGACCACGCGCGTGCGAAGCGCCTCGCCGACGGCATCGGCATCGACCCTTCGACGGTGGAGACGAACTTCGTGCCGATCCCCGACGAACCCGGCCTGCCCGACCGCCTGGCCGAGCGCGGAGTCGGCGTCGGGGGCTTGCGACGAGGCTGGCTGCGCGCCGTGACGCATCTCGACATCGACGACGACGACATAGACCAGGCCATCGAACGAATGCAGGAGGTGCTCTCTGTCCCCGCCTGAACGCCTCGTTGCGAAGCTCGAGCAGCGCGTCCGGAGCGCTCAGCGAGAGAAGCGGCTCGCAAGCCTCGCCGCCGCCGTCCTGCGCGACGGCGAGCTCGTCTGGGAGACCGCGGTCGGCGTCGCCGACGTCGAGGGCGGCATCGATGCGACTCCCGACACCCAGTACCGCATCGGCTCGATCACGAAGACGTTCACCGCGGCGGCGATCATGCAGCTGCGCGACGCGGGCAAGCTCGATCTCGAGGACACGCTCGACCGGCATGTCGAAGGTGCGGCGCACACGCCGAGCATCCGCCGGCTCCTCTCGCACGCGTCAGGCCTGCAACGGGAGACGCATGACGACTCCTGGCTGAGCCTCCGCTTCGCGCAGCCCGACGAGCTGCTCGAGACGCTCGGGCAGGCCGAGGTCGTGCTCCCATCCGGCGCGCGGTTCCACTACTCCAACCTCGCGTTCGCCCTGCTCGGCATCGTCGTCGAGCGCGTTTCGGGGATGCCGTACACCGACTACGTCCGCGAGCGGCTGTTCGGGCCGATCGGGCTGCAGCGCGTGAGCTTCGAGCCGGAAGCGCCGGCGGCGAAGGGTTATCTCGCGCAGCCGTATGCCGACGGCGTGTGGGAGACAGTGGGCGTCGAGACCGGCGCGTGGGCGTCGGCGGGCCAGCTGTGGGGGACGACCGCCGACATCTGCCGCTGGGGCGCGTTCCTCGCCGATCCCGACGAGTCCGTCCTTGCAGCGTCGAGCGCCGAGGAGATGCGGACGGTGCAGGCGATCGCCGACCACGAGCGCTGGTTGTCCGGCTACGGGCTCGGCCTCGGGCTCACCCGCGACGGCGACCGCATCCTTGCGGGCCACGGCGGCTCGATGCCGGGCTTCATCGCGCAGCTCGTCTTCTCGGCGAAGGACAAGGTCGTGGTCACGCTGCTCACGAACGAGAGCGAGGCCGACATCGGCGAGGTCGGGATCTCCCTCCTCGGCACGACGGTCGACGAGTGGCCGGTCGCGCCCGAAGCGTGGCGGGTCGGCGAGCCGCCGCCTGACGACGTGCTGCCCGTACTCGGGATCTGGTTCATGGAGGCGACGCGAATCGTCTTTCGCTGGCGCGACGGGAAGCTCGAGGGCCGCTTCGACGGGATTCCCGACTGGCAGCCGTCCTCCGTGTTCGAGCGGGAGTCGGACGACCGCTGGCGCACGGTCTCGGGCCCGGAGCACGGCGAGGCGCTGCGCATCATGCGCGGCGCGGACGGCTCGGTCGAGCGGATGGTCTGGGCCGGCTACCCCGTCACGCAGGAGCCCGGCCCCTGGCACGTCCCCGAGTAGTCGCTACTCGTACTGGAGCGCCTGGAGGACGTTGAGCTTGCCGGCACGGCGGGCCGGGATGATCGCCGCCACCAGGCCGGCGAGGATGGCCGCGATCACGAAGACGATCAGCGTGCCCCAGGGGATCGTGAAGGCCGGGTAGTTGATCGCCTTGCCGACCATGAGCGCGAGCGCCACGCCGACGGGGATGCCGAGTGCTGCACCGATCAGTGCCGTGACGATGCTCTCGTGCCGGATCATCCGGCGAACCTGCCGTCGTGTCATCCCGATCGCGCGCAGCATCCCGAGCTCGCGGGTGCGCTCGAACACGGTCAGGACGAGCGTGTTCACGATCCCGAAGAGGCTGATCAGGATCGAAAGCGAGAGCAGCACGTAGAGGAGATTCAGGAGCGTGTTGATCCCCTGCTCCTGGTTCTTCTTGAACTCGCTCGCGGTCGCGATCTTGGCGTCGGGGAACGTGTCCAGCGCCTTGGTCAGCGTCGCCGTGTTCGCCGGCGTGACGCCGCCGGTCATGTCGACGAAGGCGTAGAGGTTCTGCGGGTTCTGGTACTCGGCGTCGAAGCGCTGCTGCGAGATCGTGACGTCGCCGTACGGCGAGCCTCCCTTCGGCGGCGCGAAGATGCCCTTGAGCGTCAGATGCAGCGTCTTGCCGGAGGGCACCTCGACGTCGATCGGCGAGCCGATCGACAGGTCATGGCTCTTCGCGTAGCTCTTCGCCACGAACGCGCCGTTCTCACCAAGCTGACCGGGGGTTGCCTGCGAACCGTGCTCCCAGTTGACGACGATCACCTTCGAGATGTCCCCATTGACGGCTGTGACGTTGATCCTGCTGCCGAACGCCTTGCCGTCGCCGGCGCGGACGCCTGACACGACGTTGACGCCGGGCACGTTCGCCAGGGCCTGCTCCGACGAGATCGAGATCGGGGAGAAGTTGTCGGTCGCGGTCAGCGCATAGTCGCCCTTGAAGACCGAGTCGACTGCGTCGTTGAACGTCGTCTTCAGGCCCGACGCGAGTACCGAAACCAGGGTGACCAGCGCGAGGCCGATCATCAGCGCCGACGCCGTCGACGCCGTGCGTTGCGGGTTTCGCATTGCATTGCCTCGCGCAAGCTCACCGGCCGCGCCGCCGATCTTCGTCGCCGGCCAGCCGAGCACACGCGCGAGCGGAGGTACGAGCGTCTTCGCGAGCATCGCAACGCCGACGAAGACGGCAGCGGCTCCGACGCCGAGCGCGAGCAGGCGCTGCGTCGTCGAGAGGCCGTGGACGAAGAGGCCAACGAGCATGAGCGCCACCGCGCCGCCGATCGTCAGCAGTGCAGCCGTCACGCTGAACCGGGCGAAACGCGAGGTCGGCAGGACCGCACCCTCGCGCACGGCGGAGATCGGTGGCACGCGGGTGGCGCGGATCGCCGGCCGCATCGCCGCGAGCAGCGTTACGAGGATCCCGACGACGAGCGCGACCACGATCGTCCGCGTCGCGAACACGGTTCCCGCCTGCGGCAGGTCGATGCCGAAGTGGACGAAGAGCGCGTTCAACCCCTTCGCGAGGCCGAGCCCGAGAAAGAGGCCCGTGATCGACGCGAGGATGCCGATGATCAGCGCCTCGAGCAGGACGGACATGAGCACCTGGCGGCGGCTTGCGCCGAGCGTCCGCAGCGTCGCAAGCTCACGCGTCCGCTGCGCGATCGTGATCGAGAGCGTGTTCGCGATCACGAACGTGCCGACGAAGAGAGCAACGCCGCCGAACGCCAGCAGGAAGTCGTTGATGATCGAGAGGAAGCCGTTCGTGTCTTTCGTCGCCTGCTTCGCCTGGGCCTCCGCCGTCCTGACCTCCGCAGTCGGAGGCAGGATCGGCTGAATCTCCTTGACGAGCTGCTCTGGGCTCGTGCCCGACTTCGTCGCGATGTTGATGCTGTCGAGCTTCCCTTCCTTGTGGAAGATCTTCTGCGCGGTCGGGAAGTCGAAGACGGAGATCGTCGCGCCGCCGAGCGAAGAGACGCCGCCGATCTTGACGATGCCGGCGATCTTGTACGGCGTCACCGGGCCCTGCGCGACCACGCCCACCGACTGACCCACCTTGAAGTTCTCCTTGCTCGCGGTGTGCGCGTCGATCGCGATCTCGTGTGCACCTACGGGCCACGTGCCCGAGACGAGCGTGAGCGGGTTGAAGCGCTGGTCGCCGTGGGCATGGACGCTGAACGCGAGGCCCGGCGCCCCGCCGGTAGCGATCACCTTGCCGTCGCGCCCGACAAGATGCGCCTCGTCGTTGATCCCGCCGTCCGCCTGGGCGACGCCCGGCAGGTTCCGCACCTTCCCGAGCAGCGACTCCGGGAAGGACGGCGGCAGGTTGTTGCTGTTGCTGTTGTTGCCGAAAGCGACCTTGCCGGTGATCACGGCGTCGGTTTTGGCGTAGACCGTGGTGAAGACGGTGCTGAACGCGGCCTTGATCGTGTCGGTGAGGATGTACGTGCCGCTGATCATCGCGACCCCCAGCACGATTGCGACCGCCGTCAGCGCGGCGCGCACCTTCCTGCCTGCGAGGCCCTTGAGCGCGACGAGGAGCATCTACTCGCCGAGGTTGCTCATGACGGCCAGCACGTCGGCAGCCGTCGAGTCGCGGAGCTCCTTCACGATCAGCCCGTCCGAGAGGAAGAGGATGCGGTCGGCGGTCGAGGCTGCGCGCGGCTCATGCGTGACCATCACCGTCGTCTGGCCGTACGAGTCGACCGAGCTGCGGATCAGGTCGAGGATCTCGCCGCCGGTCTTCGAATCGAGGTTTCCGGTCGGCTCGTCGGCGAACAGGATCGTGGGCCGCGAGACGAGTGAGCGCGCGATGGCCACGCGCTGCTGCTCGCCGCCGGAGAGCTCAGCAGGCCGGTGGGAGCGGCGCTTGTCGAGCCCCATCCGGGTCAGCAGGTCGTCGAGCCACGCGCGGTCGGGCTTCTCGCCGGCGATCGAGAGCGGCAGTAGGACGTTCTCCTCTGCGTCCAGCATGGGCAGGAGATTGAAGAACTGGAAGACGAAGCCGATGTGCTTGCGACGCAGCTTCGTCAGCGCGGAGTCATCCAGCTGCGTGATCTCGGTGCCGGCGATCGTCACCGTTCCCGAGCTCGGCTTGTCGAGCCCGGCGAGGATGTGCATGAGCGTCGACTTGCCGGAGCCCGACGGGCCCATCACGGCGACGAGCTCGCCGGGTGCGACGTCGAGCGAGACGCCGCGCAAGGCATCGACCGCCGCTTCACCTTCTCCATAGCGACGCGTGACGTCGCTCGCGCTCACAACTGCCCCGTTTGCACTCATGGGCCCGAGGCTACCGACCGTCGCGGCGACCGCGCCATAGGGAACGACCCTAGTTCGACCCTTATGCGCTGACGCCGGCGAAGCCGGGGATGATGTCGTCGCCGTAGGCCTGCAGCGTTTCTTCCTGGCTGTGCGTCATCAGGTAGATGTTGAACTGGTCGACGCCGATGCTCTCGAGCTCGCGCAGCT
>DASXKE010000116.1:0-13756 GCA_036496985.1 Gaiellaceae bacterium | reverse complement strand
GGATCGTCCTGGTCGTACGCCTCGACCTCGACGATCGTCCCTCCCACGCCGTCCACGGAAAGCGTCGCGCCGATCAGTTCGGGTGCGACCTCGTGGACCGAGCGCGCGAAGAACTCGCGGGTCAGCCGCTCTCCGGTCATTACGTACTTAGAACAGCTGCTCGGGCTCGGCCGGCTTCGCGGTCTTCTCGAGCACGCGGCGCGCGCGACGGCCGAGGTCCCGGACGTCGAAGGAGCCCTCGTCGACTGCCTTCGCGACCCGCTCGGCGAGGTCGAGCGCGTCGTCGAGCACGACCGACGCAGTCGCCGAATCCTGCCCCATGTCGTGGAGGATCGTGCGCTCGGTCCGGCCCGCGAGGATCGGCTCCGCGACGCCGTCGATCCAGACACGCGTGCGGCGGCCGCCGCCGCGCTCGTCACCGGTGATCGGCTCGAGCGCGTAGATCCGGTCGGCGCGCGCCCACTTGCCGAACCCGAGGAAGACCATCCGCGTCGCGCTGTCCGCCATCGGCGGATCATCGCACGCCCCGGAGCGCTACTCGAAGAACGTGTCCTCGTGCGAGTACGGCGGCGAGCACATGCAGAGGATGGTCAGCTCGCTGGTGCCGTCGTTCTCGAGCGTGTGCCACGCGCCGGGCGGGATGAGGATCGCGTCGCCGGGACGAACTCTCCGCGACTCGCCGTCGACTTCGAGCGAGCCGGAGCCCTTGGTGACGAAATAGATCTCCTCCGTGCGCTCGTGGTAGTGGCGGTGCGTCGCCTGGCTCGGCTCGAGCGTGGCCTCCGCGAGGCTCTGCGCGGAGGTGTGGTGGAGCTCACGGATGGTTGACCCGTCCTTCGTCGCGAACGGCTGCGCGCGATCGATGCTCTGCAGGTTCACCGCGCCAAAATCTACTGGGCCGAGGAGAGAACCTCGACCACGCGCTCCTGGGCGGCCGGCTCGATCCCGGTGAAGAACGGCAGAGCAAGCGAGCGCGAGCTGACGTCCTCGGCTACGGGGCAAAGCCCTTCCTGGAAGCCGAACCGCTCGACCATGTACGGCTGCAGATGGATCGAAGGCAGATAGCGGTTGTAGCCGACACCCTCCCGCTCGAAGGTGTCGATCGCGCGCTCGCGTGTCGCCGAGTCGGGGAAGAGGACGACGTAGACAAACCATGAGCGCCGGTGGTCGGCGTCGTCGGGCGCGGGAAGCTCGAGCCCGTCCACCGAGCTCAGCAGCGACGTGTAGCGGTTCGCCGCCTCCGCCCGGCGCGCGAGGATCTCGTCGAGCCGCTCCATCTGGCCGATCCCGAGCGCGGCCGCGATGTCGCTGAGCCGATAGTTGAAGCCGAGTCGGACATGCTCGAGCCAGCCGCCCGGCTCCGGGCGGCCCTGGTTGCGCAGCGAGCGCATCAGGTGCCATTCCTCCTCAGAGTGCGTGACCACCATCCCGCCCTCGCCCGTCGTGATCTGCTTGTTCGGATAGAACGCGAAGACCGACGAGGTGCCGTGAGAGCCGATCGGGGCGCCGCGATATTCCGCGCCGAGCGCTTCGCACGCGTCGTCGATCAGTGCGAGCCCGTGCCGATCTGCGATCGCACGCAGCTCGTCGAGCTCTCCCGGATAGCCGTAGATGTCGACGCCGACGATCGCCTTCGTCCGCTCGGTGACAGCTGCCTCGACCGCGGCGGGATCGAGGTTCCACGTCCGCGGGTCGACGTCCGCGAAGACGGGAACTCCGCCCTCGTACATGAAGCAGTTCGCGGACGCGGCGAACGAGTACGGCGACGTGATCACCTCGTCGCCAGGGCCGATGCCGGCGCTGATGCAGAGCAGATGCAGTCCGACCGTGCCGGACGAGACTGCCGCGGCGTACGGCGCGCCGACGCGCTCCGCGACGAGCTCCTCGAAGCGGTCGATCGTCGGGCCGAGCGAGAGCCGCCCCGAGCGAAGTACCTCGAGTACGAGCTCTTCTTCCCGCTCGCCGAGGTACGGCCCCGACAGCGGGACCGACTGCACCTCCTGCTTCACGCCGTGTGCTCGGCCTGAGCTCTGTCGGCCGCCGGCGCGAACTCGAGCCACTGGCTCCAGCGCTCGCTGCGCCCCTGCACGGTGTCGAGGTAGGCCTGCTGAATCTCCTGCGTGACGGGGCCGGGCGGGCCGATGACCTGATCGTCGATCTCGCGGATCGGCGTCACCTCGGCGGCCGTCCCGACCATGAACACCTCGTCGGCGAGATAGAGGTCGGTGCGGATGATCGGCTTCTCGACGACGCGATGGCCGAGATCCTGCGCAATCTGGATCACGGAGTCGCGCGTGATGCCGACGAGGATCGAGGCAGCGAGGTCGGGCGTGTAGATGACGCCGTCGCGCACGACGAAGATGCTCTCGCCGGAGCCGTCGGCGACGTAACCGTCGCCGGTGAGGAGGATCGCCTCGTCGTAGCCGGCGCGGTTCGCTTCTCCGACCGCGAGCATCGAGTTGACGTAGACGCCGGTCGCCTTTGCGACGTGCGGGATCACGTTCGGGCCGACCCGCTGCCAGCTCGACACCTTGGCGCGGATGCCGTTTTGCTGCCCTTCCTCGCCGAGGTAAGCGCCCCACGGCCATGACATAATCGCGACGTCGACCGGGTTCCCAACCGCCGACACGCCGAGCTCGCCGTAGCCGACGAACGCAATCGGGCGCAGGTAGCAGGACGGCAGCTCGTTGGCGCCGATCAGATCCCAGGTCGCGGTCCGCAGCTCTTCGACCGAGAAGGGGACCTGGAGATAGAGGAGCTGTGCCGAGCGATGCAGACGCTCGAGGTGGTCGGTGAGGCGGAAGACGGAGGTGCCACGCTCGGTCTCGTAGGCGCGGATGCCTTCGAAGACTCCAGAGCCGTAATGCAAGCCGTGCGTGCCGACGTGGATCGTCGCGTCTCCCCAGTCGACCAGCTCGCCGTTCATCCAGATCTTCTTCGTCTCAAGCATCTGCGGCTCGTCCCTTCAGTCGAGGTGCTGAACTCGGAATCGTACCCGGATGGCTTGAACATCCCCTAAGAGCTCGTCTCGGAATGACGACGCGCTGACCGGGCGCGATGGTCGAGTGCGAGACAAGGACGCAGGGAGCGCGAATAGCAGCGCTGTTCGCGCGACCGAGGACGCCGGATCGCGCCGACCAGCGCGGCGGACGGCCCGTTCTTCTTTTCGAGACGGGTTCTGAGTCGGGCGTTACGTCAGGTCTGCGGCACGGGCTTGCGTGAGGCGGACGAGGTCGAGCGGCGCCAGCCCGGCCATGTGGTGCTCGGAGCCGGCACCGATCCAGACCCGTTCGTGACCGAGAAGCTCTTCCGCGATCAGGACCTGTGAGATGGCCGGCAGCGGAAATGGTGCCACGCCTCCGGGCTCGAACCCCGTCGCTGCCACGACTTCCTCCGGCCGGGCGACGCGCGCGGCCTTGGCGCCCACTGCGGCGGCGACCTTCGTCTCGTCGGCCCTGCGGTCGCCGGGAAGGAGAGCGAGCGTCGGGCGGCCGTCCGCGATGAAGACGAGCGACTTCACGATCTGGGCGCGGGAGGCGCCCACGGCCTTCGCCGCGGCGCTCGCGGTGGGTGTCCCTTCGGGGAACTCCTCGACTCGCGAGTCCACGCCGGCGCGCTGCAGCACTCCGGCGACGCGGGCGACCGAATCGGGCCAGCGTTCCACGACCGCACCGTATCCACGACCGCGTATCCGCGTTTTCCATCCGGGAGACAACACAGTCGAAGGGAGACGACGGTGCAGGATCACGAGAGACGCGCGACAACCGAAGCGCTCTTCAGGGACGTCAACGAACGCATCGCCGAGAGCGCAGAGCGGTTCGACGCCGACGAGACCGAGTTCGTCTGCGAATGCGCAGACCCGAACTGCACGCACCGGGTGGACGCAAGCCTCGCGGAATATGAGGAGGTGCGCCAAGATCCGGCGACGTTCCTGCTCGTGCCTGGTCATGAGCAGGGCGACATCGAGCGGGTCGTCTCGGACCGCGGGCGCTTTCGGATCGTGGAGAAGGTTCAGGCAGCGGTGCGGCGAACGGTGGTGCGCCTCGATCCGCGTCGCGGGCCTTCTGCGCCGGCCGAGGGCTAGCTCGTCGGCAAGGGGCCGAGCTCGAGCACGCGCGCGTCGTCGAAGCCCTCGCCGCGCAGTCGCTCGACCAGCTCCGGCGACGGGGCGGAGTCGACGGTGAGCGCCATGAGCGCCTTGCCGCGGCGGAGGCTGCGCGAGACGGTCATGCCGGCGATGTTGATGCCGGCCTCGCCGAACAGCGTCCCGACGCGGCCGATCACGCCGGGCACGTCGTCGTAGAGACAGAGCACGAAGAGCGGAGCGAGCTCCAGCTCGATCTCGAAGCCGAGGATGTTGACGAGCCACGGCCTGTGGTCGCTGCCGATCGTCGTCCCGGCGACCCGGACGCGATCTCCGGCGCCGCGCAGCTCGACCCGGACGAGGTTCGTGTAGTCGCGGGCCGAACGGGATCGCTCCTCGCGCACCTCGATCCCGCGCTCGGCCGCGATGAGCGGCGCGTTCACGTAGTTGACCGGCCTGTCGGCGCGACCCTGGAACGCGCCGTTGAGCGCCGCCACCGTGAGCAGGCGCGCGTCGTAGTCCGCAAGCGCTCCGTACACGGTGATCACGATCTCCTCGGCGGAGCCGCCCGAGAGCTCCATCGCGATACGTCCGAGCCGCGAGGCGAGCGGCACGTACGGGCCTAGCACCTCGAGGTCGTCCGCGCCGATGACCGGGATGTTGACGGCGTTCGAGACGAGGCCGCCTTCGAGAGCCGCCGCGACCTGCTCCGCGACGATGACGCCGGCCCGGTCCTGTGCTTCGCCGGTCGAGGCCGCGAGGTGCGGGGTGACCACGACGTTGTCGAGCTCGAGGAGCGGCCCTGAGTACGGCTCCTCTCCGAATACGTCGAGAGCAGCGCCGGCGACCTTGCCCGAGCGGAGCGCCGCGAGCAATGCGTCCTCGTCGAGCAGCGGCCCACGTGCTGCGTTCACGATCCTCACGCCGGGTCGCATCGCCTCGAAGGCGGCGGTGCCGATCGAGCCGCGCGTCTCCCCGTTCAACGGGAGATGCAGCGTGATGAAGTCGGCTGCCGCGTAGATGTCCGCCGTCGTCTCGAGGCGCTCGGCACCGAGCTCGCGGAACCGCTCGGCCGCCACGAACGGGTCGTAGGCGACCACGCGCATCCCGAGCCCGAGGGCGCGCCGCGCCACCTGTTGCCCGATCCGGCCGAAGCCCAGCACGCCGAGCGTCTTGCCGGAGAGCTCGATCCCGCCGTACGCACTGCGCTCCCAGCGGCCCTGCTTGAGCGCGGCGTGCGCTTGCGGGATGTTGCGTGCGAGGGCGACGAGGAGTCCGATCGTGTGCTCGGCGGCCGAGACGACCGTCGATTCGGGCGCGTTCGCGACGATGATCCCGCGCCGCGTCGCTGCGTCGACGTCGACGTTGTCGACGCCCACGCCTGCCCGGCCGATCACCTTCAGCCGTTCGGCGCGCTCGATGAGGTCGGCCGTCAGCTTCGTCGCGGAGCGGACGACGATCCCCTCGTAGCCGCCGATGATCTCCTCGAGCGGGCTCTCGCCGTCGACGTCCACGTCGAAGCGGGAACGAAGCAGGTCGACGCCCGCCTCCGAGATCTCCTCGCGAACGAGGATGCGCTGCGTCACGTGCGGGAAGGCTCTGGAGCCTCGAACGCTTCCAGCGCCGCTGTCACTGCGGCGCCGCGCTCGATGTCGGCGCCGAGATCGGCGAGGACGAGCTCGACCGCCGCGATCTGCGTCGTGATGTCGAAGACGTCGAACCAGCCGATGTGGCCGAGCCGGAAGATCTTGCCCTTCAGCTCGCCCTGGCCATTCGCGATCGTGATGCCGAAGCGATCGCGAACACCCCGGATGACGTCGCCGGAGTCGATGCCGGCCGGCGCGCGGACCGCGGTCACGACCGCGCTTCGGTCCTCGTCCGGCGAGAAGAGGTCGAGCCCGAGGCCCTTGACGCCCGCCCGCGCAGCCCGGCCGAGCCGGATGTGGCGGTCGAACGCCGCCTCCAGGCCCTCGTCGAGCAGCAGCGTGAGCGCGACGTCGAGGCCGGAGACGAGCGAGACGGGCAGCGTGACCGGCGCGTCGAGCGTCTGCTGTCCCTTTCGGGTGCGCTCCCAGTCGAAGTAGAAGCGAGGCGACGTGCCGACCGCGGCGAGCGCAGCGTCGGAGACGGCGACGAGACCGAGGCCGGGCGGCGTCATGAGCGCTTTCTGCGAGCCCGAGACGACGACGTCGAGGCCCCACGCATCGGTCTCGCACGGGACGGCGCCCAGGCTCGAGACCGCGTCGACGACCACGAGCGCTCCTGCTTCCTTGCCGGCGGCCGCAAGCGCCTGCACGTCGGTCACGACGCCGGTCGAGGTCTCGGACTGGACGAACCAGACCGCCTTCGCTTCCTTCTCGGCGAGCCGAGCGCGGAGGTCGTCGGCATCGGGCGTCTCTCCCCAGGCGTACCGGAGGACGTCCACCTCGGCGCCGTACGCGCTCGTCATCGCGACCCAGCGCTCCCCGAAGCTGCCGGCCGAGACGACGAGATGGCGCTCGCCGGGCGAGACGAGGTTCGCCACGGCCGACTCGAAGGCGCCTGTTCCGGAGGCTCCGAAGAGAAGCACGTCGCTCTCAGTCCGGCAGACCTCACGCAACCGGGAGAGCACGCGCTCGTAGACCGGCAGGAACTCGGGGCTGCGATGGTGGATGACGGGCGCGCCGACTGCGGCCAGCACCTCGGGGGGCACCGGCGTCGGGCCCGGCGTGAACAGGTACCGCTTCGTCGCCATCTCACGAGCGTAGCGATCTAGGCTGCGGGACATGGAAGCGCTCGTCGCGTTCGCCGCGGCACTGCTCGCCTTCCGGCTCGCGGGGCTGCTCGCGCGGCGGTACCGGAGCAGCGGTCGGCCGGAGCTGCTCGCATGGGCGGCCGGGCTCGGCGCGTACGCCGTCGCGGCCGCCGCGATCGCCTGGGGCGAGGCTGCGGGCTGGGACGACCGGGCGTTCCGCGTCTACTACGCGGCAGGCGGTCTTCTCACGGCGCCGCTGCTCGGGGCCGGCTCGCTTCTCCTCGTCGGCCGCCGCCGAGCGGCGCCGGTCGTTCTCGTCTACGCGGGCTTCGCCGTGGGGATTGCGCTGGCCGTGCCGGTCCACGGCGCCTTCGCGCCGCACGGCATCCCGGCAGCCCAGGACCACCTCGCCTTCCTGCCTGCCCGTCTGCTCGCGATCGTCGCGAACATCGTCGGGACGCTCGCGGTCGTCGTCGTTGCGGTCAGGGGCTTCCGGCGGCGGCCGCTCGGGAACGGGCTGATCGTCGCGGGCATCGTGGCAGCGGCGACGGGCAGCGGCCTTGCGGGCCTCGGCGCCGCCGGCAGCGCGATCGGAATCGCCGTCGGAGCGGTGCTGCTTTACGCAGGATTCGTCGCTCCTGCGCACATTCCGTCGTTTTTTAGACCAAAAATGGCCCATCGCTGAGTCACAAGCGTTGCCTTAACAAGATACAAACGTGCGCATCGCTACCCTCCTCGCACCGATCGCATAAGCCGCGCCGAGCGGTGCTCGCCTGAGGGCGTCTTCCCGCCCGTTCGGCCTACGACTTGCAGTCGACCAGGAGGTTCATCGATTTGCGGCGCTCTATCCTCGCCTGCGGGCTGCTTCTCGCATTCGCAGGCATGGCCACTGCTGCGGCAGCGTCCAGCAAGGCAACAAGCGAAGGAAGTACGAGTCCCAGCACCAGCACGGGCGCGACGGTCTCCACGACCGAAGCAGCGAAGACGCCCTCGCGCTGGGAGCTGAAGGACGCGTCGGTCTCCCGCCGCCAGATCCGGCACTATCGCGCGGACACGCGGCACTGGCTGACCGTGATCCGCGGTCGCCCGCCGGCGAGCGGAGCACGCTTGCTCGCCGCCCGTTCGTCGGCCGCGCAGCTGCGGCAACTCGCACGGCGTTGGCGGCATCGAGCGCACAGGGCGTGGTGGCAGGCAAACCACCCGCCCGAGCTGCGGGACTGGCTCTGCATCCACCGCTACGAGGGCAGCTGGGCGGATTCCGGCAGCCCGTACTGGGGCGGGCTCCAGATGGATCTCTCGTTCCAGCAGACATACGGAGGCTGGCTGCTGCGTCACAAGGGCACCGCGGATCACTGGAGCCCGCTCGAGCAGATCTGGGTCGCAGTGCGCGCCTCGCACTCCCGCGGCTTCTCGCCGTGGCCGAATACGGCCCGTGACTGCGGCTTGTACTAGCCTCTTTTTCGCTCAACCATGCACTCTGACGGCCCGCTGATGCGGGCCGTCGTCATTGTGACGTCAATTCAGACTTGACATGACATCACTCTGATGTCATAGTGCCGCCATGCAGATCGACGGTCTCACCCAAGCGCTCCGCGAGGACCTCAACCGTGTCGCGGCTCTCGGTGACGAGAACGTGTCGCGTGCGGCCGACCTCCTCTCGGTTGCGATCGAGGCGTCCCTCGGCAGGAGAATTCAGGACGCTCTCGCGGAAGCGGCGCTCGAGCTGAACGAACAGCTCGACTCCGCGCACGTCGAGTTGCGCGTCGCAGGTCGTGACCTCCAGCTCGTGCTCGTCCGTGAGGACAGCGGAGCTGCGGAGCCCGCCGACGAGGCGTTCTCGGCCCGTATCACCCTCCGGCTCCCCGAGAGCCTCAAACAGCGGGTCGAGTCGTCCGCGGCACGCGAAGGCACATCCGTCAATACGTGGCTCGTCCAGGCGCTTCAGCGCGCCGTCGAGTCGCGCCGCCCATCGGCAAGTAGCCGCAACCGCCTTACTGGCTACGGCCGCAACTGAAAAGGAGAGAGGCATGTATCCGGACTACAACGACATCCTCGCACTTCGCAACAGCACTCTCCGGCCCGACCGGCGCCCGGCACCGTGCGACAGCGAGATCCGGCTCCGCGTGAAGCGGCTGATCCGGGTGGCTCACTGAGATGCTCGAGCGCACCTTCCACACTCCATTGCCTCTCGACCTCGAGGTCGGCATACCCTCCGGCGGCATCGAGGTCGAGACGACCGAGGGCGAGGAGTCGAACATCACCGTCGACGGCGACGAGCGCCTCCTCGAAGAGGTCGAGATCCGCCAGGACGGGAACCGCGTCGTGGTCGGGTACCGCGGCAAGGGCAAGTTCGGCTTCTCGCTTTCCCCCTTCACCATCGTCTTCGGCGCCAACGACCTGCGCGTCCGCGCCAGCGTCCCTCACGGCGCAGGCGTCAAGGTCAAGACCGCGTCGGCGGACACCAAGCTCGAGGGGCACTTCGGCCCGCTCGGCATCAACTCCGTCTCCGGCGACCTCAGCCTGCACGGCGACGTCGCCGGAGACGCGAACCTCAAGACGGTCAGCGGCGACGCCAAGCTCGAGCGCGTCGACGGCGACGTCACCGCGCAGACCGTCTCCGGTGACGTCCGTCTCGGTCCTGTCAGAGGCTCGGCAGAAGCGAAGACCGTATCGGGCGACATCCGTTTCGACGCGGTCGCCTCCGGCGACGTCCGCTTCACCAGCGTCTCGGGCGATGTCGAGGTCGGAATCGCCGAGGGCTCGGCGGTCGATGTCGATGCCGGCTCGACCTCGGGCGACCTCTCATCCGAGGTTCCGCTGGGCAGCGAGCCCGTCGAAGGCGAGGAAGCAACCGCCCCGACCGTGGTGCTGCGCGGCCGCACCGTCAGCGGCGACGTGAAGGTCTTCCGCGCGGTCTGATGCGCGAGGTACTCGCCAACCGCGACGCCCGGCTGCTGTTCGCCGGCCAGGCCCTGTCGGCCTTCGGCGACTGGGCGATGCTCATCGTCCTCGCCGTCTGGATGAAGACCCTGACCGGGTCGAGCGCGCTCGCCGGCCTGACGTTCTTCGTCTTCGCGGCGGGCTCGCTCCTCGCGCCGCTCGGCGGCCTTCTGGCCGATCGGGTACGCCGCCGGCCGCTGATGATCGTCTCGGACTGCGTGCTCGGCACGTTCGTGCTCGTCCTCTTGCTGGTCCACGATCGCAGCGACGCGTGGCTGATCTACGCGGTCGCGTTCGCCTACGGCGCGCTCGGCACGGTCTTCTACCCCGCTCGCGCGGCACTGCTCAAGATCATGCTCCCGGAGGAGCTGCTCGCGCCTGCGAACGGCGCGATGACCACGACGCGCGAGGGGTTGCGGATCATCGCGCCGCTCGCAGGAGCCGGGCTCTACGCCGTCTTCGGAGGCAGCGCAGTGGCGATCCTCGACTCGGCCACGTTCGGCGCGTCCGTGTTCTTCCTCTCGCGGATGCACGTGCACGAGGAGAAGCCCGCGCCGTCCGAGCATCATTTCCTGCGTGAGGTGACGGCGGGGATGGAGCATGTCTGGGAGACGCTGCCCCTGCGCCAGATCGTGCTCGGCATCGCCATGGCGCTTCTCGTGGTCGGCTTCTCGGAGACGCTGATCTTCTCCGTCATGACGGCGATCGGAGAGAAGCCGTCGTTCTTCGGCATCTTCTCCACCTTCCAGGGGATCGGCTCGATCGCCGGCGGAATCACCGCGGCCGCGATGCTGCGACGAGTCGGCGAGGTGCGGCTGGTGGGCATCGGACTGGCCGTCTTCGCGGTCGCCGACCTCTGCCTGATCGTGCCCTCGCTCGGGGTCGTATTGGCCGCCGCTCCGATCGCCGGCGTCGGCATCGCCTGGGCGATCGTCGCCTTCTCGACGGCCTTGCAGACGCGCACGCCGCTGGCGATCCAGGGCCGCGTCTCTGCCGCCGCCGATCTCACGCTGTCGGTCGCCCAGACGGTCTCGATTGCAACCGGTGCGCTGCTTTCGACGCTCGTCGACTACCGGATCCTCTTCGCGGTGATGGCGATCGTGGTCTTCGCCTGCTCCGGTTACCTCGTGACGCGGCGCGAGGCGGGTGCCGGTGCCCCTGCAACGATGAGTGCGTGACCAAGCTCGTCCCGCTGCGGCGCAACCGCGACTTTCTCCTCTTTCAGACCGGCTCGTTGCTCTCGACCTTCGGGTCGGGCATCTCGGGAATCGCCTACCCGCTGCTGACGCTCACGCTGACCGGATCGGCGGCGAAGACGGGCTACGTCGGAGCCGTCGAGTTCGCGCCGCTCGTGTTGCTGAGCGTGCCCGCCGGCGTCGCGGCCGACCGCTTCGACCGGAGGCTCCTGATGATCGCGTCCGATGCCGTCGGCGCAACCGTGCTCGCCGTGCTTGCGGCGGCCGTCCTGACCGGGAACGAGACGTACTGGCTGATCGTCGTCGTCGCGTTCCTCGACACGACAGCGGCGGTTGTCTACCGGTCGGGCTCCAGCGGCGCCATGAAAGCCGTCGTCCCGACGCCGCAACTCGCCGACGCATCGAGCGTCCAGATGGCGCGGATGTCGACCGTGCGGCTCGTCGCCCCGCCCATCGGCGGCGTGCTGTTCGGCCTTACGCGCGGCCTGCCGTTCCTCGTCGACGCCGTCTCGTACGGCTTCTCGACGATCTCGCTGCTGCTGATGCGGACGCGCTTCCAGGAGGAGCGCGTGCCGGGCGCCCGCACGCCGTTCCGCGAGGGGCTCTCGTACTTCTGGAGCATTCCGTTCCTGCGCACGACGATCGGGATGATCGCCGCCAGCAACCTCATCGCCGTCGGCGCGCCGATCGTCGTCATCATCCTCGCCCATCAGGAGGGACTGTCGAGCGCGGCGATCGGCGGGTTCATCGCGATTCAGGGCGTGATGCTGCTCCTCGGCTCCACCCTCTCCCCCGTGCTGCGGCGGATCTTTCCGATGCGAGCGATCCTGCTCTCGGAGTTCTGGATGGCGCTCGTCTACGGCGCTTTTCTGATCTATCCGAGCGTCTACGTGCTCGCCGTCGCGGCGTCGTTGCACGCGTTCTGGTTCCCGAACACCGACTCGGCGATCGCCGCGTACTCGTACATGCTGATCCCGGACCGGCTGCTGGGCCGGGCCATGGCCGCCTCGAATACGCTGCGCGCCGCGTCGGCGCCGATCGGACCGCTGCTGGCCGGCCTTCTCCTCACCCACTCGACGCCCCGCTGGACGATCTTCGTGCTCGCCACTCCAGTCGTCGTCGCCGCGATCCTCGGCACGCTCAGCCCGGCGATCCGCGATTTGCCTAGCTTCGAAGCTTCTCCCGCAACAGCTGGTTGACGACCTTCGGGTCGGCCTTGCCCTGCGTCTCCCGCATCACCTGGCCGACGAAGAAGCCGAGCACGCCCTCCTTGCCGCCGCGGTAGGTCTCGACCTGGTCCGGATTGGCCGCGAGGACCGCGTCGATCACCGGCGCGAGCGCGTCCTCGTCCGCGACAGCGGCACGTGAGAGATAGTCCTCCGCCGTGATGGGACCTGTGGCCGCGGCTGCGAACGCCTCGTCCAGCGCTTCGCGCGTGAGGTTTGCCTGCACGATCTGGGCGAGCGTGGCGGCGTTCTCGGGCAGGAAGTCGTCGCGGTTCATCGCGATCGCCGCAGCGGCCTTCAGCTCGACACCCTCGGCCGCGAGCGCCTGAGCCTTCCACTCGTTCCCCGTCGCGACGAGCTCGGCTGCGGAGTCGAGGCCCAGCTCGCTCGCGAGCTCCCCGATCCGCGCGACCGGCAGCTCCGGAACCTCTCCACGCAGGCGCTCGACGAGCTCCGCGGGCGGCTCGACCGGGACGAGATCGGGCTCCGGAAAGTAGCGGTAGTCGTCGGCCTCCTCCTTCGAGCGGTGCACGGTCAGGCGGTCGGTGTCGGGGTCGTAGTCGTACGTCGACTGGACGACTGACTCTCCAGCCTCGTGCAAGACCACCTGTTGGCGGAACGCCGCCTCGATCGCCCGCCCGATGAACCGGAACGAGTTCATGTTCTTGATCTCCCAGCGCGGCCGGAACCCCTCCTCGCCGGACCGCCGCACCGAGACGTTGACGTCGGCGCGCAGCGTGCCCTTCTCCATGTCGGCATCGGACACCCCGAGCTCGCGGATCGTCTGGCGCAGCAGGCGGAGATAGGACATCGCCTCTTCGGCCGAACGCAGGTCGGGAGCCGAGACGATCTCGAGCAGCGGCGTGCCGCCCCGGTTGAAGTCGACGAGGCTGTAGTCGGCACCCACCGAACGGCCGGTCGCGCCACCGGCGTGGACGGTCTTGGCCGCGTCCTCCTCGAGGTGCGCCCGCACGATCCCGATCTCGCGTCCGTCCGGCAACACGAATCGGCCCGGGCCGCAGAGAGGCGCCTCGTATTGGCTGATCTGGTAGCCCTTCGGCAGGTCGGGATAGAAGTAGTTCTTGCGGGCGAAGATCGCGCGCTCGGCGATCTCGCAGTCGAGTGCGAGCCCCAGCAGGATCGTCATCTCGATGGCGCGCGCGTTCGGGACGGGCAGCGCGCCGGGATGCGCGAGGCAGACGGGGCAGGTGTGCGTGTTCTCGGCGGCGCCGTACTCGAGCGCGCAGCGGCAGAACATCTTCGTCCGTGTCTTGAGATGCACGTGCACCTCGAGCCCGCACACGAGCTCCCAGTCACTCGCTGCCATCGAGCCTCTCCTTCGCCTCGCGGAGCGCGTCCTCGACGTCCTCCTGCACCCGCACCATCGCGACCCGGTGCTCGAGCGGCCCGTGCGTCTCGATCAGCCAGAGCTCGCGCTCGCCGGCTTCGAGCTGGAGCTTCACGTCGCCGACCTGGACGGCACGGGAACAGTCGAGCACGCGCGGGTGCTCGCCGAAGATGCGCTCGACCGCGAGCACGAACTCCGCTGCCGGATCCTCGAAGCGATAGGTCACCA
>DASXKE010000115.1:0-9350 GCA_036496985.1 Gaiellaceae bacterium | reverse complement strand
CGTTCGCCGTCGCCGTGGACGATGTTGACGACGCCGTCGGGGATTCCCGCCTCCGTGAGGAGCTCGACGAAGCGCTCCGCAAGGGCCGGCGTGTCCTCGGCCGGCTTGAGGACGACCGTGTTGCCGCAGATGAGCGCCGGGATGAGCTTCCAGGACGGGATCGCGACCGGGAAGTTCCACGGGGTGATCGCGCCCACCACGCCGACCGGCACGCGGATGCTCATGTTCCACTTGTTCTGGAGCTCCGAAGGCGTGGTGTGGCCGAAGAGGCGCCTGCCCTCGCCGGCCATGTAGTACGTGATGTCGATCGCCTCCTGGACGTCGCCGCCCGCTTCGGCCTTCACCTTCCCCATCTCGTGCGTCATCAGGTCGGTGAGCGCGGTCTTCTCCTGCTCGAGCAGCCGCGCCAGGTGGAAGAGGATCTCGCCGCGCTTTGGCGCCGGCACGAGCCGCCACTCCTCGAACGCCTCCTTCGCGACTGCGACCGCGCGGTCGACGTCCTCCGCGCCGGAGCTCGGAAAGACGCCGATCGTCTCGCCGTTCGCCGGGCTCGTGCTCTCGAAGGTCTCGCCCGAGGCGGCATCCACCCACTCGCCGCCGATGAAGTTCTTGAATGTGTCGCTCGCCGTGGTCGCCATGCGGCGAGCCTAGCGCGAGCTACTCCGGCGGGGCGTCGGTGTCGGGGAAGGTTCCCGGATGGGCGCGGCGGCGGTCACGCACCGTCCGCTGCTCCTTGTCCTCCAACCGCTCCTCCGACATGTTGCGGCGGTCGGGCCCGTCGCGGCGGTCGACGATCACCGTCACGTTCGGGTTGTCCTTGTAATAGTCGACCATCTTGTCGTAGAGCGAGTCGGCAAGATCGCGTGGAATGACGCAATAGATCATCGCCGGGTGATTGTAGGACGAAAATCGGAGGAGAGAGGTCGAGGCGCCGGTATAAGGAGGACATGGTGCGCCGGCACATCTGGTGGCTCCTGCCGCTCGCCGGCGCCGCCGCCGCCGGAGTGATCGTCGCGGCGGTCTCGTTCGGCGGCAGCTCCGCCTCGAAACCTCCGCAGACGGGCCACTCCAGCCTCAAGCCCGCGGCGGCCGCGCTCGCGTTCCAGAAGGCGATCACCTCTGTCGTGCATGAGCTCTCGCCTTCGGTCGTCCAGATCCAGAACTCGCAGGGCCTCGGCTCGGGAGTCGTGTTCGACACGACCGGCGACATCGTCACCAACAACCACGTCGTGGAGGGCGGCGGGCCGTACACCGTCACGGCCGGACCACACTCGTACGGCGCCACGCTCGTCGGCCGCTTCGCGCCCGACGATCTGGCCATCGTCCACGTCTCGGGCGCGCACCTCGGACCGGCCACCTTCGCCGACTCGAGCAAGCTGGACGTCGGGGACCTGGCGATCGCAATCGGAAACCCGCTCGGGCTTCGCTCCAGCGTGACGGAAGGCATCGTCAGCGCCTTCCGCCAGGGCGTCTCGGAAGGGAACGGCGTCGCGCTGCCCACGGTCGTACAGACGAGTGCGGCGATCAACCCCGGAAACTCTGGCGGCGCGCTCTCCGACATCGAGGGCCGCGTGATCGGGATTCCGACACTCGCCGCGACGGACCCGCAGCTCGGCTCGGGAGCCGCGCCCGGGATCGGCTTCGCCATCCCGAGCAACCTCGTCCGGAACATTGCGACACAGATCATCCGTTTCGGTCACGTCACCAACTCGCATCGCGCGTACCTGGGCGTCCAGATCGCCGACACGAACGGCGCAGGTGTCCTCGTGCAGAGCATCACGTCGGGCGGGCCGGCCGCCAAGGCCGGGCTTCAGGGCGGTGACGTCATCATGTCCGTCAACGGACATGAGACTGCGACGGTCAACGACCTCACGAGCGTCGTGTCGAAGTTCAAGCCGGGAACGACGGTGACGCTGGACGTCGTGACGCAGGACGGCTCCCATCAGACGCTCCACCTGACGCTCGGGACGTTCCCCGGAAGCTAGATACGAGCGATCTCGGGGACGAGGCGGCCCTCGTCCTCGACCTGAGCGTTCCAGTCCTTGAAACCCTGCTCAAGCTCCTCGAGCTCGTGGCCGCGCCGCTCCAACCGCACGGGCTGAGCCGAGTCGGGGCTGACGCGGTACTGGTACCAGGAGAGCTCCCAGGCGACCGTCACCGCAAGCTCGCCGGACGTGCCCGAGAGAGGGACGATGCTCGCGTTCGGCTCGCCGAGACTCTTGGCGATGCCGCCGACTGTGCGGCGGTAGGCGCTGCCGTTGAAAAGGTCTGCCGCCTCGAGCAGCGAGACCTCGCCGTCCGAGAGGCGGCGGAGTATCGGTTCCTGCTGCGCGAGCGACTCCTCCTCGGTCGCGCGTGTCAGACCGAGCATCTCGACGAGGTTGCGCTTCCGCCGTCGACGACGGCCACCCTCGAGAGTCGGCGTCGTCGGCGCCCCTTCCTTGATCCACCCCGCCTCGAGCGCGAGCTCCTGGCAGAGCGGACAGACGTCGACGAGCTCGGCACCCTCCGAGGGAGCGAAGCTGACGGCGCGTTCTCCCATCAGCAGCGTCCGCTCGCAGACGGCACACGATCGAGTCGTTGCGACCTTTGTCACCCTCATCCGGCTTCCGAGTCTAGCCCGCATTGCGCAGAGTTCTCCACAGCCGCTAGTGTGTCTTACATGTGTTTTTTACATGTAGCTGCCCGATGAGAGGGCCTCGCTCCCGCCGTCATCACCACGGCCGGTGGCGCGTGCTCGCCCGCGTCGAGCGGTTCGCCGAGCCCGCGCTGCTGCTGTTGCTGCGCGAACGGCCGGCACACGGGTACGACCTGCTCGAGCGGCTGCCGGAGCTCACCGGCGAAGCCCGCGTCGAGATGGGGAACCTCTACCGGCTCCTGCGCGGGCTCGAAGAGGAAGAGCTCGTGACGTCCGAATGGGACGACTCCTCGCGCGGGCCGGCGAAGCGCCGCTATGCCATCACACCCGCCGGAGAGCAGGTGCTCGACCGCTGGGCAGAGGCGCTGCGCCGCTCGCAGCTACGCACAGACCAGTTTCTCGCACGCTACGAGGAGAGGAGGTGAACATGCACAGTCGTCAACATGGACATGGACACAGCAGCCGCCGCTCGCGGCCGTCGTTCTTCAGCGGCGGCAGCTTCCCGAGCCGCCGCGAGCTGCTCGATCGCCTGGAGTCGTATCAGCGCGATCTCGAGCAGCAGCTCGCCGACGTCACCGACGTGATCGCGCATCTGCGCGACCGCGACGACGGCCAGCAGCCGGCCGGCGCCTAGTCGGCCCCAGCGCTCTTGACGCGCGGGGAGCTCTTCCGGGATGCTCGTTCCGGTGGAGCTCCCCGCCGCGATCAGGCACGCCGCTCTCTTTCCACTGTCCGATCTCTTCGACTTCCCGCCCGGGCACCCGACCCGCCGCATCGAGGTCGAAGGCGTCTCCGTGATCCTGCCCTCCGTCTTGTCAATCGGGCTCGTCTTTCCCGAGCGCCTCGACGAGTTACGCCTGGAGCACCTCGTCGACGCCATGCGACGGGCACTTCGCATGGAGCAGCGGGAGCGAGCGATCTGGTGCGTGCCGGAGGCGTCGGCTCCGGACGGCCTCGCGCAGCGACTGCTGGCGCTGGGAATGAGGCCGAGCGACATGCCCGGGAGGGAGGCACGCGACGCGCAGATGGCGTGCGTCGAGGCGCCGCCACCCGCGACGACCGATCTCGTCGTCCGGCCCGCCGAGACCTTCGACGAGTTTCGCGCTGCACTGCTGGTCGGGACCGACGCCTTTGCGATGGACGACGAGGCGCGAAAGTCGTTCGAGGACAGTGCCGAGCGCATATGGGCGTTCCACTCCGACCCGGGCAGCGTCGAGACGTTCGTCGCACTCGCCGACGGCGTGGTCGTCGCCTTCGGCGGAGCGCGGTATGGGCGGACAGCGGTCTACCTCGCAGGCGGTGGCACTCACCCCGACCACCGAGGACGGGGCGCGTATCGCGCACTCGTGCGGGCGCGTTGGGAGGCCGCGGCCGCGCGAGGCACACCGGCGCTCACGGTCGGTGCGGGAGCAATGTCTCGCCCCATCCTCGAGCGGCTGGGGTTCTCGATCGTCGGCTGGGCCGACAGCCTGCTCGACCCGCTCGACTAGCTCGCCAGGGCGCCCGCGAAGAACTCTGTAATCGCGGCCGTGAACGCGTGGCGGCTCTCCTCCCACGCGTAGAACATGTGCCCACCTTCGAAGTGGCGCACCGTCAAGCGTCCGGACGTGTGCGGCTCGAGGCGCATCAGGTTGCGCAGGCGGTCGCTCGCGTAATACGGCGTCGCCATGTCGTAGCGCCCGTGTGTGAGGAATGCCTTCATGTGCGGATTGAGCGCCATCCCGTAGCGGAACGAGTCGGTCGCGCCTTCCGGCGGCGCGAAGGCGTGTTGCTCCTGGTCTTTCTTCCACGCCCGGTTCACTTCGTAGCTCAGCAGCCGGTACTCGCGATCGGTGCGGACGCCGATCTCGGAGCGGAGCTGCCGGTTGACGGCCGCGGTGTACGCAGGCGCGATCCCCGCGAGGGTCGGGTCGGGCGCCTGGTGGTCGACCCTGTCGGGGAAGGGGTCAGTCGCGGTGATGGAGACGTCGTAGTAGCCGAGCACCTTTCGCTGGTCGCGTAGGAGCTCGCGGGCGAAGACGATCGGCGAGACGCGTCCTTCGGCCCGGGTCACGAGCTCGAGCGGAAGTCCCAGCAGGTCGGCGAGCCGCCCGAGCGTGCGCTCGCGCTCGGGTGCGCCGAGTGAGGCGCCGCGGATGAGGAACGAGGCGAAGTCGCCGCTCGCGAACTCCTCGGCTCCGGCGAGCACGTCGGCGAGCGCCGTCCCGGTCGGGAAGGCGCGCCCGCGGCCGTGGAACGCCGCTCCCGCGGCCATCGTCGGCAGCAGGTCGACCCACTGGACGACGCCGTAGTCGTCTCCGACGAGGCCGGTGAGCTCGAGCGCCGGCGAGATCAGGATCGCGCCGTTGAGGCCGATGCCGGCGTCCTCCTGCAACTTCCGCACGAGGCGGCCGACGCGATACCCGCCGTAGCTCTCGCCTGCGATGAAGATGGGCGAGCCCCACCGGTCGTGCTCGGACAGCCAGCGCGCCATGAACTCACAGAGCGACTCGAGATCGCGTGTCAGGCCGAAGTACTCGTCCGGATCCTGCTTCTCGCCCTCGTCCGGCTTCTCGTCCTTCTTCGGCTCCTTCTCGATCAGACGGCTGAAGCCGGTGCCGACCGGGTCGACGAAGACGAGGTCGGCGAATGCGAGCCAGGACGACTCGTTCTGCACGAGCTCCGGCGGCAGCCCTGGCAGCGTCCCGTCTGCGGGAAAAGCCACGCGCTTCGGGCCGACGGCGCCCATGTGCAGGTACGCCGACGAGGCGCCCGGGCCGCCGTTGAACACGAACGCGACCGGCCGAGAGCGGTCGTCACCCTCGGCGACATAGGAGATCGAGAAGATCTCGGCGGCGGGCTTTTCCTTCTTGCGCAGGACGAGCCAGTTCGCCGTCGCCGTGTAGTCGAGATTCGTCTCACCGCCTTTCCACCGCGCGCTCGTCTCCGCGCCGGCAGGCGGCTCGTGGTCGGGCTTCTCCTCTTTTTTCTCGTCCTCGGCCAAGATTCGCAGACGCTACACGTTCGCTTCTTCGCGCTCCCTCTTCGTCTGCTCGATGATCTTCTGCGCGACGTGGGTCGGGACTTCCTCGTAGCGGAGGAAGTGCATCGAGTAGTCGCCGCGGCCGCCGGTCATCGAGGTCAGGGCCTGCGAATAGGTGAGGATCTCGGCCATCGGCACCTCGGCTTTGATCGTCGTCATGCCGCCCGCGGGCTCCATTCCCTGTAGCCGGCCGCGCCGCGAGTTGAGGTCGCCGTTCACCGCGCCGACGGAGTCGTCGGGGACTGCCACCTCGACCTCCATGATCGGCTCGAGGAGGACGGGATCAGCCTGTTGGTACGCCTCTTTGAAGGCCATCGAGCCGGCGATCTTGAAGGCCATCTCCGAGGAGTCGACGTTGTGCTCCATGCCGTCCACAAGCAGCACGCGAACTCCCTGCACCGGCGCGCCGGCGAGCTCGCCGTGCTCCATCGCCTCGCGCACGCCCTTGTCGACGGCCGGGCGGTAGCTCTGCGAGATCACGCCGCCGACGATCTTGTCCACGAACTCGTAGCCGAGCTCGCCGTCGGCGGCCGGGAGAGGCTCGAGCACGATCGCGCAGTCGCCGAACTGGCCACGGCCGCCGGTCTGCTTCTTGTAGCGGTGCCGCGCCCGCGCCTCCTTGCGGATCGTCTCCTTGTACGGCACTCGCGGCGGATGGAGCTCGACGTCGACGTGGAAGCGCGTATTGAGGCGATCGACCGCAACTTCGACCTGCATCTGCGAGAGACCGGACAGAAGCTGCTCGCCCGTCTGCGGGTCGCGTCGCATGATCAGGGTCGGATCTTCCTCGTGCAGACGGCGGAGGCCGGTCGCCATCTTCTCCTCGTCACCCTTCGCCTTGGGCGTGACCGCGAAGCTCAGCACGGGCTCGGGGAAGTCGATGTGCGGCGGTTCGACCGCGACCTCGTGGTCGACGAGCACGTCACCGGTTACGACGTCCTTCAGCTTTGCCACCGCACCGAGGTCGCCGATGCCGAGCGCCTCCACCGGCTCCGAGTCCTTCCCCTGCAGGAGCAGCACCTGGCCCAGGCGTTCCTTCGCATGCGTCCGCGGGTCGACGAGCGTCGTGTCGCCCGTGACCGGGCCGGCCAGGACGCGGAAGCAGCTGATGCGGCCCGTGAAGGGATCGGCGATCGTCTTGAAGATGAACACGGCCTGCTTCGCGTCGCCGAACTCGATCGTCGTCCCTTTCTTCGCCGGCGAGGGAACGCCCTCGACGAGGAGGTCGAGCAGCGCGGTCGTGCCGAGGTTCTTCGACGCGACGCCGCACGCGACCGGGTAGAGCTCGTCGCGGGTCACCGCCTGCTTGAGCGCGTCGGCGACCGCGTGCGGGTCGAGCTCCTCGCCTTCGAGGTAGCGGCCCATCAGCTCCTCGTCGGTCTCGACGACCGCGTCGAGCAGCTTCTCGCGATGCTTCTGGACGAGGTCCGTCATCGAATCGGGAATCGGTTGCGGCCCGCCCTCGCGCCCGCCCGACGGATCCATGTACGCACACATATGGAGGAGGTCGACGGTTCCGGTCAGCTCGTGCTCGGTCCCGATCGGAAGCTGGATCGCGACGCAGCGGTCCGAGAGCTGCGTTCGCGCCGCTTCGAGCACGCGGAAGAAGTCGGCGCGCTCGCGGTCGAGCATGTTGACGAAAACGACCCGCGAGAGCTCCTGCTCTTCGGCGCGCTGCCAGACGCGCGTCGTGTTGACCTCGACTCCCATCACGCCGCTGAGGACGACGACGACTCCCTCGACGACCCGCAGCGCCGCGAACGTGTCGGCCTGGAAGCCCGTGTCGCCCGGCGTGTCGACGAGGTTGATCTTGCGGTCCTTCCACTCGAGATGGCAGAGCGAGCCCGAGAGGGACATCCCGCGCTTCTGCTCGTGCTCGTCCCAGTCGGAGACCGTCGTGCCCTGCTCGACGGTGCCGAGCCGGTTCGTCTTGCCTGCCTCGAAGAGCAGCGCCTCGACGAGCGACGTCTTCCCGACCCCGCGGTGTCCGGCGACGGCGATGTTGCGGATCTTGCTTGGCTCGGTGGCAGGCATCGGGGACGTGTCCTCCTCGGTCGCTTCGAGCCCGCATCGTATCGCCGCGTTTCGCGGCGTTCTCGTCCTACAGCGCCGCGTGGGCGCCGTACGACGCGATGTGCGCCTTGAGGCGGAGGATCGCCTTCGTGTGGAGCTGCGAGACGCGCGACTCGGTGACGCCGAGCACCTCGCCGATCTCGCGCAGGGTCAGCTCCTCGTAGTAGTAGAGCGTGACGACGAGCTTCTCGCGCTCGGGGAGCCGCGCGATCGCGTCGGCAAGCGCCTCCTTCTGCTCCGTCACCGAGAGCGTGCCTTCCGGACTGGGGGCGCTTTCGTCCTCGATCGTGTCGATGAGCGCGACCGTGTCTCCGCCACCTCCCGAGCCCGACACCGTCCAGAGCTCGTCGAGCGCAGCGATCGAGGAGCGGGCGATCTCGCCGAGGCTCTCCTCGAGCTCCTCTTCGGTGACGCCGAGCTTCTTCGCGATCTCCTCGTCGGTCGGCGCCCGGCCGAGCCGGGCCTCGAGCTCGCCGATCGCCCGTTCGATGTGGCGCGCGCGCGCGCGAACCGAGCGCGGCACCCAGTCCATGGAGCGCAACTCGTCGATGATCTGGCCCTTGATCCGGGCCATCGCGTACGTCTCGAACTTGACGTCGCGCGCCGGGTCGTAGCGCTCGATCGCGCCGATCAGGCCGAGAAGCCCGTACGAGACGAGGTCGCCCTCGTCGACGTGCGCGGGCAGCCCCGAGCCGAGCCGGCCGGCGACGTACTTCACAAGCGGTGCGTAGGTGAGGATGAGGCGGTCGCGGATCTTCTGATCGCCCGTCCGGCGGAAGTCCAGCCAGAGCTGCTGGGTCTCGTCGGCCCGCGTCACGACCAAGAGAATACGGCGTTCTCCGGCCGACTCCTCAGTGATTCAGCTGCGTCGGTGGCGGAACGCGCTCAGCGAGACGGTTGCCAGCCATGCGGCGACGGCGGCCGCCGCGACTCCGACCACCAGGTGGCGGGCGCTGTCTCCACCCGCGAGAGCGAAGATCGCGACCGCAGTCAGCGCCGCCGCGAGGACCGCGAAGAGCATCCCCATGGCGCGCCGCTGCATCCGGCGAGCGTATCCATGAGCCCGAAATTCGCGGGGTACACTGGCTCCCCGGCACAGGGGCGTAGCTCAGTTGGTAGAGCGGCGGTCTCCAAAACCGTAGGTCGGGGGTTCGAGTCCCTCCGCCCCTGCTGACCACTCGGCCGTTCTCACTCGCTGCCACTCAGTGGCGCTAAGGGGCGGCGGCTGCCCCCAGCGGAAGGCCCCTCCTGTCCTTCCCGTCCGCCGCCCTCATGGGCAACGGTGCCTGCCGTCTCTCACGAACCGTATGGCGCAGCTGGGTCAAACGTGCTCGAGCGCGAGCTGGCGGAAGTCCGCGAGCCCCGAGACACCGACGCCGACGAGGCGCAGCGCGCCCGGCCGGTCATTCAGGCCGCGGTCGAGCTGTTGACACGCGAGGTCGCCGATCGTTTCGGCGGTGTCGACCCCCGAGGACAGCGAAGCGGAGCGGCTGCGGATCGAGAAGTCGGCGTAGCGGAGCTTCGTCGTCACCGTCCGCGCGACCTGGCCGCGGCGTTGCAGCGCCTCGGCCACCTCGGTGGCCATCCCGCGCAGCTCGTCGTGAAGCCGCTCGCGGT
>DASXKE010000114.1:0-1894 GCA_036496985.1 Gaiellaceae bacterium | reverse complement strand
CCGCTCCCACACCGCCGCCGATCACGGCCGTCGCCGGCCGGGCAGCCGCGATTTGCTCTCGCACCTCGTCGTCGGTGTCGAACGTGCGCGGCGAGAAAGACCCGACCTGGACGAAGTCGGCGCCGAGCAGTCGCGTCAGCTCCGCGAGCACGTGCGCCGAGACCGACACCGGCCCGCCCCGTCGCAGAAATGCCGAGCCGACGCGATGGACGAAGATCGGCAAGCCGTACTTGCGCAGCGCTGCGATCGAGCCGAGCCCGGCGAGGAACGCATTGACCATCAGTGCACGCGCTCCGGCCTCGACGATCGCGCCGGGGTCAGTGCCGGTCACGTTCGCCGCATAGAGGACGTGCTCCGGAATCGCGTCGTTGATCGCGCGGACGCGCTCCGGAGACGATCGCTGCAGCTCGTCGTCCTTGATGAGGACGGCGCCGCCGGCCGCGAGCTCGGCCGCGACCGCGGCGGCCTCCTCGGGGACCAATCCGAGTGCAGGCTTGACGATCGCGCCGACCGACACGCCGGCCGGCGCGGCAAACGCAGGCCCGGGCAACGCGTCCGGCCACTCCACGTCGACGAGCCGGCACGACTCGAAGTCGCCGCGATCGGCCCACTCGCCGGCGATGCACGCTGCGAGCAGCTGCTCGGCGCTCGTCTCACCGTCGAGCGCGGGGAAGTCGACCGTCACGCGCTCTTCTTCGACCCCGACGACGCGCGCCCGCACGTGCGCCGGCCCATCGGGGAGGCTCACCGACTGGAGGATCGCCAGCGTCTCGCCCCAACTCGGCGGCGCGATCTCGAAGACGGCGCGCATTCCTCGTATCGTAGGACCGTCGAGGCGGCCGAAGGGAGATCGAGATGGCAGTTAAGCTCCATCGCTGTAGCGGGACGTGGGCGAAGTTCAACGCTCACCCATGCTGGAAGGTCCAGAAAGCGTTGGATGACTCGGGCGTCGAATACGAGCTCGTCAAGGAGGGCTCGTCGTTCAAGAGCTCGAGCCGGGAGGCGACGATCGAGAAGACGGGCCAGGAGAAGTTCCCCTGGATCGAGTTCGACGACGGGAGCGTCTACCGCGCGGAGTCGAAGGAGATGGCCGACACGATCCGGACCGGAAAGCTCGACGAGAAGCGCGGAGCGGCCGAGCTACACTGAGCCGCCGCGGGGCTATAGCTCAGTTGGGAGAGCGCCTGGATCGCACCCAGGAGGTCGCCGGTTCGAGTCCGGCTAGCTCCATTCCCGTTGCGCTTATTACAACGTTTTGCCTGCAAAGAGGCATCTCTAAAGGTCCGATCGCTTGTGCGTTCGCTCCGGCGGTGAAACCGGCCTGCGCACGACTAAGTACCCGTCTCCAGAGGAGGACCATGAGGTCTTCCCTCCTGGGGCGCCTTCGCCGGCATCCCGCATCCAGTCCTGAGTAGCGAGCTGCATCGATGCGCGAGGTCTCGCCAGTCGGGAACGTCTCCCGAGATGAAGTAGGGCAGCCCGCAGAGCGAGAAGTTCGCCAACCCGTCGGCGACGAGAACGGCTGAGGAGCCAAGCTCGCGCGCATGAAGCGCGGCACTGATCCCGGCGTCGCTTCCCCCCACGACGAGGAGTCGCGTCAGGCCTGTGCCTCCGACCGTGCTTCGTCGCCGTCGAGATTCGGTTCTGTGATCGGCGCTGGGCGTGTCTGCTCGCCACGCACGAACTGGTAGGCGAGTGCCGCGAGCGAGGCGCCGCAGATCGGGGCGACGATGTAAAGCCAGAGTGCGTGTAAGTCTCCAGAGACGAGCGCTGGGCCGATCGAACGGGCCGGGTTCATCGAGGCGCCGCTGATCGGCCCGCCGAACATCGCATCGAGCAGGACGGTGCCGCCGACGGCGATCGCCGCCGCCTCGCCGACCGCGCGGGTGTCGGT
>DASXKE010000113.1:0-2574 GCA_036496985.1 Gaiellaceae bacterium | reverse complement strand
GTGCTCGTGCGCCTCGATCGCGTCGAGGCCGATCGCCTCGAGATAGTCGATCGCCGCGCCGAGGCCGACGGCCTCCGCCATCGGCGCCGTTCCGGCCTCGAACTTGTGCGGCAGCTCGCCCCACGTCGTCTTCTCGAGGCGCACCGAGCTGATCATGTGGCCGCCGGTCATGAACGGATCAATCGACTGCAGCAGCTCGGCGCGTCCCCACAGCGCGCTCGCGCCGCTCGGCCCGCACATCTTGTGGCCCGAGATCGCGAGAAAGTCGACGCCCAGCGCCTGCACGTCGACCTTCGTGTGCGGCGCTCCCTGCGCGGCGTCACAGACGTAGATCGCACCCTGCGCGTGCGCCCACTCGGCGAGCTTCGCAACCGGGTTGATCGTGCCGAGCGAGTTCGAGATCAGGTTCGTCGCGACGACCTTGACCTGGCCGCCACCGGTCACCTCGTCGAGCGAGGAGAGGTCGAGTTCGCCGTGGTCGTCGAGCGGGATCATCCGCAGCTCGGCGCCGGCCTTGCTCGCGATGAACTGCCAGGGCACGAAGTTCGAGTGGTGCTCGAGCTCGGTCACGACGACGAGGTCGCCGGGGCCGAGGTTCGAGAGGCCCCAGGCGTAGGCGACGAGGTTGATCCCCTCGGTCGCGTTGCGGGTGAAGATCACCTCGCGCGCGTCGGGTGCGTTGAGGAACGCCCGCACCCGCTCGCGCGAATGCTCGAGCGCCTCGGTTGCGCGCTCGGCCAGCACGTAGACGCCGCGGTGCACGTTCGCGTACGAGGTCTCGTAGAACCCGGTCATCGCGTCGAGCACCTGCCGCGGCTTCTGCGAGCTGGCGGCCGAGTCGAGGAACGCGAGCGGCTTGCCGTGGATCTCCTGCTCGAAGATCGGGAAGTCCGCGCGGAGCGTGTGCGCGTCGAGCTTGGGCACGGTCTTCACGGCCATATGGCCATGGTAACGAGGCGTCCTACCTTGCCTCGCCGGGCCGTTCGTAGACCGCGTTCTCCCAGATCAGGCCCGGCCGCTCACGGCGTTCGAGTGCCAGCCCTTCCCGCAGCGCCGCCGCCTGCATCTGCGCGACCGGATGGACGAAGGCGCGGAAGCTCGACCCCGAGATCCTGAGGCCGAGATTGACAACCCGGATGCCGATGCGCGTCCACGGCCGTTCGCGGGGATACGTCAGCAGCATCCGACGCCGCGTGTGCGCGGCCGCGACGCCGACGAGCCTGTCCACATCCGGGTAGCAGCAAACGACGCGATGCAGGACGACGACGTCGTGCGGCTCGACCGGCTCGGTCACGAAGTCGGCCACGCGACGATCGACACGCTCGCCCAGCCCGCGTTCGGCGAGGAGCGTCTCCGCTTCCTGTTCGTACTCGCCGGACAGCTCGACGTTCGTTGCGCGATCGGCGCCTGCGGCGAGCAGCTCGAGCTCGATCGCGCCGACGCCGCCACCGACCTCCAGCACCGTCTCTCCCGAGACGTCGCCGGCGAGCTCGACGAGATCGTGCGACGTGCCGCGGACTCCGTTCTTTCGGTAGCGCGAAGCGTCCAGCTTGGCCTGCCTCGCGCTGAAGAGGCGGTTGTAGCCCTCCGGCCGGCAGCACCCTGACACGCCGCCGATCGTACTCCGGCTATCGTCGGCCGCCGATGGCGAGCGATTACGTCTACACGATGTACCGGGCCGACAAGTTCTACGGCCCCGACCGGCAGGTGCTCGCGAACATCTCGCTCTCGTTCCTGCCGGGAGCGAAGATCGGCGTGCTCGGCCCGAACGGCGCCGGCAAGTCGACGCTCCTGAAGATCATGGCCGGCAAGGACGAGCCCTCCTCGGGCGTCGCCGAGCTCGCGCCGAACGCGACCGTCGGCTTGCTCGAGCAGGAGCCGGAGCTCGACGCGGCCAAGGACGTGCGCGGCAACGTCGAAGACGGCGTCCGCCCGCTGCGCGACCTGCTCGACCGCTTCAACGAGATCAGTGCAGCGTTCGCCGAGCCGGACGCGGACTACGACACGCTCCTCGCCGAGCAGGCGAAGGTGCAGGACGCGATCGACCGCCTCGACCTCTGGCAGCTCGACGACAAGCTCGACCACGCGATGGACGCGCTGCGCCTGCCCGACTCAGACCGCGACGTCGACACGCTCTCGGGCGGCGAGCGCCGCCGCGTCGCGCTCTGCCGGCTGCTCCTCTCGTCGCCCGACCTGCTGCTGCTCGACGAGCCGACCAACCACCTGGACGCCGAGTCGGTGCTGTGGCTCGAGCGCTTCCTCGCCGACTACAAGGGCACCGTCGTCGCCGTCACCCACGACCGCTACTTCCTCGACAACGTCGCCGGCTGGATCCTCGAGCTCGATCGCGGGCGCGGCATCCCGTTCCAGGGCAATTACTCCTCGTGGCTCGAGCAGAAACAGGAGCGGCTCGCCGTCGAGGAGAAGACCGAGTCGTCGCGGCGACGCACCCTCGCCCGCGAGCTCGAATGGGTGCAGTCGAGCCCGCGCGCCCGGCACGCGAAGGCGAAGGCCCGCCTCGGCGCATACGAGCGCCTGCTCGCCGAGGAGCAGAACGTCAAGCTCGAGGGCGTC
>DASXKE010000112.1:0-4836 GCA_036496985.1 Gaiellaceae bacterium | reverse complement strand
CTCCTCCTGCGCGAGCCCCGCGACGACGTCGCCCCACGTGATGGCACCCATCGAGACGTCCACGACGATCGGGTCGCTGTCCGCGCTCGGGATGCCGATCGCAAGCGGGTTCGTTCCGGCGAGCTTCGGGCCACCCGACGGATGCGCGAGGCGCGCCGGCGAGGTCGCAGCAAGCACGCCGACGAGGCCGCCGTCGGCGAGCCGGCGCACGTAGTAGCCGAGCATTCCCGTCGGGAACGTCCGCTCGCAGACGACGAGCCGCGCATGCGCAGGCGGCCGCTCTAGCTGGGCGCGTACGACCCGCCCGAGCACGAGATAGCCGATCGCTCCGCGCCCGTGCCAGCGCTGAAAGCCGTCCTCCTCCTCGAGCAGCTCCGGCTCGGCGGAGGGGTCGTAGCCCTCGAGCCCTTCGAGCCACGGGATCCTCGCGTGGCCGTGCCCCTGCTTCCCGCGCCGCTCGGCCCCGTCGAAATGCGCCCACAGCTCCTCGGCGTCGGACTCCTCGAAGCCGAGCGCGCGCAGCCGGCCGAGGCCCTCGTCAACGTCCACGTGCCCTCGTGGCGAGCAGGAGCGCGAGCCCCGCTGCGCCGGCGGCGACCAGCGCGGGAGGGACGCGCCTGCGCGCGTGCGGATAGGCACGCTCGCCGAATTGAAGGACAGGCCAGCCGCGATCCGCCGCGATCCTCCGCAGCTCGCGATCCGGATTGACGACCACCGGGTGCCCGACGGCCTCGAGGAAGGGAAGGTCGGTGTGGCTGTCGGAATACGCCGTGCACTCCGCCAGGTCGAAGCGTTCTCTCTTCGCGACTTCCTGCAGGCAGGCGGCCTTGGCCCCCGCGTGCAACGCCCGCAGCACCCGGCCGGTATAGCGGCCGTCTCGCACCTCGCAGACCGTCCCGAGCGCGCCGTCGAAGCCCAGCTCGTCGGCGATCGCATCCACGATCTCCTGCAGCGTCGCCGAGACGATGAAGACAGGCTCGCCCCTTTCGCGATGCCGCTCGACGAGCCGGAGCGGCTCGGCGTAGACGAGCGGGCGCAGCACGGGCTCCATCGCGTCGGCGACCAGCTCGCGCAATTCGTCGGGCCGATGGCCGGCGAGGACGAGCAGTCCGTCCTCCGCCGCACGGCGAACGGCTTCGTGGCTCGCACCGCGCGCGACGAAGAGAAGCTGCCAGGCCGCAGCCTGCAGGAGCTGACGGCGCGAGATCAGCCCACGCTCGCGGAACGAGCCGGCAAGCGCGAGGGCGGAGGACCGACGCAGCAGCGTCCGGTCGAGATCGAAGAAGGCGGCCGCCGGCACGCGGCTCAGGCCTTGAGACCCGCGGCTGCCCTCGCTTCCTCGGGCCCGGAGTAGTCCTGCATCCGCACGATCGTCCCATTGCGAACCTCGACGATCTGGAACAGCCGCGGCCTGAATCCCTTGATCCCGAGCCGGCGAAGCCGCTTGCCGCTGAGCTGGACGAGCACCTGGCTGCCGAGCTCGGTCGTCACGGCCGGCCGCAGACGATTCGCGAATCCCGCGCGCCACAGCAAGGTCCGCACGATCATGTCGCCGTCACGGCAGGGATTCCAGTCGCCCTCGCGGGCCGGATGCCACGTCGCGTCGTCGGCGATCAGCTTCCGCAACGCGCGGTGGTCAGCCTTGCGAGCGAGCGAGTAGGCCTGCCGGACCGTTCCCTCCGCCGAGCTCATCCGACGAGAGGCAAGGACTTGACGATCCCGGGGCCAGGAGCACGGCGCAGCGCCTCGAGCTCATGCGCGATCGCGACGATCGCCCGCGCCGACTCGGCGTCCGGCTGCGCGGAGACGACGGGGACTCCCGCGTCGCCCTGTTCGCGAAGCGCAGGATCGAGCGGGACGGTGCCGAGCAGCGGCACGCCGAGATCGTCTGCGAGCTCTTCGCCCCCACCGCTGCCGAAGACGTCGCCCGACATGTTCTCGATCACGCCGAGCAGGCGCATGTTCGTCTTGCGCGCCATCGAGGCGGCGCGCGCCGCGACGTCCTGCGCGAGCTTCTGCGGCGTCGTGACGACCACCACCTCGGCGCGCGGCAACAGCTGGCCGAGCGAGATGGAGACGTCGCCCGTCCCCGGCGGCATGTCGACGACGAGCGTGTCGATCTCGCCCCAGTGGACGTCGGTGAGGAACTGCTCGAGCGCACGGTGGAGCATCGGGCCGCGCCACATGACCGGCTCGCTGCTGGTCTCGAGGAAAAAGCCGATCGACATCAGCTTGAGGTCGCCCCGCACCGGAGGGACGATCAGGTCGTCGACGGCAACCGGCCTCTGCCGGATCCCGAGCACGTGCGGAATCGAATGGCCGTAGATATCCGCGTCGAGCACCCCCACGCTCTGGCCGAGGTGTGAGAGCGCGACCGCAAGGTTCGCAGCGAGTGACGACTTCCCGACTCCGCCCTTGCCGCTCGCGATAGCGAGCACACGACAGTCGCTCGGCAGCCGGATCACGCCGTCCCGCTCGGGCGCACCCCCGCGGAGCTTCTGCGTCAGCGCCTGCCGCTCCTCGGGCGTCATCACGTCGAACGAGAGCTCGACTCCCGTCACGCCCTCGATGCCCGCGAGCGCCTGCTCCACCTGTTGCTGGAACGAGTCGCGCAACGGGCAGCCCGCGATGGTGAGGACGATCGTGAGCGCGACGACCCCGTCGTGCAGCTCGAGGTCGCGCACCATGTCGAGCTCGGTGACCGGACGCCGGAGCTCCGGGTCGATCACCTGGTCGAGCGCCTTCAGAACCTCTTCGCGCGAGGCAGTCACGAAGGCGAGGTTAGCGCCTAGCTACCGGGCTCAGGAGCCTCGAAGCGGCCGTGCGCAGCCCGCCGGATGCGCCCCGATGCCACTGCCTCGCCGAGCGCGCGGCCGAAGCGGCCCGGGCCCCAGCGCCGACCATGGACAGTGCGGAAGAGCTCGTCGCGGGAGATCGGCCCGCCCTCGTCGACCGCGCGACCGATCGCCTCGACCTCGTCCTGGAGCTCGACCAGCCCGGTCGGCCGGCGCAGCGACGTGCCCATGAGCCCCGGCGAGTAGTACGGGTACGAGAGACCGGGCCCGGGCCGGTAGCGCCTGCGGCCCTGCCGCTCGCGCTCCGGCACTTCCTCGGCCTCCTCGGCCGTCAGCGGCTTGGCGATGTTCTCGAGCGGCACCTGCTCGGCCTTGACGCCGAAGAAGAGCTCGGCGATACCGCCGAGCGCCATCACCGCAGCTCCGATGAAGAACGCCGTGGCGACCTCGCTGCGATTGCCCGAGGCGATGAGATGGCCGAAGAGAAGCGGGCCGGTGATCCCGCCGGCCGCCGTTCCGACGGCGAAGAAGAACGCGATAGCCAGCGCGCGCGTCTCCATCGGGAAGATCTCGCTCACCGTGAGATACGCGGCGCTGGCTCCCGCCGACGCGAGGAAGAAGGTGGCGAACACGAACGCCTGGAACGTCCAGGCCGAGTTGAGCGAGTTGCCCGAGAAGAGCACGGCCATGACGGTCGCGACCGCGGCCGAGCCGAGATACGTGCCGGCGATCATCGGCTTCCTGCCGACTGTGTCGAAGAGCCGGCCGAGCAGGAGCGGCCCAAGGAAGTTCCCGACCGCGAAGACGATGAGGAAGACCGGGACGTAGCTCGACGAGACGCCGAAGAACGTCGAATAGAGCGTCCCGAGGTTGAACGTGACGCCGTTGTAGAGGAATGCCTGACCGACGAAGAGCGCGAGGCCGAGAATCGCGCGCCGCGGGTAGCGCTGGAATGCGGTCTTCGCGATCTCGCGAAACGGAATCTTCTCGCGCTGGCGCACAGTGATCGTCTGCTTCGGCTCGCTCAGGTGCTCGTCCGTCTCACGCTCGACCTCTTGCTCGATCGAGCGGACGATCTCCTCCGCCTCCTCCTCACGGCCGTGGATGAAGAGCCAGCGCGGGCTCTCGGGCACGTTGCGGCGGACGAAGAGCACGCCAAGCCCGATGACTGCGCCCAGGAGGAATGCGAGGCGCCAGCCGACGCTCGCCGAGAGAAACGCCTCGTTGAGCAGCAGAATCGAGACGGCGGCGCCGGCTGCGGCTCCCACCCAGTACGAGCCGTTGATGATCAGGTCGACCCGTCCGCGCACCCGTGCCGGAATCAGCTCGTCGATGGCCGAGTTGATCGCTGCGTACTCACCGCCGATGCCCGCGCCGGTCACGAAGCGGCAGAGGAAGAAGAACCAGGCCGTCCACGAGGCCGCCGTTGCCAGCGTGGCGAGGATGTAGACGCCGAGCGTCAGCAAGAAGAGCTTCTTGCGTCCGAAGCGGTCCGTGAGCTGGCCGAAGAAGAGTGCGCCGCAGCACGCGCCCGCGACGTAGACGGCGGCCGCCGTTCCGATCTGGGCCGTTGAGATCGCGATCCCGCTGCCCGGCTCGGTCAGGCGCGGCGCGATCGAACCGACGATCGTCACCTCGAGGCCGTCGAGGATCCAGACCGTCCCGAGGCCGATCACGACCATCCAGTGGAACCTCGCCCACGGCAGCCGGTCGAGCCGCGCGGGGATGTTGGTCTCGATCCGACCGGTCTCGACGCTGGCGGTCTGGCTGCTCATGTGGATCGAGAACGCAAAAGACAACAGAGTGGTTACGCTCGATCCGGTGCTCCTTTGCAGCCTCCTCGGTCATCGCTACCGCTTCGCAGCAGAAGGGGCGACGATGCGCTGGACGTGCGAACGGGGCTGCGGGTCGGGCGGCTCGAAGGAGTACGCAACCTCCGCCGAGGCGGCCCAGTACGCCGCGGCGTTCGACCGCGAGGACCGGTCCGAGCTGGGACGGCGGGCGCCGTTCCTCGGCATGTTCCCGCTGCGGCTGTGGTGGA